>NZ_JBIVEG010000004.1:0-260041 GCF_044747545.1 Streptomyces sp. NPDC090077
GAGGTCCCCTACCCGCCCTTCGCCCGTTCCCTGGGGGCTCCGCCCCCAGACCCCCGCGCCTCAAACGCCGGCGAGGCTGAATCAGCCCCGCCGGCGTTTGAGGCGCGGGCGCGGTAGCGCCGTATCGGGTCAGGGGCGGAGCCCCTGGGAACGGTGGAAGGGCGGGTAGGGGACCCGCTCCGCGCAGCGGCCAACCACCCGCGGGCGCCGGGGTACGGCCCGGACCCCGGGGCCTAGTGCCCCCGGAGGTGCTCCATCTCCCGACGGTCCCGCTTCGTCGGGCGGCCAGCCCCCCGGTCGCGGATGCCGACCACCGCCGCCTCCACCGGGGTCGGCGGCGGCGGGCTGTTGTCCACGTAGCACTCGGCGGCGACCGGCGGTCCGACCCGCTTCGTCACCGGGCGCCGGACCACGACGATCCGCTCACGCCCCGCGTGGAAGAGCCGCACCTCGTCGCCCGCCCGCACCTGCTGCGCCGGCTTGGCCCGTTCGCCGTTGACCTTCACGTGGCCCGCCCGGCAGGCCGTCGCCGCCACGGACCGGGTCTTGGTGAGCCGGACCGACCAGATCCAGGCGTCAACCCGTGCGGTCCCCGCCTCCAGCGGGGCCGTCCCCGTAGCCGTGGTCCTCGTACCGTCAGTCATGGCCCGACTCTAGCGATCCGGCGGCCCCCGAGCGGAACGGTTTTTGGCGGATACCACAAGGGCCATGGCATCTGCGATAGAGATCGCGCCAAACGAATTGCACATGCGGCTTCCGAGCCCCTACCTTGTCGCGCATGCAGTCCTACACCATCGGGCAGGCGGCGCGTCTGCTGGGCGTGAGCCCGGACACCGCGCGCCGCTGGGCCGACGCCGGCCGGGTCGCGACCCATCGCGACGAGGGCGGCCGTCGCCTGATCAACGGCCGCGACCTGGCGGCCTTCTCCGTCGAGGTGGGGCAGGGCGCCCACAACGAGGACGGCGAGCCGTACACCTCCGCGCGCAACGCCTTCCCCGGCATCGTCACGGCCGTCAAGCTCGGCGACGTGGCCGCCCAGGTCGAGATCCAGGCAGGTCCCCACCGCCTGGTCTCCCTGCTCACCCGCGAGGCCGTCGACGAACTCGGGCTGGAGGTCGGCATGCAGGCCACCGCCCGCGTGAAGTCGACCAGCGTGCACATCGACCGCGCCTGAGCCGGCCCCCGAAACCGGATCCGGACCCGGACCACCCAGACCTCCCGCTCGCCCCCACCCGCCCGTCCCCACCCGCTCCGCCCGTCACCGGCGCGGGTCACCACCGCGCGGCTCCGGCACCCGGCCGGCCGCCGACCCGACCGAGGAGCACCCGCTCATGTCCGCCACCCCGAACAACCGCCGCATCGCCGCCGCCGCGCTCACCGCCGCGCTGCTCGTACCGCTGTCCGCCTGCGGCGGCGGCAACGACGAGAAGAAGGCCGACGGGGCCGCCTCGCCGTCCGCGTCGGCCCCCGCCTCCGCCGAGGCCAAGGGCGCGAACCTCACCGTGCTCGCCGCGTCCTCCCTCACCGACGTGTTCAACACGGCGAAGGCCGCCTACGAGAAGTCCCACCCCGGCACCAAGGTGACCATCTCCTTCGCCGGTTCCCAGGAGCTCGCCGCCCAGGTCAAGCAGGGCGCCCCGGCCGACGCGCTGGTCACCGCCGACACCAAGACCATGGACGGCCTGAAGGCCGAGACCAACAACCCCACGGTCATCGCGAAGAACCGCCTGGTCATCGCCACCGGCAAGGACAACCCCTTCAAGGTCGACGAGCTCAAGGACCTCGCCGACTCGAAGATCAAGGTCGTCCTCGCGGCGCCCGAGGTCCCGGTCGGCCGCTACAGCAAGCAGATCCTCGACGCCCAGAAGATCGAGGTGAAGCCGGTCTCCCAGGAGCCCAACGTCCGCGCCGTCCTGAGCAAGGTCGAGCTGGGCGAGGCCGACGCCGGCCTCGTCTACAAGACGGACACGATCAAGTCCGGTGACAAGGTCGTCTCCGTGGACATCCCGGACGAGCAGAACGCCGTCGCGTCCTACCCGGCCGCCACCCTGAAGGGTTCCAAGAACGCCGAGGCCGCCGCCGCGTTCGTCACCTGGCTGAGCAGCCCCGAGGCGCAGAAGATCCTCCAGGACGCGGGCTTCCAGAAGGCCTAGCCGACACCGCCGCGAAGGGGCTGCCCGGTCCGGGGGGACGGGCGGCCCCTTTCGGTGCGTCCGGCGCCCGCGCCGGACGCACCCTCCGCAAGGACCGCTCCCCGGCCCCGACCAGGAACCCCCATCACCCCATGAGCAGACTCCGCACCCGTACCCGGCCCCCCGTGACGCTGGCGCTCCCCGCGCTGCTCGCCGTCGCGTTCCTGCTGCTGCCGCTGATCGGCATCCTCACCCGTACGCAGTGGGGCGAACTCGGCGCCCACCTCACCAGTCCCGGTGTGGTCACGGCCCTCAGGCTCTCGCTGCTGGTGTCCCTGTGGGCACTCGGCCTCTCGCTGCTCCTCGGCGTGCCGCTCGCCTGGCTGCTGGCCCGGGTCGAGTTCAGGGGCAAGGCCTTCGTCCGCTCCCTGGTGCTGCTGCCGATGGTGCTGCCGCCGACCGTCGGGGGCGTCGCGCTGCTGCTCGGCTTCGGACGGCGCGGACTCCTCGGGCCGTGGCTGGAGGACACCTTCGGCGTCACGCTCCCCTTCCACACCTCCGGGGCGGTCGTCGCGGCCACCTTCGTGGCCATGCCCTTCCTGGTGATCAGCCTGGAGGGGGCGCTGGGCGGGCTGAAGCAGAGCTATGAGGAGACCGCCGCGTCCCTCGGCGCCTCCCCGGTCCGGGTGTTCTTCACGGTCACCATGCCCATGGTCGCCCCGGGCCTGATAGCGGGCGCCGCGCTCACCTGGGCCCGTGCGCTCGGCGAGTTCGGCGCGACCATCACCTTCGCCGGCAACCTGCCGGGCACCACCCAGACCCTGCCCCTCCAGGTCTACCTGCTGCTCCAGGACCGGCCGGAGGCGGCCACCTCGGTCTCGCTGCTGCTGCTCGCCATCGCCATGGGCGTGCTCATCGCCCTGCGCGGCCGGTGGACCGGCACGCCCGTCGCGGCCAAGGACCCCGGGGCGGCGAAGGCCGCGGAGCCGGAAGCGCCCGCCACCGCCGCCGGCGCGGAGGTCCCCGCCCCGGCCGACGGCGGCCGCTGGCCCCTGCACGCCGAGGTCACCGGCTTCACCGAGCTCACCCTCGACGCCGCACCCGGCACCACTATCGCCGTGGTGGGCGAGAACGGCGCCGGGAAGACCACCCTGCTGCGCGCCCTGCTCGGCCTGACCCCGCGGGCCCGCGCCGCACTGCGGCTCGGGGACACCGACGTCACCGCGCTGCCCCCGCACCAGCGGCAGGTGGCCTGGGTCCCGCAGGACGGGGCACTGTTCCCGCACCTGAGCGCCCTGGCCAACACCGCGTACGGGCTGCGCGCCCGCCGGGTCCCGCGCGCCGAGGCCCGCCGCGAGGCGCAGCTGTGGCTGGACCGGCTCGGGGTGGGCCACCTCGCGCAGCGCCGGCCCGGGCAGCTGTCGGGCGGGCAGGCCCAGCGGGTGGCGCTGGCCCGGGCGCTGGCCGCCCGGCCCCGGCTGCTGCTGCTCGACGAGCCCCTCGCCGCCCTCGACCAGACGACCCGGGCCCGCGTGCGGCACACCCTGCGCGGGCACCTTTCGGGCTTCGGCGGGGTCTGCCTGATCGTCACGCACGACCCCGTCGAGGCGGTGTCGCTGGCCGACCGGGTCCTCGTACTGGCCGACGGACGCACCCTCCAGGACGCGCCGCCCGCCGAGGTCACCCGGCACCCGCGCTCGCCGTGGGTGGCCCGCATGCTGGGCCGCAACGCCTGGCCCGGCACCGCCTCCGCCGACGGGCTCGTGCTCGCGGGCGGCAGCCGGCTGGTGGTGGCGGAGACCCTGCCGGAGGGGGCGCAGGCCCTGGCGATCATCGCCCCCGAAGCGGTGTCGCTGCACCGGGACCGCCCGGGCGGCAGCCCCCGCAACGTCTGGCCGGGCACCGTACGGGAGGTCACCGCGGCCGGCAGCCGGCTGCGCGTGCTCATCGGCTCGGCCGAGGCGCCCGACCTGGTCGCGGAGATCACCCCGGAGGCGGCCGCCGAACTCGGCGTGGCCGACGGCGCTCCGGTCTGGACGAGCGTGAAGGCCACCGAAATCACGCTGGTCCCCCTCTAGGACACCGGGCGGCCGGGTGGCCGGCAACGGCTGGCGGGGACGGACGGTTTGGACGCCGGACGCGGCACTGACACATGCTCGACTGCCCGGACCGGCCTCCGACAAGCCGGTTTTCCGTGCACGACCGCTCTTTCGCACGTCCCGTGGGGGGGGTCTTCACCGTACGCGCGCGCCCAGACCCCCGAGCGCCTCGGCGGCGCCTCGGCGTTCGGCGCCGTCAGCGACCTGACGGTGGTCACGGCGGCCGCCTGACACCCGCTAGCGGGTGTCGGCCGGGACGGGCACGGCGAACTCGCACCACACGCACTTGCCGACGCCCCGGGGCTCCACGCCCCAGGCGTCCGCGAGCCGTTCGACCAGCAGCAGGCCCCGGCCCGACACCGCCCAGTCGTCGGCCTCCCGGCGGCGGGGCAGGGCGCTGCTGCTGTCCTCGACCTCGATCCGGATCCGGCCCGCGGCCGTCAGCCGCAGGGCGACCTGCCCGCCGCCGTCGGTGTGGACGAGGGCGTTGGTCATCAGCTCGTCCGCGGCCAGCTCGATCTCGTCGGCCCGCTCCCGGGCACCCCAGGCGGCCACCGCCGCCCGGATCAGGTGCCGGGCCATCGCCGGCCCGTCCGCGTCGCCCGGTTCCAGGCGCTGGCGCAGCGGCCCGCCGCCGCGCGGCGCGGGGGTGCCGCGGCGGCGCAGCAGGAGCAGGGCCATGTCGTCCCCGCCGCCCGCGTCCCCGACGAGGTCGCACAGCACGTCGGCGAGTTCCTCGACGTCGGCCGGGCCGCGCTCGGCGGCCTCCAGGAACTCCCGCATCCCGGTCTCGGAGTCGCCGCCGGGCCGGTCGACGAGGCCGTCGGTGCACAGCAACAGGGTGTCGCCGGGGTGCAGTTCGAGGGTGGTGACGGGATAGCCGGAGCCGCTGCCCGGCTGCTCGCGCGGGGGCAGGCCCAGCGGGAGCCCGCCCACCACCTGGATCCGGTGGCAGCTGCCGTCCCCGCGCCGCACGACCGGGTCGAGGTGGCCGGCCCGCACGATGTGCAGCATCCCGGTGTTCAGGTCCAGTTCGGCGTAGGTACAGGTGGCGAAGCGCTCCGTGGCCAGGTCGCGGAGGAAGGCTGAGGCCCTCGCCAGTGCCGTGCCGGGGGTGTGGCCCTCCAGTACGTAGGCGCGGAGCACGATCCGCAGCTGTCCCATCACGGCCGCGGCGTCCGTGTCGTGGCCCTCGACGTCGCCGATCGTCACCCCGACCCGCCCTTCGCCGAGGGGGACGACGTCGTACCAGTCGCCGCCGATGTCCCGCCCGACCCGGGCCGCCCGGTAGCGCACGGCGATCACCGCGCCCGGCACCTCCGGGATCGTCCGGGGCAGCATGGCCCGCTGGAGGCCCTCGGCGAGGTCGTGCTCCTGCTCGAAGAGCATCGCGCGCTGGAGTCCCTGCGCGATCCCGCTGCCGAGCGCCACCAGCAGGTTGCGCTCCTCCGCGTCGAAGTCCCCGTCGCGGGTGTACAGCAGTCCGAGCGCGCCGACCGGCCGGCCCTGTGCGATCAGCGGCAGGTAGACCCCGCTGCCCACGGCCAGCGGTTCGATGTACGGCCACAGCAGCGGGTAGCGCCGCCGGAACTCCTCGCGCGACGCGAGGAAGACCGGCTGCATGGTCCGTACGGCCTCGCTCATCGGGAACTCCGCGTCGATGCGGGTGTACTCGATCTCGGGCACGTACGAGCCGAGCTGGCCCTCCGCGACCAGGTGGATCCGGCCGCCGTCGACGATGCCCAGCATGACGCTGACGGCGCCGAGGTGGCCGAGGGCCTCGGGGTCCTTGAGGACGTCGGTCACGTCGTTCACGGTGCGGGCGTGCGCGAGGATCGCGGTGGTCCGCTCGACGACCCCGGTCATCCGGCGCCGTCCCTCGTCCCGCTCCCCCGTGGCGCCGGGCTCCCCCGGGTCCTGGTCGGCGTCGCGGAGGATCCCGATGACCCGGTACGCGCGCCCGTGCGGATCCCGCAGGATGTGCCCCTGGAGGTGGGTCCAGCCGGGCGTCCCCTGCGCGCGCAGGGTGCGGAAGTACGCCCCGTAGTGGCTGCGGCCGTCCGTCAGCGCCCGCTCCACCCGGCCGTCCAGCCGTTCGCCGTCGCCGTCCACGACGCGCCGGCGCAGTCCGGCGGGGGTCCCGTCGAACTGCTCCGGGCTCAGCTCCAGGACCTCGAGGGCGGTGGCGTCCAAGTACAGGCGTCCGCTGTCGAGGTCCCAGTCGAAGGTGCCCATCCGGTTGAGCGCGAGGCTCAGGTCGGGCCGCGCGGGCCAGTCGACCTCCGGGGTCCGTCCCCGCTGGTCCATGCAGCCAGGGTCTCACTGTTCCCCCTGGCTCGGCATGTGCGCGGGGGCGGTCAGGTGGTCCGCCCGGGCGTGGCGGGCGAGGGGCTGGACCCGGACGGCGGGGCGGTCGTCCGGTCGCCGGTCAGGGCCGGCGGGCGCGCGGACCGCGTGGCGGTGGGCGTGCCCCCGTCCTTCGGGGGGCCGGTACCGGCCGGGGTCCCCGCGCCGGTCGGCGTCGCGGCCGGGGTGGGCGTCGGGGGCTTCGGGGTGGCCTTCGGGGGTCCGGTCCGGCTCGGGCGGGGAGACGGCTCCGACGGCGTGACCACGAGCGGCGGGGGAAGGACCTCCGGCTCGGAGACGGTCGGCGTCGGGGCCACCGGGGGCGCGACCTCCGTCGGAGAGGCCGTCGGGGACGTCGGCGGGGACGTCGGCGGCGTCGGGCCCGCCGTCGGGGAGACGACCGGGGGCGACACCACCGGAGGGGAGACGACGGGCGGGCCGACGGGCGGCGCGACGGGCCGGTCGCGCTCGGGGACGGGACCGCGGTCGCGTTCCAGCCAGCGCCGGTCGCGGTGGTCGTAGATGACGAACGTGTGCACGACCGTCACCGACGGCGCGACGACCACCACCTCGGCCGGCCGGTACGAGGACCAGGGCCGGCCGAAGCGCTTCGGATCGGCCTTCAGCGCCACCGGCGGGCCCAGCGGGTTCCCGCAGGCGCAGCGCACCCTCGGCACCCCCCGGTCGTCGACCAGCACGGCCGTCCCCGCCTGGAGCACGGCCTGGTAGGGCGTGGCCCGGCCGTCCCGGTACCCGTGGTTGGTGACCCGGGTGTCGATCCGCAGCTGCACCGGGGTGAGGGAGCGCAGGTGGCCCGGGACGGCCTCCGGCCGGATGCCGAGGGCCGCGGCGAAGGCGGCGTTCCTGGCGGGCTGCGAGGTCAGGGCGGTGATCTGCCGCTCCACGTCGCAGCTGGCGATGTCCTGGGTGCCGCCGTACAGCCCGGGCGAGGCGCCGCTGACGCTGCGGGTGCCCGGGGCCGTGGTGGGTGCGGCGGTGCCCCGGGACGGGCTCTCGGGCGGCGGGGTGGCCTGCTCCGCCGCGCTGGACGCGGTGAAGGGGTCCCGCCCGGGTTCGGCGGCCGGCTGGAGGAACACCTCGGCGGCGGCCCGCTGCGTGGTCCCACCGCCACCGCCGGGCCTGGTGAGCACCACCACCAGGGTGACCACCGCGGCCAGCGCCACGGCCATCGTCGCCAGGCCGGGCACCGACCGCCACCAGGGCCCCCGGGGCGGCTCCCCGGAGCCCGGCCCGCCGGGAGGAGGCGGCGGCGGGGGTTCCGCGCCACCGCCCGAGAGCGGACCGGAGGGCGGGCCGGTGGGGCGCCCGGACGACGGCGGGGACGGCTGGGACGGCGGGGACGGCGGGGACGGGTTCAGCGACCGTGGCGGCTCTGGCGGCCGCTCGCCGGAGGGTTGCGTGGTCACGGGCTCCTCTTCCCAGGCGGACGCATCCGGGGAAATGGCGTGAATGGCGTGAATCACTGGAATTCCGGGTGTTCCCGGCACTCTTGCCGACCATTGTGTGCGCCGTCCAGGTGGTGTCCGCAAGCCGGGGGTGCCACCGTGGCAAGGTGAGCCGTACCTCCGCGCGCACCTCGGCGCGCGCTTCCGCCGGGGCTTGGCGGGACGCCCTCGTCACCGTCGTGGCGGGCTTCGCGGCGATGACCGCGGTGGCCGCGGCCGGGCTGGCCTGCGCCGGGGCCGGCGATCTGCCCGGCGGGGCGTTCCCCCGGGTGGTCGCCGCGGTCGTCGTGATGGCGGCCGGGGGTTCGGTCGAGGTTTCCGGGGACGCCGGATTCCTGGCGGGTGCCGACGCGAGCCTGTCCGTACTGCCGCTCTCGGTGAGCCTGGCCGGGGCGCTCACCGCCGGGTGGCTCTTCCTGCGCCCGCTGCGCCACCGTGCCGTGGCCGGGGCCGGTGAACTGCTGGCCCGGGCGGGCCGGTCGGCGGTGCTGTGGCTGGCGCTGCTCACCCTGTTCGCGCTGGCGGCCCGCCAGACCTTCGGCCTGTCCGCCGGCGACTCGCCGCTCGGGGAGATCGGCGAACTGCTCGACTCCGCCCCGACGGTCGGCTTCCGGGCCGCGCCGGGGCCCACCCTGCTCGGCGGACTGCTGTGGTTCCTGGGCCTGTTGCTGATCGCCCTGCTGGTCTCCCGCCGCACCCCGCTCCCGCCCGGCCTGCTCCGCTTCCACACGGCGGTGCGGCCGGCCGCGCACGCGACGGCCGTGCTGCTCCTGGCGTACGTGGTCCTCGGCGCCGGCGTCGGCCTGGTGGCGGCGGCCACCCAGGGGCACGCGGCCCGCACCCTGGCGGTGCTGCTGCTCGGACTTCCGAACCTGGCCTGGCTCGCCCTGACCACGGGCTTCGGCGGTGCCTGGCGGGGCGTGGTCGAGGGGCCGTTCGGGCTGCCGGTGCCGCCGCTGCTGGACCAGGCCCTGCGCGGCCCCGTGCCGTCCACCGTGGACGTGGCCTCGCTCGCGGAGCGCGACGCGCGGGCCTGGTGGCTGGTCGTGGTGGCCGCGGTGGCGCTGCTCGGCACGGGCGTGCTGGCCGCCGTGCGCTCCCCGGCACGGGTCCGGCCCTGGCAGCACGCGGTGCACCTGGCGGTGGCGCTGGGGCTGGCCACCCTGACGGTGTGCCTGCTGGCCGGGGTGCACGCCCGGTTCGGGCTGTCGCTGCTGGGGCTCGGGGACGTCTCCGGGCTCGGCGGCCGGGTCGAGCTCACCCCGTACCTCTGGCGCACGACCGGCCTCGGGCTGCTGTGGGGCGCGGTGGCCGGCTTCCTCGGTGCGCTCCTGGCCCGCCCCCTGCGCCACCCGGGGCGGGTTCCCGGGGACTGATCCCGGTCCCCGCCGTCACCGCGCCCGGAACACCGGCAGTGCCCATCGCGGCGGCGGGGGCGGCGGGCCCGCTTCCGGCGGTGCCGCACGCTCCCCGGGGGCCCCGGTCCCCGCCCGGCGCAGCGCGCCGGTGAACTCCAGGCAGGTGTCCCACCGCTCCTCGGGCTGCTTCGCCAGGGCCTTGGCCACTGCTTGGTCCACCGCCGCCGGGAGTTCCGGGCGGCGTTCGCTCGGGGGCGGCGGGGGGTCGTACTGGTGGGCCCAGAGCAGGGCCATGTCGTCCTCGCGCCGGAACGGCGGGCCGCCGGTGAGCATCTCGTGGACCACGCAGCCGAGGCTGTAGACGTCGCAGCGCCCGTCGACCGGCTTCCCGGCGATCTGCTCGGGCGCGACGTAGTCCAGGGTCCCGACGAACTGTCCGACGCTGGTGAACCCGGTCAGCGAGAGGGACTTCTTCGTCAGTCCGAAGTCCGTCAGGTAGACGTGCTCGGGGTGCTCGCTGTCGGTTCCCTCGGCGACGAGGACGTTGCCGGGCTTCACGTCCCGGTGGACCAGGCCGTGGTCGTGGGCGGCGTCGAGCGCCGAGGCGACCTGGCCGGCGATCCTGGCCGCCGTCTCCACGGGCAGCGGGCCCGTGCGGTCGAGCAGGGCCCGCAGGTCCTTCCCGGCGACGTAGCGCATGGCGATGTAGAGGACGCCGTCCGCCTCGCCGGCCTCGAAGACGGGCACGATGTGCGGGTGGTCGATGGCGGCCGCGACCCTCGACTCGTGGGTGAAGCGCTGCCGGAACGTGTCGTTGCGGGCGAGCTGCGGGGACAGCAGCTTCAGTGCGACGGTCCGGTCCAGGCGCAGGTCCCGGGCGCGGTAGACGACGGCCATCCCGCCCCGCCCGATCTCGTCCCCGACGAGGTAGCCGGCGAAGCGCGTGCCGGTGAGTTCCGGGGCCCGCCCGACGGGGGGTCCGGGGTCCGTCATCGGCTCCCTCCCCCGTCGGGGCGGTCCGCGACGCGCGTGGGCTCGTGCGGTGTCTCCGGTACGACGGCTGCCGCGCCGGTGTCCGGCTCCGGGGGCTCCGGCTCCGGCGCGGGCGGCGGGGCTCCCGGTTCCGAGACGACGGCGTAGGTGGTCGGGCGGCTCCCGTCGGCGTACAGCCACCGTCCCGCCGCCTCCTCGTACACCCATACGGACTCGCCGTCGATGACGATCCCGGCGCGCAGGCCGCGTACGGCCTGCCGGAAGCCGTCGTCGGCGGTGCCGGGGACGGTGTCGCGCAGGGCCCGCCGGTAGCGGTCGAGGGTGTCGGCGGTGCGGGTGAGGAGCGGTCCGGGGTCCTCGGTCCGTTCGAGGGGCCGGCCGGCGGTCGGCGGGGGCCCGGGCACCGCGACGAGCAGCCGTCCGTCGACCCAGGCGGACCAGCCGTTGGCGCACAGCACCTCCCCCCACTCGCCGCGCCGGGACAGCAGCCGCACGGGAAGGAAGGGGTCGAGGGCGGTGGTGGGCCGGGAGACGTCGGGCTCCTCCCAGGCGGGCAGCCCGTCCTGGGGGACCACGTGGGTGGGGCGGAAGCCCGCGCCGGGCTCCGGGGCGTCCGTCATCGGCGGGGCCTACTTCCGCATCACGGCGGGCTCGTGGCGCCGCAGCAGCCGGGCGACGAGCACTCCGAACAGCACGGACAGGGCGGCCAGCATGCCGACGTCCAGCAGCCAGACCCCGGCGGAGTGCGCGAAGAGGGGGTCGTCGGCGAGGGGGCCGGGCACGATCCGGCCGAGGTCGATGGTGCCGGCCATGGCGCCGAGCGCCCAGCGGGAGGGGACCAGCCAGGCCAGCTGTCCGATCACCGGCACCCCGTCGAGCTGGAGCAGGGCCCCGCAGAAGACCACCTGCACGATGGCGAGGAGGACCAGCAGGGGCATGGTGACCTCCTCCTTCCTGACCAGCGCGGAGACCAGCAGGCCGAGCATCATGGCGGTGAAGGACAGCAGGGCGACGGCCAGGGTGATCTCGGCGAGGGGCGGCAGGAAGACCCCGGTGGAGCCGGGCGGTCCGAGCCGCACTCCGAAGAGGCCGACGAGGGTGAGGACGACGGCCTGGGCCACGGTGATCGCGCCGAGGACGGCCACCTTCGACATCAGGTAGGCGGACCTGGACAGCCCGACGGCGCGTTCGCGCTGGTAGATGACCCGTTCCTTGACGAGTTCGCGGACCGCGTTGGCGGCCCCGGTCAGCACGCCGCCGACGCACAGGATGAGCAGGGCGTTGATCGCGGTCTCCTGGGTGAGGGCGCTGCCGGCCAGGGCGCGGGCCATGGCGCCCATCACGAACGGCAGCGCGACCATGATGGCGAGGAAGGTCCGGTCGGCGCTCAGGGCGGTGGCGTAGCGGCGGACCAGGGTGGAGAGCTGGGCGGTCCGGCTCTGCGGCTGGGGCGGCGGGGCGGCGGACCCGGCGGGGCCGGGGGCCGCGGGGTCCCCGGTCCGGGGGCGGCGGCCGGCGGCCGCCACGTACGCACGGTGCTGGGGCGAGGCCGCGTACCGGCCGGCCCAGTCGCGGTCGCGCTGGTTCTCGAAGGCCTCGAAGGCCTCGGGCCACTCGTCGAAGCCGAAGAAGCCGAGGGCCTCCCCGGGCGGCCCGTACCAGGCGACGCGGCCGCCGGGGGCGAGGACCAGGAGCCGGTCGCAGACGTCGAGGCTGAGGACGCTGTGGGTGACGACGATGACGGTGCGGCCGTCGTCGGCGAGGCCGCGCAGCATGTGCATGACGGAGCGGTCCATGCCGGGGTCGAGGCCGGAGGTGGGTTCGTCGAGGAAGAGCAGCGAGGGTTTCGTCAGGAGTTCGAGGGCGACGGAGACGCGTTTGCGCTGGCCGCCGGAGAGGCTGTGGATGGGCTGGTCGGCGCGCTGTCCGAGGCCGAGTTCGCCGATGACCTCGTCGACCCGGGCGAGCCGTTCGGCCTTGCCGGTGTCCTGCGGGAAGCGCAGTTCGGCGGCGTAGGCGAGGGCGCGGCGGACGGTGAGCTGGGCGTGCAGGATGTCGTCCTGGGGGACGAGCCCGATGCGGGAGCGCAGTTCGGCGTAGTCGCGGTAGAGGTCGCGGCCGTCGTAGAGGACGGTGCCGTGGTCGGCGGGGCGCAGTCCGGTGAGGGCACCGAGGAGGGTGGACTTCCCGGCGCCGCTGGGGCCGACGACGGCGAGCAGGCACCTGCCGCCGACCGGGAAGGAGACGTGGTCGAGGAGGGTCTTGCGGCCGTGGTCGACGGCCACGGCGAGGTCCTGGACGTCGAGGGAGACCTCTCCGGTGTCGGTGTACTCCTGGAGCTGGTCGCCGACGAGGCAGAAGGCGGAGTGGCCGATGCCGACGATGTCGCCCTCGGTGACGGGGGCGGTGCCGACGGGGGCGCCGTTGAGGTAGGTGCCGTTGTGGCTGCCGAGGTCGGCGATCTCGTACGTGCCGTCGGCGAGGGCGCGCAGTTCGGCGTGCCTGCGGGAGACGACGAGGTCGTCGACGACGAGGTCGTTGCCGGGGTCGCGGCCGATGCGGACGGTGGTCCGGGCGGGCAGCGGCCGGATGCTGGTGGGGCTGCGGAAGGTTCCGGTCGTGGCCGGGTCGGCGACCCGGGAGGGGCGGGAGGCGGCGGCGCGGGGAGGCGTACGGCTGCTGAGGAGGGCGCGCGGGCCGTCCTGGGCGCTGCCGAAGCGGAGTTCGCTGCCGGGGCCGACGGCCCACTCGTGGACGCGGTGGCCGTCGGCCCAGGTGCCGTTGGTGCTGCCCTCGTCCTCCAGGGTCCAGTGGTCGCCCTCGGGGCGCAGGACGGCGTGGTGCCAGGAGACGCGGTCGTCGTCGAGGCAGATCTCGCAGAGGGGGTCGCGGCCGACGCGGTAGCTCCGGCCCGGGCTCATCTCGGTGGAGCCCATGGCGGTTTCCAGGACGAGTTCGGGCGCGGTCGCCGCACCGGGCCGCTGGACCATGGACAGATTTTCCCATGAACCGCCGCAACCGGCAGAAGCGGCATCGCCGCAGGTCAGAGCGTTCTTATGGGGAATGACAACGGTCCCCGTTGCAGCCTTTGCCGATCGCGTCGCGGTGCGCTTCACTTCACGCGTCGGAAACCGAACAAACGGGGGAAGCCATGAGCCGGCACGACCACGACCACGCGCACGAGCACGCCGGGACGGACCACTCCGGGCACGGGCACGACGGGCACGGCCACGGTCCCGGCGGGCACAGCCACGGTGTGGACCCGGACGCCGACCGCCGGTGGCTGGCGATCGCGCTGGCCCTGATCGGCGGCTTCATGGCCGTCGAGGTGGTCATCGGCGTGATGGCCCATTCGCTGGCCCTGATCTCCGACGCCGCGCACATGCTGACGGACGCCGTGTCGATCGTGCTCGCGCTGATCGCGATGCGGCTGGCGGCGCGGCCGGCGCGGGGCGGGTTCACGTACGGCCTCAAGCGGGCGGAGATACTCTCCGCGCAGGCCAACGGGCTGACCCTGCTGCTGCTGGGCGCCTGGCTGGCGTACGAGGCCGTGCAGCGGCTGCTGGACCCGCCGCCGGTGGAGGGCGGGGTGGTGCTGGTGACGGCGCTGGCCGGGATCGTGGTGAACGTGGCCGCGGCCTGGTGCATCTCGCGGGCGAACCGGTCCTCGCTCGCCGTGGAGGGCGCGTACCAGCACATCCTGAACGACCTGTTCGCCTTCATCGGGACGGCCGTGTCCGGTCTGATCGTGCTCACGACGGGATTCGTGCAGGCCGACGCGATCGCCACGCTCGTGGTGGTGGTGCTGATGGTCAAGGCGGGCTACGGGCTGGTCCGCGAGTCGGGCCGGATCTTCCTGGAGGCGGCGCCCGCGCACGTCGACCCGGACGCGGTCGGCGACCGGCTCGTCGCCCACGCCCCGGTGACCGAGGTGCACGACCTGCACATCTGGACGATCACCTCCGGTCAGGCGGCGCTCTCCGCGCACGTGCTGGTGGAGGAGGAGGGCGACTGCCACGCGGTGCGCCGGGAGCTGGAGCTGCTGCTGGCGAAGGAGTACGGGATCACGCACACCACCCTCCAGGTGGACCACGTCCAGGACGCCCTGCTGTCGGTGGGCCGGCCGGGCGAGGACCCGGACGGCGGGGACCCGCACTGTGCGGACGCCCACGGGCCGGTGCACCGCGAGGGGCCGCACGCACACTGAAGGCCCCCTTCCGGTGGCTGATTCCGTACGGCGGATCACTGGGCGGGGCTCCGGCGGGGCATGTATGGCTCCCGTGACGGACGCGAAGAGGTACAAGCGGAGCGCCGGCCTGCTGTTGTTCCGCCGGACGGCGGGGCACGGGGTCGAGGTGCTGCTCGGGCACATGGGCGGTCCGCTGTGGGCCGGGCGGGACGCCGGGGGCTGGGCGATCCCGAAGGGCGAGTACGGACCGGACGAGGCGCCCCGGGACGCGGCCCGCCGGGAGTTCACGGAGGAACTGGGGGTCCCCCCGCCGGAGGGGGACTACCTGCCGCTGGGCGAGGTACGGCTGAGCAGCGGGAAGCTCGTGACCATCTGGGCGGTGGAGGCGGACCTCGATCCGGCGGTGACGGTGCCGGGCACCTTCACGATGGAGTGGCCCCCGCACTCGGGGATCGAGCGGGAGTTCCCGGAGCTGGACCGGGTGGACTGGTTCGCTCCCCCGATCGCACGGAACAAGCTGATTGTCGGTCAAATTCCCTTCCTGGAACGGTTGCTGATGCTATTGGCGGATTGACCTGACCTTTACTTGCCAACAAACCCCACCTGCATGGACATTGCACATATGACGAACGTCGTGCTGGTGGGAACCCTGGACACCAAGGGTGTCGAGTACGGCTGGCTGCGCGAGAGGCTGCTGCGCGCCGGCGTCGAAGTGGTGCTGGTGGACACGGGGATCATGGGAGAACCCCGGGTGCCCGCCGACGTGCCCCGCGAAGCGGTGGCGCGGGCGGCGGGCACGGAACTGTCGGAACTGCGCGCGGCCGCCGACCGGGGCGCGGCCGTGACCACGATGGCCCGGGGCGCCGAGGCGACCCTGTTACGCCTGCACGCCGAGGGCCGGCTGCACGGCGTCCTCGCGATCGGGGGCAGCGGCGGCACCTCCATCGCGACCCGGGCGATGCGGGCGCTTCCCCTGGGCGTGCCGAAGGTGATGGTCTCGTCGATGGCGTCCGGGGACGTGTCCCCGTACGTGGGCTCGGCGGACATCACCATGATGTACAGCGTGGTGGACATCGCCGGGATCAACAGCGTCTCGGCCCCGGTGCTGGCCAACGCCGCCGAGGCCGTCGCCGGGATGGCGAAGGGCTTCGCGCGCGCCGCGCTGGACCGCAGCCGGCCGGCCCGGCTGGGCGCGGGCTCGCGGCCGCTGGTGGCGGCGAGCATGGCGGGGGTGACCACGCTCGGCGTGGACGCGGCCCGGGAGCGGCTGGAGGAGCTGGGGTACGAGGTCCTGGTCTTCCACGTCAGCGGTACGGGCGGCCGCACCCTGGAGACCCTCGCCGGGCAGCGGGTGTTCGCGGGGGTGCTGGACCTGACCCTGAGCGAGCTCGCCGACGACCTGTGCGGGGGCATCCTGACGGCCGGCCCCGACCGGCTCAGCGCGGCCGGGCGGGCCGGGGTCCCCCAGGTGGTGAGCCTGGGCGCCCTGGACATGGTGAAGTTCGGACCGCTGGAGACCCTGCCCGAGCGGGCCCGCTACCGCCGGGTCCGCGTCCACAACCCCTCGATCACGGTGATCCGCACGACCGAGTCGGAGTGCGCGGAGCTGGGGCGGCGGGTCGCCGCGAAGCTGCGCGCGTCGACCGGGCCGACGGCGGTCTGCGTCCCGCTGCGCGGGCTGTCCACGCTCGGCGCGCCGGGCGGCCCGTACCACGACCCGCGTGCGGACGGGGCGCTGTTCACGGCGCTGCGCGAGGGCCTGCGGGGCAGTGCGGCCCGGCTCTACGACTACGACACCCACATCAACGACCCGTCCTTCGGGCGGGCCGCCGCCGACCGGCTGCACGCGATGATCGGCGCCGTGTCGGCCGCGGCCTGACCACGATCCGAGACGCACGGCGGGGTTGGGAACCGGCCGTGGCGGAAAAGCCGTCCTCCAGGTGGCCGGTCGGGGGACGACCGGCCGGCCGCCCCGCGGGCGGCCGGTGACGCCACGGACGGGGGCGCATGATGGGCAACGGCTGGACGGTACCCGGTTACACCGAGGTGCGCGAGCTCGGCGCGGGCGGCAGCGGCCGGGTCGTGCTCGCGCTCCACGACGCCACCGGCACGGCCGTCGCGGTGAAGTACCTCAGCGAACGGATGCGCGAGGACCCCGCCTTCATCCGGGAGTTCCGCGCCGAGGCCCGGCTGCTGGGCGGGCTCGTGTCCCCGTACGTGGTGGGCCTGTACGAGTACGTGGAGGCCCCGTCCGGCGCCGCGATCGTGATGGAGCTGGTCGACGGGATCTCGCTGCGCGCCGTGCTGCGGGAGTCGGGGCGGGCGGAGGCCGAGGCCGCGCTGGTGGTGCTCAAGGGCTCCCTGCTCGGGCTGGCCGCCGCCCACCGGGCGGGCGTGGTGCACCGGGACTACAAGCCGGAGAACGTGCTGGTCGCGCCCGACGGCTCCTCCAAGCTGGTGGACTTCGGGATCGCCGCGGGCCGCGGCACCACCCCCGGGGTGGCGGGCACCCCCGCCTACATGGCGCCGGAGCAGTGGCAGGGTCAGCCGGCCTCGCCGACGGCCGACGTGTACGCGGCGACCGCGACCTTCTTCGAGTTCCTGACCGGCCGCAAGCCCTACGACGGGACGAGCTTCGCCGAGCTCGCCGTCCAGCACATCGAGGCCCCGGTCCCGGAGACCGAGGCCCCCGAGCCGGTGCGCCCCCTCATCCGGCGGGGTCTGGCCAAGCGGCCGGAGCAGCGCCCGGAGAACGCCGAGGCGTTCGTGGCCGAGCTGGAAGCGGTCGCGGTGGCCGCGTACGGGCCCGAGTGGGAGGAGCGCGGGCAGCGCAAGCTCGCCGCGCTGGCGGCCCTGCTGCCGCTGCTGTTCCCCTCGGCGGCCGGGGCGGCGGCGGGCACCACCGCGGTGGCCACCACCTCGGTCGGCGGCGGCTCGGGCTGGGCTCCGGGTCGCGGCGGCTGGCTGGCGACGGGTCTGGCACTGGTGCTGGGGGCGGTGCTGGTGTTCACGACGGACGCGGGGGCCGGCACCCCGCCGGGGGCCTCGGCGCTCAGCGACCTCGCCACGACGGGCCCGGCCACGCCAGGGCCCGCCACGCCCGCGCCCGGACCGTCCGCCCCGCACTCGCCGTCCCCGAGCCCCTCCGGGTCCCCGTCGCCGAGCGCCTCGGCGTCCCCGACGCCGACACCGACGCCCACCCCGACCCCCTCGCACTCGACGACCTGGAGCCCGTCGCCGAGCCCGACCCCGAAACCGACGGTGAGCCACTCGCCGACCCCGACGCCCTCCCCCACGCTGCGGGTGACCAAGCTCGACGTCTCGCTCAGGCCCGGGGTCTACCGGGGCGACGCGACCGTCTCCCTGGCGGCCCAGGGCAGCGGCAAGGTCACCGTCGTCGTGGAGTGGTTCCTCGGCTCCTCGCAGGGGGCCTTCTCGGTGCCCGACGGCACCGATACCCTCACCGTCGACGCCGGCTCGCAGGCCACCGTGGTCCAGGCCCACACGTTCGCCCGCGGCCACGGCTGCTACGGCGGAGTCCGGGTCACCACCAGGCCCGCCGCCGCGAACGGTTCGGCCTCCGCCTCCGCGCTGCTGTACCGCTGCCAGGACCAGGAGGTCCCGCGATGAACGACCCGCGCGTCCCCCGGGACCCCGCCGACGACGACGAGTACAGCGCCACCGTGCTCGGCAGCCACTGGTTCAGCGGCCCGCCGCCCCCGGCGGACGCCGCGCCCGACCGGGTCGAGGGTTCCGTGCTGCGGTTCGGACCGGGGGTGACGGCCGCCATGGCCCCGCCGTTCCCCGTGGTGCCCGGGCCCGTGCCCGGGCCGCGGCCGCCCGCGCGGCGCGGCGGGGGCTGGCGCCGGTACACCCTGGCGGCCCTGGTGCTGGCCGCGGTGCTCGGCTACCTGGCCTGGCAGCGGTTCGGCCCGGCCGTGGAGGTGCGGGAGGTGGCGGTGTCCACCGACCCGGGGGGTCCCGGATGCGGTGCGGCCGCCGACGTGGTGGCCGTCGTACGCACCAACGGACGCCCGGGGACCCTCACCTACCGCTGGGTCCGCAGCGACGGCACCCGGTCGGAGGAACTCACGGAACGGGTGCCGGCCGGGCGGAAGGAGGCCACGCTGCACCTGCTGTGGACCTTCCAGGGCACGGGCAGCTACCCGGCGCGGGCCGAGCTCCAGCTGATCTCGCCCGTCCGGCGGACGGCGGCGGCCGAGTTCACCTACCGGTGCCCCCGGTAGCGGGCAGCCTGATGACGGCGCGTCCGCCGGCGAGGTCGACGCGGGAGTGCGGCGGGGCGCCGTCCTCCTCGTCGTCGCGCATCACCAGGGCGCTCTGGCGTTCCTTCAGCTCGTTCTGCTTGCCCGGCGAGAAGCTGGCGTGCAGCTGCTCGAAGCCGGTGGAGGAGATCTGCCCCTGGCGGCCGTTCCACCGCCAGGGCAGCAGCCCGGCCCGGCCGGCGCGCACGAGCGCGAGGTCCGCGAAGGCCATCGCGGTGAGGATCAGCGCGAGTCCCGGCAGGGTCATGAAGACGACGAAGCCCATGGCCCGACCGTAGCCCACCGTCCGGCCGCGGCGGCAGGGGCCCGGAGCCGTACTTCCGGCCGGGGCGGATGTGGCCGTCCGGCCGAAGCCCGGGCGGGGGCCGCGCTGGTTGACTCGAAGGCGTAGACGAGGGCGCGCAGGACGCCCTCAGGCACCCCTGCGTGCCGTGTTCCGGCATGTGACACCCCGCGGAACGCGGCCGTTCCGCACGGATGCCGAGTCCGCGCGGAAGGCCCGCGGCCGCTTTGGGGAGCGGCCGCGGGCCGTTTCGCGTTCCCGTCCCCCGCCGCAACCGGGGGACGGTGTCCTTGGGGAGCGGCCGTCGGTCAGAACCGCGCGTGGGCGGTGATGTCGGCCTGGAACTCGCCGGTCATCGCGGGGGTGACCGTCGGCCTGCACTGCGCCACGGCCGCGAGGTAGTCCTCCGTGGTCGCGCCGAGCTGCGCGGCCGCCGCCCCGCGCGCGCCGACCGCCTCCAGGTCCCGTTCGAAGGAGACCTGTGCGGCGATCCGCGCGGCGTGCTCGATGTCGGCCGGGGTGAACAGCTCGGTCGCCTCCACCAGAGCCGTCACGTCCACGCCGGTCCGTCCGGCCGTGTAGCGCGACCAGATCGCCGCGCGCGCCCCGGCGTCGGGGGTGCCGATGGGGATCAGGTAGTCGAAGCGGCCCGGCCGCAGGAAGGCCGGGTCGAGGGAGCGGATGGAGTTGGTCGCGCAGACCAGCAGCCGTTCGTCGCCCTCCCGGAAGCCGGGGATCAGCTTGAGCAGCTCGTTCGTCACCCCGTGGATGCCGCCCGGCTGCGCCGGCTCGCTGCGCACGGGGGCGATCTCCTCGACCTCGTCGATGAAGACGAGGACCCGTTCCAGCTCGGCGATCCGGGCGAAGGCGACGCGCAGCGCGGCGGCCAGGTTGCCCTCGTCGGCGAGGCGGGAGGGCAGCAGCTCCACGAAGGGCCAGCCCAGGCGGGAGGCGATGGCGCGGGCGAAGGTGGTCTTGCCGGTGCCGGGCGGCCCGAAGAGGGTGATCGCGCGGGGCGGCCGCACCCCGTGCGCGGCGGCCCGCTCCGGTTCGGCGAGGGGGAGGACCACGCGCCGTTCGATGAGCTCCTTCTCCTTCTCCATGCCGGCGACCTTGGCCCACAGGTCGTTGGGCAGGAAACGGCCGCCGAGGTCGTCGAGGAGGCCCGCAGCGGGTCCGTGCAGGGGCTCGGTCTTCTCGAAGTAGGCGACAGCCGGCTGCCGGGTGTAGCCGGCGTTGAGGAGGCCCTCGCCGAGCAGGTCCTCCTCGGGCAGGACGTAGGCGATCCGGCCCACCCGGGCGGCGATCAGGCGCCGCTCCAGCTCGACGAGGAGGGCGCTGGCCAGTCCCCGGCCGCGCCAGCCGGAGGCGATCGCGATCCGCATCACCCAGGCGCGCTCGCCGGTCACGCAGGCGAGGGCCGCGCCGATCGGGACGCCCTGGTGGACGGCGACGACGCAGGGCTGCCGGTCGGTCAGCGCGCTGATGCACTCGGCGAGCGAGAAGACGGACTCCTGGCCCAGTTCGGCCGTGGTGTCTATGAGATGGACCACCGCCGCGAGATCGCTCTCGCGGTAGTCGTGGATGAGCCAGTTCACTCGGTACCGCCCCTCGTTCGTGCTCCTGCGGCGAGGCTAGGGGCGGGCGGGCCCGGCGATCACGCACCGCGGTGCACAACAGCCGGACGGGAAGTCCGCCGCGGCGTCCATAGACCGGGGCCTTCCGCCGGCGGGCTCGGAGGTTCCGCCGGAACCGCCCGCCCGGGACCGGTTCGCCTTCGGGGGTTCCGACATTCACAGCGGATTCACACGGAACACCGGGCTCCGGGCACAGTTTCGCCGGGGAGGCTCGGATGCATGATCACTCGCACCCCTACCCGGCCGGCCGGCCGCCGCCGTGCCCGGCGGGCGGCGCGGATCCTGCTCGCGCTGACCTCGATGACCGCCCTGCTGGGCCTGGACCTCCCCGAGGCCGGGGCGCTGCCCCCGCTCGGCGTGACGGTGCGCGCCGACGCGGACGCCGCGTCGGCGCGGGTGGGTGCGCTGTTCGCGGGCGGCACGGACGGCGGGCACTTCTGCACCGCCTCGGTGGTGCGCAGCGCGGGCCGTGACGTGATCGCCACCGCCGCGCACTGCCTGGGCAGTCCGGACACCACGGTCTTCGCCCCGGGCTACCGGGACGGCGAGGCCCCGTACGGGCTGTGGCGGGTGACCGGGGTGTTCACGGACCCGGCCTGGGCCGAGGGGGAGGACCCGGACGCGGACATCGCCTTCGCGACGGTCGCCCCCGAGGACGGCGCGCGGACGCGGAACGTGGAGAACGTGGTCGGCGGCTTCCCGGTGGCCGCCGGGCAGCCGGCGGACGTGACGGTGACGGTGGTCGGCTACCCCAGCTCCGAGGAGGCCCCGCTGCGCTGCTCGAACGCGACGGGCCTGTTCTCGTCCACGCAGCGCCGGATCGACTGCCCCGACCTCAGCGGGGGAACGAGCGGCAGCCCGTGGCTGGCGGGCGGCGCGCTGGCCGGGGTGCTGGGCGGCCACGAGGGCGGCGGCACGGTCCCGGACGTCTCCTACAGCGCGGTCATGGGCGCGGCGGCGCTGGAGCTCTACCGCCGGGCGGCGGGTTAGACGGTCCCGGAGGGGGCCTCGAACCAGGTGGGCTCCTCCGTCAGGGAGCGCCGGATGCGGTCCAGGGCGAAGTGCTCCAGCGGCGGCAGGGCGTCCGGTGCGAACCAGGCGACCTCCAGCAGCTCCCCGTCAGCGGAGCGGGGTTCTCCGCCGGTGGCGCGGCAGCGGAAGGTGATGTCCTGGAACTGGCAGACGTCGCCGTTCGCGTAGGTGATCGGTGCGAGCATCTGGACGAGGACCACCCGCTCGGGGACGCACCGCACGGCCGTCTCCTCGTACACCTCGCGCACCGCCGTCCCGGCGGGCTGTTCGCCCGGCTCGGCGATCCCGCCGACGACGGACCACTTGCCGGTGTCGGCCCGGCGGCCGAGCAGCACCCGGCCCCGGTCGTCGAAGACGACGGCGGTGACGCCGGGCAGCAGGAGCAGGCGGTGGCCGGCGCCGCTCTCCCTGATCTCTCGGATGTACTCGGGTGTGGTCATGCCCCGACCCTACGGGGCCCGGCCTCGGGGGCCGTCGTCATGCGGCCCGGCGGGCGCGAAGGCGGCGGGTCAGCACCCAGCCGAGCCCGCCGGCCGCGACGAGGAGCAGCGCGTACTCGGGCAGCGGGCCCAGGCGGGTGGCCGGGGTCTGGCCGGAGCGCAGCGGGATCTCGGCGACGAGGGCGTCGGCGGTGAACATCCGCGTCTGCTGCGTGACCTTTCCGTCGGGCTGGATGACGGCGCTGACCCCGCTGGTGACGGGGACGAGGACGGTGCGGCTGTGCTCGACGGCGCGGATCCGGTCCATGGCCAGCTGCTGGTAGGTCATCTGGGTCCGGCCGAAGGTGGCGTTGTTGCTGGGCACCGCGATGACCTGGGCGCCCGCCCGCACGGTGGAGCGTACGGCGTCGTCGAAGGCGGCCTCGTAGCAGGTGACCATGCCGACGCCGGTGCCCGCCATGTCGAAGACGCCGGGCTCCTTGCCGGGGCCGAAGTCGCGGCGGACCCGGTCCACGTCGGAGCTGAAGAGGCGGACGAAGGAGCGCATCGGGATGCGCTCGCCGAAGGGCTGGATCTTGCGCTTGTCGTAGGTGTCCGTGGGTCCCTTGACCGGGTCCCACAGGATCATGGTGTTGCGCAGCGGGCCGGTCTCGGGGGCGAGGACCGAGCCGATCGCGGTGGGCACGCCGACGGCCTTGACCGCGTTGTCGATGACGGCGTGGGCGTCGGGCTGGGTGAACGGGTCGATGTCGGAGGAGTTCTCCGGCCACAGGACGAAGTCCGGCTTGGCGGCGCGGCCGGCCTTGACGTCCTCGGCGAGCTGGATCGTGCGGTTCGCGTGGTTGTCGAGGACCTGGCGGCGCTGGGCGTTGAAGTCGAAGCCGGCGCGGGGCACGTTGCCCTGGATGACGGCGGCGACGGCCGTGCCGTCCTCGGCCGCCGCGGAGACCAGCGGGCGGGCGGCGAGGGCCGCGCCAACCGGGGCGGCGACGGCGAGCGCGGCGAGGGCCGCGGTGCCCCGCCGGGGGTCGCTGCGGGCGGTGCGCAGCAGCTCGTACAGGCCGAAGCCGCACAGGGCGATGCCGAAGGAGAGCAGCGGGGTGCCGCCGGCGGCGGCGAGCGGGGTGAAGACGCCGTCGGCCTGCCCGAAGGCGAGCTTGCCCCAGGAGAAGCCGCCGAAGGGGGCCCGGGCGCGCAGGGCCTCGCCCGCGATCCAGACGGCGGCGGCCCACAGGGGCCATCCGGGCAGCTTGCTGACGAGGGCGATGCCGAGGCAGGTCAGGCCGATGAGCAGGGCTTCGAGGGTGACGAGGGCGATCCAGGGGACCGGGCCGACGCCCTCGCTGGTCCACACGAGGAGCGGCAGCAGGAAGCCGAGCCCGAAGAGGAAGCCGAGCCCGAAGCCGGCCCGGGCCCGGCGGCCGCGCAGGCAGCCGGCGAGCAGGGCGAGGGCGAAGGGGGCCAGCCACCACAGGGGGCGGGGCGGGAAGCTGAGGTAGAGCAGCACCCCGGCGGCTCCGGCGAGGGCGGAGCGCACCAGCCAGGCGGCCTTGTGCTCCGCCCGGCTCGGGGAGGCGGCGGCTTCGGACGGGGCGACCGCCGCTGCTCGTCCGGCGGGCTGCGAGGGCTCGCTCTCGGCGGCGCGGGTGACACTGCTGCTCATCTGGCGGAGTGTACGTCCCCGTGCCCCAAGGACCGGTAAGGAGGCGCCGCGCGCTACCGCGCGAGGGCGCGCAGGTGGGTGCGGATGACCCGGACGGCGTTCTCCGCGTCGTCGACGGTGACCGTGAACAGCTTGCCGTCGCCGAGGAGCAGCTCCACTCCCTCGCCGCGCCGGACGATGACGGCGGTGCCCTTCTCCGGGCGCCATCGGTAGCCCCAGCCGCCCCACTGCTGGGGGGTGATGCGGGGGCGGAATTCCGCGGCGGCGACCTCCGCGAGCCGGATCCTGCGCCGGGGCAGCCCCATGGGGCCGCAGCGCACCTCCAGGGCCTCGGCGTCGACGGTGACCGCGACGTGGACGAAGGCGAGGGTGCCGTAGAGGATGAGCAGCCCGACCGCGAGGCAGCCGATCACGGACATGAGGAGCGGTACGAACCCGGCGGTCCAGGCGTTGTCGACGGCCAGCTCCACCCCCAGCGCCAGGCAGGCCGCACCGGCCGCGGCCAGCAGCCACTGCACACGGTTGGAAGCCCGGCCCGCCCAGAGGGGGCCTGGTGGGTGACCCGTCATGTGCAGGAGCCTACCCACGTTCCGGTTCCGCACCACCCCGTCTGCGCCACTCGGCGCATCGCCCCGGCGGGGCCCGTGTCCTAGGGGGTGTCCGCAAAGTGGCGCCGTCCCCCCGGAGGGCGGGCTCCGCGGTGTCCGGTGCGTGCTCTCGGCGTGCCGGGCGGAAGCCCGCGTACTGGACGTACTTGGGCTTTCGCCCGGTGCGGCGAGAGTGCGTGCCGGGCGCCGCGGGGCAGGCGGGACTTTGCGGACACCCCCTAGGCCAGGAGGCCGATCAGGGCGTCGCGGAGGGCCGGGCGGCGGGTGGTCACGAAGCGGTGCAGGGCCCTGGAGCCGCGGGCCACGCGCTGCGCACTGCGGCGGCGCTCCGCGTCGTAGGCCCGCAGGGCCGCGGGCAGCCCCGTGCGGCCGTGGGCGGGCCGGGCAGCGGGGCGGCCGCATCGGCCCGTACCCGGCGGGGGCCACGCCGGCCCGTACCGGGCGGGGGCGTGCCGACCCGCACCCGGCAGGGGCCCATACCGGGCGGAGGGCATGCCGGCCCGTACCCGGTGGTGCCGTGCCGGCCCGTGCCCGGTGGGGGTCAGCCGCAGCCGCAGCCTCCGCAGCCGCCTCCGCCGCAGCCGTCGCCACCGCAGCTTCCGCCGCCTCCGCCGCAGCCCGCCGCGGTCGTGCCGGCGGTCCCGGAGGCCGTGGCCCGCTTGGCGGTCCGGGTGCGGAGCCGCTCGGTCTCCCGGCGGCGCTGCAGCTCCTGCTCCCGGCGGCCCCGGACCGTGTCCTGGTAGGACGTCCCGGCCGGGCTCCACGGGCCCAGCCCGTGCCGCCGGCGGGGCAGCAGGGGAACGCCCGCTACCCGGCTGGAGATGCTGTCGTGGCCCTCGTGCACCGCGTACTCCAGCACCACCTCGGCCCCCTCGCGCGGCACCCCGTACAGCAGCGCCTCGAAGGGTTCGGCGCGGGCGTCGACGTCGTGCAGTCCGCCCCGCGGCAGCCCCTCCGTCCCCGCGGCCAGCAGCCGCGCGCCCCTGAGGGTGTCCCGGTCGCGCGGCCGGTAGCAGAGCAGCGGCCGGCCCGCCGTGTCGTCGGCGTCCGGCAGCAGCCAGAAGTGCCCCGACGGGGAGATCCGCACGCCGACGACCAGCACGGGCTGGGCTCCCGCGTACAGCCGCCGGGTGGCCAGGTCGGCGGCCCAGCCCCGGCCCAACAGGGTGCTCCCGAGCACCAGCAGGACCAGGGAGATCCGCTGGTGGCCGACCGCGTCGTACGGGAGGTCCCCGGGGCCGGTCCCCAGGTCCTGGACCAGACCGTCCACGAGGACCCCGACGGCGGCCAGGCACCCGAGGGCCCCGGCGACGATCCGCGTGTTCCCGCGCCGCTCCTGACCCGGCGGCAGCCGGTCGGGGAGCGCGAACCGGGCCGGCCCGGCCGCGTCCAGGGCCGCCCGGTCCTGCGCGCGCCGGGACCACAGCCGCAGCAGCGCCCCGGCCAGCGCCCACGAGGCCGACAGGCAGACGAGGACGGCGCCCGGGCCGCGCGGGAGCGCGACGGCGGATTCCGCCACCAGCACGGCGCTGCCCGCCGCGGCCGCGCCGGGCAGGAACCGGTACCAGAGGGGCAGGGCCACCAGCAGCACGGCCGCTGGATAGAACCGCCACGCCGTGCCCACCGGAGCGGCCGGTCCCCCGTCGCGGAGGACCAGCACCAGCGAGACGGTCACCAGGACGGCGAGGAACCAACTCCCCGCACCAGGGGCGAAGACGACCGGGGTCCGTAGCTTGAGCCAGCGCCCGGAACCCTCAACGCCCCATGTCCGCACATCACTTGCCGGTACGACACCGGTCGGCAGGTGCTTGGCATAGGCAATCACGGGCCCAGTATGCGAGCCCGTACCGGAGCCGGGAACCGCCTTTTGCCGCCCGCCGCATCAGTGCTGGTGGGCCTGCTCCCGCTCGGCGAGCAGGCGGCCTTCGGCATAGCCGAGGGCGGCGTCGGAGAGGGTGGAGGTCCGACCGCTGTGCAGCACGGTCAGCCCGCCGGTGCGGGGCAGGCCGGGCGCGGGTTCCAGGCCGATGCGGCGCAGCGCCTGCACGGCGACGGCCTCGGCGGAGCCGTGGTAGACGAGCTCCGCTCCCCCGGTGCGAACGGCGAGGGCGGCCCGGATGGACTCCTCGACGAGCTCGTAGTGGGTGCAGCCGAGGACCACGTCCGTCACGTCGGCCGGGGTGAGCGCGGCGGCGGCGGCGACGGTACGGGCGACGGCGTCCTCGTCACCGTGCTCGACGGCGTCCGCGAGCCCGGGGCAGGGCACCTCGGTGACGCGCGCCCCGGCGGCGAAGTCGCGGATCAGCCCGCGCTGGTAGGGGCTGCCCGTGGTGGCGGGGGTGGCCCAGATGGCCACCCGGCCGCCGGCGGCCGCGGCGGGCTTGATCGCCGGGACGGTGCCGATGACGGGGATGCCGGGCTCCAGCTCGGCCCGCAGGGTCTCCAGGGAGTGCACGGAAGCGGTGTTGCAGGCCACGATCAGCGCGTCCGGGCGGAGCGCTGCGGCGGCCCGGGCGACGGCGCGGGCGCGCTCGGTGAGGTCGGCGGGCGTACGGGGGCCCCAGGGCATCCCGTCGGGGTCGGAGGACAGCAGCAGATCAGCGTCGGGCCGGAGCCGACGCGTCGCGGCGGCCGCAGCGAGGAGGCCGATTCCCGAGTCCATGAGCGCGATCTTCACCCGGTCACTTTAGTCGACGCGCCCGTCCCGCCCGCGATCCCCCACCCCGCGGACCCGCCCCGGCCGCACGCCCGGCCGCGCACCCGGCGGCCCGCCGACGCGCTCCCAGAGCAAACCCGACGCCGCCCCGCCTCGTCCCGACGCCGCCCCGCCGCGCGTCCCGACGCCCCCCGACGCGCGGCCCGACGCGCCCGGAAGACCGGGACAGGCCCCGCCGCTTCGGCGACACTGCCACCATGGGCCTCCTCATCGCCGCCTGCGCGTCCCTCGCCGCCTGGCTCTGGCTGACCTTCGCCCAGGGCATGTTCTGGCGCACCGACGTCCGCCTCCCCCCGCGCACCGCCCCCGCCCGCTGGCCCTCCGTGGCCGTCGTCGTCCCGGCCAGGGACGAGGCCGGGGTGCTGCCCCTGAGCCTGCCCTCGCTGCTCGCCCAGGACTATCCCGGCGAGGCGCGGATCGTCCTGGTCGACGACGGCAGCACCGACGGCACGGCCGCGCTCGCCCGCCGCCTGGCCGCCGAGCAGCCCGGCCTGCCCCTCGCCGTCGTCACTCCCGGGGACCCGCCGCCCGGCTGGACCGGCAAGCTCTGGGCGCTGCGGCACGGCATCGGGTACGCCCGCACCGCCACGCACCGGGAGCCCGAGTACCTGCTGCTCACCGACGCCGACATCGCGCACGAGCCCGACAGCCTGCGCGAGCTGGTCGCCGCCGCGACCGGCGCGGACCTCGACCTCGTCTCCCAGATGGCCCGGCTGCGCACGGCCGGCTTCTGGGAGCGGCTCGTCGTACCCGCGTTCGTGTACTTCTTCGCGCAGCTGTACCCCTTCCGCCGGATCAACCGCCCCGGCTCCCGGACCGCCGCGGCGGCCGGCGGCTGCGTCCTGCTGCGGACCGGGGCGGCCGTCCGCGCCGGCATCCCGGACTCGATCCGGCAGGCCGTCATCGACGACGTCTCCCTCGCCCGGGCCGTGCAGCGCTCCGGCGGGCGGATCTGGCTGGGGCTGGCGGAGCGGGTGGACAGCGTGCGCCCGTACCCGGCCCTCGGGGACCTGTGGCGGATGGTGTCGCGCAGCGCGTACGCCCAACTGCGCCACCGGCCGCTGCTGCTGGCCGGAACGGTGGCGGGGCTTGCGCTGGTGTACCTGCTCCCGCCGGCGGCCCTGTTCGCGGGGCTGGCGGGTCCGCCCTCGGCCGTGGGCACCGCCACGGCCTGGGCCGGGGGGCTGGCCTGGCTGCTGATGGCGGCGACGTACCTGCCGATGCTGCGCTACTACCGGCAGCCGGCGCTGCTCGCCCCGCTGCTGCCGGTCACCGCGCTGCTCTACCTGCTGATGACCGTCGACTCGGCCGTCCAGCACTACCGCGGGCGGGGGGCCGCCTGGAAGGGCCGTACGTACGCCCGGCCGAGCGACGCCTGAAGCCGGCCGGTGGCGGAATCGGGCAATTCCCCCGCCTGAGGGGACGTCATCCGAGGTCACCGTCTTGTGACGCTGCGTCAGCACCGGGTGGGCGCAAGGGGCGACCGGTGAGTACGACTAGCACCAAGACGGGGCGGAAGTGACGAATCGTGCAGGTGAACGTCAAGTGAAAGCTGTGGCGCTGACCTGGGAATATGCAGGTCAGCGCGGTGTTGGCGGCACCTGGCTATAGACCCGGTGAAGTCGTGGGCTTAACTTGTCTCCCATGACCTCCCCCCGCTCCACTTATGGCGGCGGTTACTACTCCGCGCCCTCCTTCCCGGACACCCCCATCTACGACTCCCTCGTCGCCGAGCGGGGTACTCCGCAGATCGCCCCGATCCGCGTTCCGGCCGCCTACGAATCCCCCAGTGCCGGTTACTCGAGCGGTGGTTTCCTGCCGGCCCTCGCCTCGTCCATGCCCGCCCTGCCGCCCGCCGCACCGCAGCCGCAGGCCCCCGCGTACGGGTACGGGTACCCGCAGCAGGCCATGCCGCAGCCGCAGCAGATGCCGGTTCCGCTTCAGCACGCGCCCGCCCCGTACATCCCGCAGCAGCAGATCGCGCCCCGCGCCGGGTACGTGCCGCAGCCGCAGCCCCAGCAGCCCCGTCCGGCGGCCATGGGCACCGGGTACGAGGCCATGCGTCCGGCGGCCCCGCGGCCGATGGCGCCCGTGGCCCCGATGACCCCCATGGCTCCGGTGGCGTCCGCGGCGGGCGTCCCCTCGTACGAGGACCCGTACGGCCGCCAGTACCAGCAGCGCGCCTACTGACCCGGCCCGGCGGTCACCGTCGGTGACGTCGGCGTCCCGCACGGCGCGTATCCCGCACGCGATCACCGGGGGGCCGGCGGGGGCAGCTGTCACAATGCCCCCATGTCGAACTTGTACGTCCAGTCGCTCCACGTCCACCCCGTGAAGTCGGTGGCGGGGACCGCTCCGGACGAGATCGTCGTGGAGCCCTGGGGGCCGGCCGGTGACCGCCGCTGGGCCGTGGTCGACATGACGGGCGCAGTGATCACCCAACGCCAGCAGGCGCGGCTCGCGTTGGCCGCGGCACGCCCGCTGCCGGGCGGACGGGTCGAGCTGTCGGGACCGGGCATGCCCGGTCTCGTCGTGGAGGTGCCGGAGCCCGGCCCGCTGGAGCCGGTCGTGCTCTTCGGCAAGAAGATCGAGACGGTGGTCGCGGCGGCCGCCGCCGCCGAGTGGTTCACTGCCTACCTCGGCCAGCCCGCACGCCTCGTGCACCTGGACGACCCGGCCGTCCGCCGGCCGGTGGACCCCGACTACGCCCTGCCCGGGGAGACCGTCAGCCTCGCCGACGCCTACCCCCTGCTGCTGGCCACCAGCGCCTCGCTGGACGCCCTCAACGAGCTGATCGCCCGGGGCGACCATCCGGAGGAGGGCCCGCTGCCCATGAACCGCTTCCGGCCCAATCTGGTGGTCGGGGGTCCCGCCGAGCCCTGGGCCGAGGACGGCTGGCGGCGCATCGCGATCGGCGACGCGGTCTTCCGCGGGGTGCGCGAGTGCGGTCGCTGCATCGTGACCACCACCGACCAGCGGACCTCGGAGCGCGGGCGGGAGCCGCTGAAGACGCTGGCCAGGCACCGGCGGATCGGGAAGTCGCTGGCCTTCGGACGCCAGCTCGCGCCGGTCGTCACGGGCACGGTCCGGGTGGGCGACGAGGTGCGCGTCCTGGAGTGACCCGGCCGCCACGGGGAGATCCCGCACGCACGGAGGCACCGACCCCGCCGCTGACCACGGCAGGACGTCGGAACAACACCTTCGAGGGGCTCGTGGCATCCACTGGAACCAACGGGCCGCGCGGGGCCGTTGGAGCATTCAGGACGGCAGACGAAGACGTAGACCGGGCATGGGGCAGGGGGAGCCGGACCGTGCGGACAGCAATGGGTGTGTGGCGTTGGCGGCGCAATCCGCTGCGCAGGCCGACCGACCTCTTCGAGGCGTGGGTGGCGTTCGCGGCGCTGGTGTGCGTCCTGCTGGTGGCCCCGGCCGTCGGCTGGGTGGCGGGGATCAAGGTGGACGGGACGCTTCAGCGGGCCGCGGTCGAGCAGCGGCACGAGCGGTACCTGGTCCCGGCGGTGGTGGTCCGGCCCGCGGGCGCGGGCGCCGGGGCGGCCGCCGATCCGTCCGCGCAGCGGCAGGCGCCCGAGCGGACGCGGATCGTGGCCGCCTGGACCGCGCCCGACGGCAGCAGCCACCAGGGCACGGTCCCGGCGGCGGAGGAACCGCCGCGGGCCGGCGACCGGTTCCGGATATGGACCGACGTCCGGGGCCGCCTCGTGGGGCAGCCGCTCGACCCCGCCGCCGCCTCGTTCCACGCGGGTGCAGCGGGCCTGGCCGCCGCACTCACCGCGGCCGCGCTGGCCGAGACGGTCCGGCGGCTGGTCGTACGCCGGCTCGTGCATCGGCGGTACACGCGTCTGGACCGCGCCTGGGCGGCGGCGGGGCCGGACTGGGGCCGGGCGGGCGCAGGCAGCTGACCTGGCCGCTCACCGGCCCCGCGCGCGCTACCGTGGAGCCGGAGGCCGGGTCGCTCCAGTCTCTTCCGTCGCTTCCGCAGGTCCGGCAGCGCGAGTACCAGGGTGGGGGCGCGACAGCACGATGGCTCAGGGCACGGTCCAGGTGACGCACGGCGGGGCCTCGCGGTGGCGGCGGCGTTCCGGGGAGTATCCGACGCTGACCGCCGCGCTCGCCGCCGCGGGCGACGGGGACGTGCTGTCCATCGCCCCCGGCACCTACCGGGAGAACCTGGTGCTGCGTCATGCCGTCACCCTGCGCGGGCCCGAGGGGGCCGCGGCCGGCTCGGTGCGCATCGCCCCGCTCGACGGGGTCGCGCTGACCGTGCGCGCCTCCGCCGTGGTCCAGGACCTGTACCTGGAGGGGGCGGACCGGGCGGCGCCCGCGCTGCTGGTCGAGGAGGGCTCCCCCGAGCTCACCGACCTGCGCGTGCACACCCGTTCGGCGTCCGGGATCGAGGTGCGCGGCAGGGCCCGGCCCCTGGTGCGCCGGTGCACGGTGGAGAACCCGGCCGGGGTCGGGATCTCCGTCCTGGACGGAGGTGGCGGGGTGTTCGAGGAGTGCGAGGTGGTCGTCGCCGGGCAGGCCGGGGTCTCGGTCCGCGGCGGGCATCCCCGCCTGGAGCGCTGCCGCATCCACCACGCGGTCGGCGCGGGCATCACGGTCACCGGCGAGGGCTCGGGGCTGGAGGCGCTGGGCTGCGAGGTGTACGAGGTCAAGGGCACCGGTGTGCAGGTCTCCGCGCGCGCCGCCGCCCGGCTGACCGACTGCGCGGTGCACCGCACGTCCGCCGACGGGGTCACCCTCGACACCGACGCGGTGCTCACCCTCGCCGGCTGCGACATCCACGACGTGCCGGAGAACGCCGTCGACCTGCGCGCCCGTTCGGTCCTCACCCTCAGCCGCACCACGGTGCGCCGGTTCGGGCGCAACGGCCTGTCGGTGTGGGATCCGGGCACCCGGGTCGACGCGGAGTCCTGCGAGATCCACGACAGCACGGGCGACTACCCGGCGGTGTGGGTCAGCGACGGGGCCACCGCCTCGCTGGACTCCTGCCGGGTGCACGACGTGCCGGACGCGCTGTTCGTGCTGGACCGGGGCTCCCGGGTGGACGTGGTCGACAGCGACCTCTCGCAGGTGCGCAACACGGCCGTCTCGGTGAGCGACGGGGCGAGCGCCCAGCTCGACGACTGCCGGATCCGGGAGGCGGGCACCGGGGCCTGGTTCCGCGACCACGGCAGCGGCGGCACCCTCGCCAACTGCACCATCGACGCCGTGCAGACGGGCGTGATCGTCACCAAGGGCGCCGATCCGGTCCTGGAGCGGTGCACCGTCACCTCCGCCGCCGAAGCCGGGTTCTACGTGTCGGCGGGCGGCCGGGGCACCTTCACGGCCTGCCGGGTGACGGGCAGTTCCGGCTTCGGCTTCCACGTCATCGACGGCTGCCGCACCACCCTGTCCCGGTGCCACACCGAGCGCTGCGCGCGCGGGGGGTACGAGTTCGCGGAGGACGGCCCGCACGCCGAGGGCTGCACCGGCGACGAGGGCGGTACGGGCCCGGCGGCGCGGGCGGCGGGCGCCTCCCTCGCGGGGGCTCGGCCCGGCAGTGCGGGCCCGCGCAGGGCCACGGCCGGGCAGGATCCCGCGGAGCGGCCCGCGCAGGGGGTGCCGGCCGCGCGGCCGGCGGACGGCCCCGAACCGGCCGGGGCGCCCGCCCCGGCGGCCCCGGCGGCAGGGTCGCGCGGCTCGGGCGAGGTGCTGGGTCAGCTCGACGCGCTGGTCGGGCTGGACAGCGTCAAGCGCGAGGTGCGGGCCCTCACCGACATGATCGAGGTGGGGCGCAGGCGGCAGCAGGCGGGCCTGAAGGCGGCCTCGGTGCGCCGGCACCTGGTCTTCACGGGCTCCCCCGGCACGGGCAAGACCACCGTCGCCCGGCTGTACGGGGAGATCCTGGCCTCGCTCGGGGTGCTGGAGCGCGGCCACCTGGTGGAGGTGTCGCGGGTGGACCTGGTCGGCGAGCACATCGGGTCCACGGCGATCCGTACGCAGGAGGCCTTCGACCGGGCACGGGGCGGGGTGCTGTTCATCGACGAGGCGTACGCGCTGGCCCCCGAGGACTCGGGCCGGGACTTCGGGCGCGAGGCCATCGACACGCTGGTGAAGCTGATGGAGGACCACCGGGACGCGGTGGTGGTGATCGTCGCCGGGTACACGGAGGAGATGGAGCGCTTCCTGACGGTCAACCCGGGTGTGGCCTCGCGGTTCTCCCGCACCATCACCTTCGGGGACTACGGTCCGCAGGAGCTGCTGCGGATCGTGGAGCAGCAGGCGGAGGAGCACGAGTACCGGCTCGGGGAGGGCACCGGGGAGGCGCTGCTCAAGTACTTCACGGAGCTGCCCAAGGGCCCGGCCTTCGGCAACGGCCGGACCGCGCGCCAGACCTTCGAGGCGATGGTGGAGCGGCACGCGGGCCGGGTCGCGCAGCTGGCCGACCCGGGTACGGACGAGCTCACGCTGCTGTTCCCGGAGGACCTGCCGGCCCTGCCGGCGTCGTGCTGATCCACCACCCGGCAGGGCTTCCTGACGAATGGTCAGCTATGGTGTGCGCGGCGCGCACCCGCGCCCGCGCCGCACTCTCCCCCAGGGGGTAACGCCATGGCCCGCCGACTCCGCCCCGTGGAGCTGGACTTCATCGAGCGGGCCCCGGTCCGGCCGGCCTTCACGGCCCGGACCTCGGCCCCGCCCGAAGCCGTGTACCGGGCGCTCGCGGACGAGGTGACGGGCTGGCCCGCCTGGTTCGGCGCGGTCACCCTGGCCCGGCCGACCGGCGGCGGGACGGGTCGGGAGGTACGACTGATGGGCGGGGTCCGGTTCCGGGAGACGGTGGTGGCCGCCGATCCCGGGCTGCGCTACGCCTACCGGGTCGACGAGACCAACGTGCCCGGCGTGAGCGCCCTGGTGGAGGAGTGGCTGCTGGCCCCGGGGCCGGACGGCGCCGGGGCCCTCGTCCGCTGGACCTTCGCCGCCGACGGCCCGGCCCCCTTCCGGCTGGCACTGGCCGCGGCCCGCCCGGGCCTCGGCCGGTCCTTCCGTACCGCGGTGCGCGCCCTGGACGCCCGCCTCTCGGCGCGCACAACCCCCTAGGCCGCCCTTCCGGATCAGGCCTCGGGCTCGCGCCAGTCGCCGGTCTCCAGCAGGGTCCGGATCGTCTTGGCGTACGGGGCGATGTCGAGGCCCTGGGCGGCGAGCCACTCGTCCGAGTAGTACTTGTCGAGGTAGCGGTCGCCCGGGTCGCAGAGCAGGGTCACGACGCTGCCCCCGCGGCCCTCCGCCACCATCTCGGAGACGATCTTCAGGGCGCTCCACAGGCCGGTGCCGGTGGAGCCTCCCGCCTTGCGCCCTATGGCCTGTTCGAGGGCGCGGCAGGCGGCGACGGACGCCGCGTCCGGCACCTTCATCATGCGGTCGACGGCACCGGGGACGAAGCTGGGCTCCATCCGGGGCCGGCCGATGCCCTCGATGCGGGAGCCGCAGTCGCTGCTCGCGTGCGGGTCGTTGTTGGTCCAGCCGTCGAAGAAACAGGAGTTCTCCGGGTCCGGGACGCAGACGCGGGTGTCGTACTGCATGTAGTGGACGTAGCGGGCGATGGTGGCGGAGGTGCCGCCGGTGCCGGCGGTCGCCACGATCCACGCGGGCTCGGGGTAGCGCTCCAGGCGCAGCTGCTGGTACATCGACTCGGCGATGTTGTTGTTGCCGCGCCAGTCGGTGGCGCGCTCGGCGTAGGTGAACTGGTCCATGTAGTGGCCGCCGGTGCGGGCGGCCAGGTCGGCGGACTCCTCGTACATCTTCATCGGGTCGTCGACGAAGTGGCATGCGCCGCCGTGGAATTCGATGAGCCGGCACTTCTCGCGGCTGGTGGTCCGCGGCATGACCGCGATGAACGGGACGCCGATCAGCTTGGCGAAGTACGCCTCGGAGACCGCGGTGGAGCCGCTGGAGGCCTCGATGACCGGGCGGCCGGGCCGGATCCAGCCGTTGCAGAGGGCGTAGAGGAAGAGCGAGCGCGCGAGGCGGTGCTTGAGGGAGCCCGTCGGGTGGGTGGACTCGTCCTTCAGGTAGAGGTCGATGCCCCACGCCTCGGGCAGCGGGAAGCGCAGCAGGTGCGTGTCGGCGGAGCGGTTGGCGTCCGCCTGGACCTTGCGGACGGCCTCCTTGAGCCAGGCCCGGTAGCCGTCGTCGCTGCGGTCGATGTCGACCGTCGTCGCCGTGCTCCCGGCCGTGTTCGAGGCCGGTGTACCGGTGGTGCCGGTGGTGCTCATGCGCCTTGCTCCTTTGTCGTTTCCAAAGCCCCCTCCTTTCGCAATGTACCCCCCTCACCTGCGCAAATGATGACTTTGGGTTTCCATGCGGATCGCTTTCGGTGCCGTACCCGGGCGTTCGGTTGCACACGGCGCCACCGTGGGTGACCCTGGTGATTGCGTCACCGAGGGTGCAGCACCCGTAACGATGATGTCGGGGAGTCGCAGCCGTGATCAGTCATTCCCGCAGGCACTGCGTCGTCGAACTGCAGGCCCTGCCCTCGCGGATCGGCCAGGTCCGCAGAATCGTTTCCGCGCAATTGCGCCACTGGCAGCTCGACCCGCTCATAGACCGGGCTGCGCTCGGCGTGACGGAGCTGCTCAGCAACGTCCACCGCCATGCGCAGCCGGACAAGGTGTGCACGGTCGAGATCGAACTCCGCCTGGGACGGCTGACCGTGTCCGTCCACGACAGCGATCCGCGGCTGCCCGTCCGCCGCGCGGCAGGCGACCTGGAGACCTCCGGGCGCGGCCTGGCGCTCGTCGAGGCGGTCAGCGAGGCCTGGGGGGCCCGGCAGCGGCCGGACGGCCCCGGCAAGGTGGTCTGGTTCTCCCTGCGGGCGGCCCCCGCACCGGTGGCGCCCGCGCGCACCGTCAGCATCGGCGTGCGGAAGACCGTACGGAAACCCACCCGCCCGGTGCTCACCGCCGTCGACGCACAGGCCGTCGCGACGGGCGTGCCGGCGTCGGCCGCGGTCGGCGCCAGGCCCGGCTGACTCCCCCGCCGGCCGCCCCGGCCCCCGCGGGACTCAGGCCGCCGCGGGGCTCAGGCCGCCGCGCCCAGCGTCCCCAGCGGGTCGTCCAGCACGGGCTGCCACGCCAGCTCCGCCGCCCCGACCAGGCTGTTGTGGTCGAGGGTGCACGGCAGGATCGGCACGCCCCCGCTGCGCCCCCACAGGCTGCGGTCGGCGACCACCGCGCGCAGCCGCTCCGGGTCGGCGTGGAGCAGCTCCCGGTGCAGTCCGCCGAGGATGATCCGGTCCGGGTTCAGGATGTTGACCAGGCCCGCCAGGCCCAGCCCGAGCCGGTCGATGAGCTCCTCGGCGGCAGCCCGGACCGACGGCTGCGCGTACTCGGCGCGCAGCAGGTCGCGGGCCTGCGCCAGCAGCGACACCTCGGGGCCGGGCGTGCGGCCGGCCGCGGTGAGGAAGGCCAGCGGGTCCGCCTCCACGTCCAGGCAGCCCCGGCTGCCGCAGTGGCAGGCCCGCCCCTCCGGGTTCACGGTGAGGTGGCCGACCTCCAGGGCCAGGCCCGCGCTACCGCTGTGCAGCCGGCCGTCGAGGACCAGTGCCCCGCCCACCCCGCGGTGTCCGGTGGCCACGCAGAGCAGGTGCTGGGCGCTGCGGCCGGCGCCGTGCCGGTGCTCGGCGAGGGCGGCGAGGTTGACGTCGTTGCCGGTCAGGGCCGGGCCGTCGATGCCGGCCGCCTTCACGCGCTCGGCGAAGATGTCCCGCACCGGGGAGCCGGGCGGCCAGGCCAGGTGCAGCGGGTTCAGGGCCGTCCCCTCGGGCTCCGCGACCGCCGAGGGCACCGCCAGGCCCGCGCCGACGCAGCGCCGCCCGGACTCGGCGAGCAGCCGGGCACCCGCGTCGACGACCGCGCCGAGCACCTGCGCGGGGTCGGCGGAGACGGTGAGCTTGCCGGGTGCGGTGGCCACGATGCGCCCGCCGAGGCCGACCAGGGCAGCCCGGAAGCCGTCGGGGTGGACCTGCGCGGCCAGCGCCACGGGGCCGTTCTCGTCGACGGCGAGCCGGTGCGAGGGCCGGCCCTGGGTGCCGCCGGCGCCGCCGGGCCGGGAGTCGACGCGGATCAGGCCGAGCGCCTCCAGCTCGGCGGCCACGGCTCCGGCGGTGGCCCGCGTGACGCCCAGCTCGGCGGTGAGGACCGCCCGGGTCGGGGCCCGGCCGGTGTGGACGAGCTCCAGCGCCGGGCCGAGTGCGCCGCGGCCGCGCTCCAGCCTGGTCCGCGCGGACGCCGCCGACGCTGTGGTCTCGTCCCCCGCCCCCAGCGGGGCCCCGTTGCCGTTCATGAGGGGATCCTCGCATGATCGGGGGCCGCCCCTCGCCCCGGCTGCGCTCCGAGGCCGCCGACCCGCAGGGTGATGTTGAGGCGGCCCGTCAGGCCCAGCCCCGGCGGGCCGCTGCCCGGCAGCACCTTCGGCACCCCGTGGTAGGCGAGCCGGCTCGGGCCGCCGAAGACGAACAGGTCTCCGCTGCGCAGCTCGACGTCCCGGTACGGGCGGCCCCGCGAGGCGGTGTTGCCGAAGCGGAAGACGCAGGAGTCGCCCAGGCTGAGCGAGACCACCGGGGCCCCGGACCGCTCCTCGGCGTCGCGGTGCATGCCCATCCTGGAGTCCCCGTCGTAGAAGTTGACCAGGGCGATGTCGTAGGCCTCCGCGGGCGGCGGGGGCGTCCCGTAGGCGGCGGTGACGGCGTCCCGGCCCAGCCCGGCGAGCCAGGCGGGCATCGGCTTGACCGGCGCCCCGTCCCCGTCGACCGCGGTGCGCGCGTAGGCGTACGGGTACCAGTGCAGGCCCAGGCACACCTGCCGGGCGGTCATCGTCCCGCCCCCGGGGGTGCGTACGGTACGCAGTCCCGCGGGCGGCCGGGCCCACTCCCGGCAGGCGGCCAGCAGCGCCCGCTGGCGCCGGGGCCCGAGCCAGTCGGGCAGGTGCACGGCGCCGGGTGCGATCTCGGTCCGCTCGCGCGGGAACAGCTCCCCGTGCGCCGGTTCCCCGTGCGCCGGCTCCCCGTCCGGCAGTGCCCCGTCCGGCGGTGCCCCGTCCGGCAGGCGTTCTCCGTGCGGCGAGAGTTCTCCGTCCACCCTCCCATTGTGTCGGGGGCGGCTGGCAGACTCGCGCCATGAAGATCACCGCATACGTGGAGACCCTGGCCCGGGAGGGCGAGCTGCTCGCCGATCAGGCCGAACTCGCCGGTACGGACGCCCCCGTGCCCACCTGCCCCGAGTGGCGGGTGGCCGACCTGCTGCGGCACACCGGTGCGGTGCACCGCTGGGCCGCCGGGTTCGTGCGGGACGCCCTGGTGGAGCGGGTGCCGTTCCCGGAGCCGCCGGAACTGGCCGGGGCGGAGCTGCTGGCCTGGTTCCGGGAGGGGCACGCCGAGCTGGTCCGGACCCTGGCCGGGGCGTCCGAGGACCTGGCCTGCTTCACCTTCCTGCCGACGGCACCGCCGTCGCCGCTGGCGTTCTGGGCCCGGCGGCAGGCGCACGAGACGGCCGTGCACCGCTTCGACGCCGAGTCGGCGCGGGGCCTCGCCTTCTCCGCGGTGGCCCCGGAGTTCGCGGAGGACGGGGTGGACGAGCTGCTGACCGGCTTCCACGCCCGGCCGAGGAGCCGGGTGCGGACCGAGGAGCCCCGGGTACTGCGGGTCCGGGCGGCGGACACGGGCGCGGTCTGGACGGTCCACCTGTCGAAGGAGCCGGCCCGCACGGTGCGGGGCGACACCGGTGAGGAGCCGGACTGCGAGGTGACCGGGGAGGCCTCCTGGCTGTACGCGGCCCTGTGGAACCGGCTCCCGCTCGCCGGTCCGGGCGTGCGCGGGGACGAGTCCCTGGCCCGGCTGTGGCAGGAGACGGCGGGCATCTGACGCGGGGACGGCGCCCGGAAATGCGCGTGCGGGCCGGGGAGCGGCTTGGCAGGGTGGGCACCATGGCCTCCCTCACCCCTCCCGCCGCCTCCGGCTCCTCCGGCTCCCCCGGCTGGATCACCACCCCGGTCGAAGAGCGCTTCCTGCGCGGCGCCCTGGAGGTGGAACGCACCGCGCTCGGGCTGCTGCCGCACCGGCTGCCCGCCCGGGCCCGCGCCCAGTGCCCCGACGGGCAGCTGGCGATGGCGGAGGCGCAGCCCTCGGGGGTGCGGGTGGTGTTCCGCACCCGGGCGACCGCCGTCGAACTGGACGCCGTACGCACCAGGACGGCCTACCGGGGTGCCCCGCCGCGCCCCGAGGGGCTGTACGACCTGCTGGTCGACGGCCGGCTCGCCGGCCAGGGCCCGGTGAGCGGCGGGCACGTCCTGACCGTCGACATGGCCACCGGGTCGGCGGAGCGGACCCCCGGCCCGGTCGGCACGGTCCGCTTCGCCGGACTGCCCGACCGGGTCAAGGACGTCGAGATCTGGCTGCCGCACAACGAGGTCACCGAACTGGTGGCGCTGCGCACCGACGCCCCCGTCGAACCCGTCCCCGACCGGGGCCGCAGGGTGTGGCTGCACCACGGCAGTTCGATCAGCCACGGCTCCGACGCGGCGAGCCCCAGCACGACCTGGCCGGCCCTGGCCGCCTCCCTCGGCGGGGTGGAGCTGGTCAACCTGGGCCTGGGCGGCAACGCCCTGCTGGACCCGTTCACCGCGCGCACCCTGCGGGACGCCCCGGCCGACCTGATCAGCGTCAAGATCGGCATCAACCTGGTCAACCACGATCTGATGCGGCTGCGCGCCTTCGGCCCCGCGGTGCACGGCTTCCTCGACACCGTCCGCGAGGGGCACCCCGGAACGCCGCTGCTGGTCGTCTCGCCGATCCTCTGCCCGATCCACGAGGACACCCCGGGGCCCACCGCCCCCGACTACTCCGAACTCGCCGAGGGCCGGCTCCGGTTCAGGGCGGCGGGAGACCCGGCGGAGACGGCCGCGGGCAAGCTGACCCTCCGGGTCGTCCGGGAGGAACTGGCCCGCATCGTGCGGGAGCGCGCGGCGGACGACCCGGAACTCCACCACCTGGACGGGCTGGACCTCTACGGCGGGGCCGACTTCGACGCGCTCCCGCTCCCCGACGGCCTCCACCCCTCCCCGGAGGCGCACCGCCTCGTCGCCGGCCGGTTCGCCGCCCGCGCCTTCGCGCCCGGCGGCCCCTTCGGCACGCCGCAGCGGTAGCGGGGTCAGGCGGACGGATCCGCGCCGCCCAGGGTGGCCGCGTAGGCGGTCTGGGTGCGGTACTTCCAGGAGGGGCTGGTGTTCCAGGGGTTGGGCATGGTGGCGCCCGTCGCGTAGGCGTACCCGGCGCCCCGGTCGAAGGCGGTGCGGAGCGTGGTGCGCATCGCGGCGCCGTCCGGGACCCCGTGGACGAGGTGCCAGAACGCGGTGCCGTCCGGGTCGAGGTCCGCGCCCGGGCGGTAGCCCCCGCGGGCGTCGAAGACGTTCCCCTGCCAGCCGCCCGCGGTGTAGGCGGCGTAGGTGTCCTCGTAGGTGACGAAGACGTCCGCCGTGCGGTGGCCCGGTTCGAGGTAGCAGTCGGCGATGGCGGTGCCCGGGTTGTTGACGACGAGGTCGTCGACGTCCGGGTCGGCGGCGTGCATGGCCTCCTGCACGTAGCGGCGCAGGGCGGCGTAGTGGTCGCGGGTGGCGTTGCCGGGGCCGCAGTCGCGGCTGACGACGTCGAAGAAGATGCCGTCGACGTGGAGCCCGCCGCCCCGGCCGCCCTCGTCGTCTGCCGCGTCCTCGTCGTCTTCGTCGCCCTCGTCGTCCTCGCCGTCCGAGGGGCGCAGGTAGTTGTCGATGGAGGCCTTGACGGCCGCGAGGTCCCGGTTGCCGTGGTCGGTGTGGACGTAGCCGAGGACCTTGGTCTTCTCGCCGGTGGCGGTGGTGCCGGCGCGCAGGGCGTCGGCGCGGGCCCGCCAGGGGCCGTCGAAGGGGGCGTCGCCGTTGCCGGGGTTGAGGACGACCACGGAGGCGGCCGGGGTGGTGGCGGTGAGGGCGGTCAGCATGGGGGCACCGGCCCCGGCGTAGGCGGGGACCGCGATCTCCAGGCCGCGCACGCCGGGTATCCGGGGGGCGGGAGCCGCCGACGGCTCCGTCTGTCTCGCGGAGGCGGGTACGGCCGGCGCCGGCGCTGCGAGCAGCACGATCACGGCGACGGCGTACAGGGCCTTCAGTGCACGGGCGGGAGCCACGGGGCTGTTCCTCCGGCTGCGGCAGGGGGCGGGGACCCGAGGAACACTAGGCGCGCGGAAACCCGGTGAAGGGCGAACCACCCGGATTGGTGTGAAGAACTGACGAGCGAGGTGTCACCGGGGTCCGGGCCCGCTCATGCGGCGGGCAGTCCGACCGCGTGCGCCAGTTGTCCGGCGGCGTGCGCGAAGAAGGCGTCCCGCTCTTCGACGACCCGGTTGAACTGGCCGAACAGCTCGAAGGAGACGAGGCCGACGAGGTGCGCGCAGGCTGCGACCAGGGCGGCCGTCACCGCGGGGGGCAGTCCTTCGGCGAAGTCGGCGGTCATCCGGGCGGCTTCGGGGCGCAGGGCGTCGGGCAGGGGCGGCAGGGCGAGGCCGCGGCCCTCGTAGGCGGTGCGGAGGATGCCGATGAGGACGTTGGCCACCCGGGAGGCGGGGCCGACGGTGTCGAGCGGGGCGGTGTAGCCGGGGACCGGGGAGCCGTAGATCAGGGCGTATTCGTGCGGGTGGGCCAGCGCCCAGCCGCGGACGGCTCCGCAGACCGCCGTCCAGCGGGCGCGGGGGGCGGAGCCGGCCGCACGGGCGGTGGCGTCGGCGGCTTCGGCGGCGGCGCCGAGGCTGTCGTAGGCGTCGATGATCAGCGCGGTGAGCAGCTCGTCGCGGCTGGGGAAGTAGCGGTAGAGGGCCGAGGAGACCATGCCCAGCTCGCGGGCGACGGCCCGCAGGGAGAGTTTGGCGGCGCCCTCGGCCGCGAGCATGCGGCGCGCCTCGTCCTTGATGGCGGCGGTGACCTCGATACGGGCCCGTTCCCTGGCTCCACGCACGGTGCTCATGCGGGTCAGTGTGCCACGGTTTCGGAGCAGTGCACAAAAATGAGAGCACTAATCACAACAGAGAGCACCGCTCTTGTTTTGGCGCGCCGATCCGTGCACACTGATCTCAAGCGAGAGCAGTGCTCTCGGATTGGATCACCGTACCCCGGAGGCCCCCATGAACGCGCCCGCCCCCTACTACGTCCAGGCCGGCCCCTTCGCCGTCCGCTTCAACGCCCTCTTCGGCAAGCTCGCCCGCCTCGGCATCAGCCTGGCCGGCACCGCCGAGCTGTCGGTCCGCGGCCGCACCTCCGGGCAGATGCAGCGCATCCCCGTCAACCCGCACCGCTTCGAGGGCGAGCAGTACCTCGTCTCGGCCCGCGGCCACTCCCAGTGGGTGCGCAACATGCGCGTGGCGGGCGGCGGTGAACTGCGCGTGGGCCGCAAGGTCCGCGCCTTCACCGCCGAGGAACTGACCGACCCGGCGGAGAAGGCCGTCGTGCTGCGGGCCTACCTGGAGAAGTGGGGCTGGGAGGTCAACCGGTTCTTCCAGGGCGTCACCGCCCGGTCCACCGACGCCGAACTCCGGACGGCCGCCGGGGACCACCCCGTCTTCCGGATCACGGTGTCGCGCTGAACGCCCCCACCGCCCACCCGGCCCCCCACAGGCCTGCCGGTCCCCTACCGGCCCCCGCCCCCGGACGCGGCGGAGCGCCGGCCCCCCGCGGGGAACCGGCGCTCCGCGGCCGGGTCGCTGCCGCCGCTACCCGCGGCGGCCGGCGCGCGCCTGACGGTCGTCCAGCAGGTGCAGGGCCCTGCGCGCCAGCGGGTGCGCACGGACCAGGTCGGGCAGCGTCGTCGAACCCCGGGTGATGCGGGCGAAGGCCAGCCAGGCCGGCCGCAGACCCGTGAGCGCCGCGTGGAACAGCCCCGGCCGGGATTCGAAGACGGTCAGCATCCGCTTGCCGACGGCCATCTCCACGCCCAGTCCGGCCTTGACCGCGAAGGCGTAGTTGAGCGCCTGCCGGCGCGCGTCCACCGCGTCCTGCGCCTCCGAGACCTTGACCGCCCACTCCCCCGCGAGCCGCCCCGAGCGCAGCGCGAAGGAGATGCCCTCCCGCGTCCACGGCTCCAGCAGGCCCGCCGCGTCACCCGCCACCAGCACCCGGCCGCGCGAGAGCGGGGAGTCCGGCTTCCGGCAGCGGGTCAGGTGGCCGGAGGAGACGGCCGGCTCGAAACCGGCCAGGCCCAGCCGGGCGATGAAGTCGTCGAGGTACCGCTTGGTCGCCGCCCCTTCGCCCTTCGCCGAGATGACCCCGACGGTGAGCGTGTCGCCCTTGGGGAAGACCCAGCCGTAACTGCCGGGCATCGGGCCCCAGTCGATCAGGACACGGCCCTTCCAGTCCTCGGCCACCGTCTCCGGTACCGGGATCTCGGCCTCCAGGCCGAGGTCCACCTGGTCCATCTCCACGCCCACGTGGGCGCCGATCCGGCTGGCGCTGCCGTCGGCGCCGACCACGGCCCGGGCCAGAACGGTCTCGCCGTCCGCGAGCACCACGGCGACCGTGCGGCGGTCCGGCACTGCCGCGCCGTGCTGCTCGACCCGGGACACGGCCGTGCCCGTACGCAGGGTCGCGCCGGCCTTCTCCGCCTCCGCGACCAGCCCCGCGTCGAACTCCGGCCGGTTGATGAGCCCGAACAGCATGTTCTTCGAGCGCCGGGTCCGGGCCAGCCTGCCGTCCAGGGAGAAGGTGACGGCGTGGATGCGGTCCTGGAGGGGCAGCACGAAGCCCGGCGGGAGGGCGTCGCGCGAGGGGCCGATGATGCCGCCGCCGCAGGTCTTGTACCGGGGCAGCTCGGCCTTCTCCAGCAGCAGGACGCTCCGGCCCGCCGATGCCGCGGCGTACGCCGCCGAGGCCCCGGCGGGTCCGGCGCCGACCACGACGACGTCCCACACCTCCGCGGCGTCCCCGGCGGCCGCCCCCTCGGCCGTCTCCGCGGGCCGCTCCCCGGGCGTCTGGGCCGGGACGCCCTCTCCCGCCGGCCGGCCGGCCTGCTCTGCGCTTGCGCCGTTCACGTCGTCGTCGCTGCTCACGATGTGCTGCTGCTCCTGATCACCCGGTTGCTCCGATGCCGTGGAAATCCTACGGCGAGCCGCCGCCTCGTCCCTCTGTGCGAGGATCGTGACAGTCTTTCGCCTTGCATTCGCCGTACCCCGGCACCCACAACAACGTCGCACCCACGAGGAGCGTGCCCATGTCCCAGAATCCGATCGCCGAGACCGTCGCCTCGCTCATGCCCCGCGCCAAGACGGAGCTGACCGAGCTGGTGGCCTTCCAGTCGGTCGCGGACTGGGCCCAGTTCCCGCAGAGCGAGAGCCAGGCCGCGGCGAACTGGGTGGCCGACGCACTGCGCGCCGAGGGCTTCCAGGACGTGGCCCTGCTCGACACCCCGGACGGCACCCAGTCCGTGTACGGGTTCCTGCCCGGCCCCGAGGGCGCCCCGACCGTCCTGCTGTACGCGCACTACGACGTGCAGCCGCCGCTGGACGACGCCGCCTGGATCTCCCCGGCCTTCGAGCTGACCGAGCGCGACGGCCGCTGGTACGGGCGCGGTGCCGCGGACTGCAAGGGCGGCTTCATCATGCACCTGCTCGCGCTGCGCGCCCTGAAGGCCAACGGCGGGGTGCCGGTGAACGTGAAGGTGATCGTCGAGGGTTCGGAGGAGCAGGGCACCGGCGGCCTCCAGCAGTACGCCGAGGCCAACCCGGAGCTGCTGGCCGCCGACACCATCGTCATCGGCGACGCGGGCAACTTCCGCCTCGGCCTGCCGACGGTGACGGCCACCCTGCGCGGGATGACCCTCGTCAAGGTCAAGCTCGACACCCTGGGCGGCAACCTGCACTCGGGCATGTTCGGCGGTGTCGCCCCGGACGCGCTCGCCGCGCTGATCCGGCTGCTGGACTCGCTGCGCGCCGAGGACGGTTCGACGACCGTGGACGGTCTCGCCTCGGACGCGGTGTGGGAGGGCCTGCAGTACCCGGAGGCCGACTTCCGCGCCGACGCGAAGGTGCTGGACGGCGTCGAACTGATCGGCGAGGGCACCATCGCCGACCGGCTGTGGGCCCGTCCCGCCGTCACCGTGCTCGGCATCGACTGCCCGCCCGTGGTCGGCGCGACCCCCTCGGTGCACGCGAGCGCGGGCGCGCTGATCAGCCTGCGCGTGCCGCCGGGCGTGGACACCGCCGAGGCCATCAAGCTGCTGGAGGCGCACCTGGTGGCGCACACCCCGTGGAAGGCGAAGCTGGAGCTGGAGGTCGTCGGTCAGGGCCAGCCCTTCCAGGCGGACACGAGCAGCCCGGCGTACGCGTCGATGGCGGCGGCCCTCAGCGAGGCGTACGACGGCCAGGAGATGCAGATCAGCGGCATGGGCGGGTCCATCCCGCTGTGCAACACGCTGACGTCCCTGTACCCGCGGGCGGAGATGCTGCTCATCGGGCTCAGCGAGCCGGAGGCGCAGATCCACGCGGTGAACGAGAGCGTCTCCCCGGAGGAGCTGGAGCGGCTGTCGGTCGCCGAGGCCCTCTTCCTGGTGAACTACGCGGCGTCCAAGTCCGCCTGACCGCCTGACCGCCTGACCTGACGCCGGCCCCGGCGTCCCCTCCCCTACGCCCAGGGCGCACTGCGCCCTGGGCGTACTCCGCTCCCGGCGAAGTCTGATGCCCTGCGCAGGCCCGGGCGCCTACGGTCGCCGTCATGGACATGGATCTCGTAGAAGTCATCCCGGACCGGCTCCACATGCTGCGCTTCGCCATCGGCCAGGCCTACCTGTGGCAGGACGGCGGGGCCCTCACCCTGATCGACGCCGGGCAGGCCGGCTCCGCCGACGTCGTCGAGGGGGCGATACGGTCCCTCGGGCTGGAGCCCGGGCGGCTGGAGCGGATCGTCCTGACGCACTGCCACCGCGACCACGTCGGCAGCGCCGGCGAACTCGCCGACCGGTGGGGCGCCCGGGTGCTGGCGCACCGGCTGGACGCCCCGGTGGTGCGCGGCGAGCAGCCGGTCCCGGAGCCGGTGCTGCTGGACTGGGAAGTCCCGCTCTACGCGCACGGGCTGACGGCCCCCGAGGCACCGCCGACCCGGGTCGACCGGGAGCTGGAGGACGGCGAGGTGCTGGACTTCGGCGGCGGGGCGGTGGTGGTCCACGCCCCGGGACACACGCCGGGCAGCATCGGCGTGCACCTGCCCGCGCACGGCGTCCTGTTCACGGGGGACTGCGTGGCGGGCGTCGGCCGGGTGATGCTGGGCGTCTTCAACGTGGACCGGGCCGGGGCGGTCGCCTCCTTCGGCCGGCTGGCCGCACTCGCCCCGTCCGTGGCCTGCTTCGGCCACGGCGACCCCTGGACCGAGGACACCGCGAAGGCCCTCGACGAGGCGGCGCGGGCGGCCGCGGCCTGAGCAAGGCCCGGGCCCGGCCGGACCCCGGTGCGCCGGACCGGGGTCCGGGCCGCGTCAGGGGGTGGGGCGGCCCGACTCCAGGTAGAGCGGCATGCCGCGCTCGCGGGCGCGCAGGGCCCAGCGCAGCCGTTCGAAGCGCTGCGGCGGCAGCAGGCCGGCCGCCTCGGACTCGGTGACGAACCGCCAGGCGCGCAGTTCCGGGCCGGGCAGCCGCAGCCGCGCGATCTCCGGCTCCGCCAGCCGTCCGCCGTCGAACAGCAGCCGCAGCCCGCCGTACGCCGGGGAGCGGGGCGGCTCCCAGTCGACCACGAGCAGCCCGGGAACCTGCTCCAGCGTCAGGCCCAGTTCCTCGGCCACCTCCCGTACGCCGGCCCGTGCCGGGGCCTCGCCCGGCTCGACCACGCCGCCCGGGAACTCCCAGCCCGGCTTGTACGTCGGATCCACCAGGAGGACCCGGTCCCGGTCGTCGAAGAGCAGCACCCCCGCCGCCACCGTCTCCCGCGTCGGCTCCGGGGTCTGCACGATGTCGCAGACCGCCGCCGTGCCGGTGCGGACGGCGTCGGCGATGCGCTGCGCGGTCTCCCGTACCGTCAGGCGGCCGTTGTCGACGAGGTGCGCGTCGGCGCTGAGCCAGCCGAGGGCCTGCCGGTAGACCGGGATGTGGTCGTACGCCCACTGGCGGACCCGTACGTCCACCACCTCCGGCGCCCCCGGCTCCCGACGGGTGGCGATGCGCTCTCGCAGGATCGTTTCCTCCGGGGCGAGCAGCACGTGCCGCACCGGGATCCGGCGCGCCGCGAGGCCGCCGAAGATCTCGTCGCGGTACTCCTGCCGCAGCAGCGTCATCGGCACGACCAGGACCCCGCCCAGCTCCGCCAGCATCGCGGCCGCCGTGTCCACGACCAGCCGCCGCCAGCTCGGGAGGTCCTGGTAGTCGTCGACCTCGGCGAGGCGTTTGGGCGGCAGCAGCCGGCGCAGCGCGTCGCCGATGAGCTCCGGGTCGTACAGGCTGCTGTCCGGAAGGAGTCCGGCCAGTTCACGGGCCGTGCTGGTCTTCCCGGCTCCGAAAGTGCCGTTGATCCAGACAATCACGTCTACCCCTCTCCCTGTGGCTCGCCTCCGAAGCCCCCCGGTGGCTTGCCCGCCCCACCCTGCCATGGAAACCCGCCCGTCGGCCGAGTGCTTATGCTCGGGGGCGGAGCCGGGACCACAGCCGCCCGCCACCCCCACTTCCGGAGGATTCCCCGCCGTGCCGCAGACCCGCCACCCGTCCGAGCCCCGCTACGGCAACCGGCCGACCATGAAGGACGTGGCGGCCCGGGCGGGCGTCGGCCTGAAGACGGTCTCGCGGGTCGTCAACGGCGAGCCGGGGGTGACCCCGGACACCGAGCGGCGGGTCCAGGAGGCCATCGAGGAGCTCGGCTTCCGGCGCAACGACAGCGCGCGGGTCCTCCGCAAGGGGCGCACCGCCACCGTGGGCCTGGTCCTGGAGGACCTCGCCGACCCCTTCTACGGTCCGCTCAACCGGGCCGTGGAGGAGGTGGCGCGCGCCCACGGAGCCCTGCTCATCAACGGCTCCAGCGCCGAGGACCCGGAACGCGAGCGGGAACTGGCGCTCGCGCTGTGCGCCCGGCGGGTGGACGGGCTGATCGTGATCCCCGCCGGGGACGACCACCGCTACCTGGAGCCGGAGATCCGGGCCGGGGTGGCCACCGTGTTCGTGGACCGTCCGGCGGGCGGGATCCAGGCGGACGTCGTCCTGTCGGACAGCTTCGGCGGCGCCCGGGACGGGGTGGCGCACCTGATCGCGGCCGGGCACCGCAGGATCGGGTTCATCGGCGACCACCCCCGCATCCACACGGCGACGGAACGCCTGCGCGGCTACCGCGAGGCGATGGCCCGGGCGGGCCTCCCGGTCTCGGAGTCCTGGGTGTCCCTCGGGTCGACCGCCCCGGAACGGGTGACGGCGGCGGCCGGCGCGATGCTGGCCGGCCCGGAACCGGTCACCGCCGTCTTCGCCGGCAACAACCGGGTCACCGTCACCGTCGTACGGGTCCTCGCGGCGCTGCCCCGGCCGGTGGCGCTGGTCGGCTTCGACGACTTCGAGCTCGCCGACCTGCTGCGACCGGGCGTCACGGTGGTCGCGCAGGACCCGGCGGCCCTGGGCCGGGTGGCCACGGACCGCCTCTTCCAGCGCCTGGCGGGCACCGCCCTGCCCCCGGCCCGCATCGAACTCCCCACCCGCCTCGTCCCGCGCGGCTCGGGCGAACTCCCGCCGGTCACCGGATGAGCCCGCGCAACCCCTGCACGGCCCCGCCGGCGACGGTGAGCCCGGCGAGCACGGCCAGCGGCACCGGCACCCCGCCGAGGTAACTCAGCCCGCCGGCGACGAACCCGGCGAACAGGGCGCCGAGGAGCACGACGGCGGCGTGCAGGGTGAGGAGGGGCGGATCGGTGTCCGGGGCTGTGGTCATGCCCCGATTGCAGCGCCGCCCGCCCCCTCTCGCCGCCTCCGCCGAACGAACCCGTACCGCCCCCGGACACCGCCGGACACCGCCACTGACCGGCACTGTTCGGAATCGTCCGGCGGAGCGTCGTGCCCGGCCCTAACCTGTGCGGTGATGAACGGCGTGCGTGCATTCGACGAAGAACTGAAGGCGTTCGCGGCGGACTTACGCCGGCTGCGGCTCGACCGCGGCAACCGGTCGTACCGCGAACTCGCCACGCGTGCGGCGAAGTCCAAGACCGGGATCCGGCTTCCGGTGTCCACCCAGAGCGACGCCTTCCGTGGGGACCGCCTGCCCGGGCTGGACGGCCTGATGGGCCTGGTCCGGATCCTGCACTCCTACGACGAGTTCGGCCAGGAACGCCCGGTCCCGCCGCACAACTCCCCCGAACTGGAACCCTGGCGCCGCCGCTGGCGCGACCTGGCCGCCCTGGCGCCGCTCCGGCGTTCCCCAGTGGCTGCGGCGGTCTTGCCCACACCCCTCCCCGCCAGTGGGCGCAACTTCACACTGGCTCACGTGCTCACCTTGCGGGCGGACAACAACTGGTGCGCGGCCTTCTCTCCCGACGGCCGGCTCCTCGCCGTATCCGGGGAACACGACCACAAGGGAGTGGTCCAACTGTGGGATCCCGTCCGAGGGGTGGCCGTCGGCGAGCTGGAAGCCGATTGCGTTGCCTATACCGTCGCATTCTCTCCGAGCGGCCACCTCTTGGCCGTCGGAGACGACGGGGGTGGTGTGACGCTGTGGAACACCGCAACCCTCAAGTCGGTGGGATCTCCCCTGCACGGTCACGACAACCCCGTCGACCTGGTCGTCTTCGCGGCGGACGGCCGGACGCTGGTCACTGCCGACGAAGAGATCGTCCGCCGATGGGACACGGTGACCGGCGAACCGACCGCATCGCCCCTGATCGGCGAGGTTCAGGCGATGTTCTGCCGCCCTGACGGCGGCATCCTGGCCGCGCTCAGGACCCAGAGCATGCTGCACCTGTGGGATCTCACGGGCGGTGCGAGCGTCGGCAGACCCCTCATAAAGAAGATCGATGGGCCGGTGGGCGCCGCGTTCTCTCCTGACGGTGCCGTGCTGGCCACGACCTATGACAAGGAAACTCTGCTGTGGTCCACCGCGACCAGCACAGTCGCGCACAGGCTTCCCGAGGCGGCCGGCAACGGGGCCACCATGGCGTTCTCACGAGACAGCCGTCTGCTTGCGACCATCGCCAACCGGGGCACCGTACGGCTCTGGGATCCCGGGACCGGAGCGCTCCTGGGGCCGCCCTTGGCGGGGCACCAGGGTCCGTTCGACCGCTTGGCCATCTCCCCTGACGGCCGGATGCTCGCTCTCTGCGGCGAGGCCGACACCCTGGTGGTGTACCGGGAGGAGCTCACCGAGGAGCCCTCGCCTTCCCCGCTGCTCGCAGCACGGGCCCTCGACGCGGCCCTGCGCGGAGATCAGGCGGTGGCCCTGCCTCCCTCGTCATCCGAGACCGGGGTCGCCCTGCGCCGACTGGCCTTCTCCCCGGACGGCGACCGCCTCCTCGTCCGTACCGCGGATCACCGGGTCCTCTCCTGGGATCCGGCGTCACACACCCAGCTACCCGAGTCCCTGCCCACGCCCGGCGGCATGGCTCTCTGGGGACTGGACTTCCCGGCAGACGGCGGGCCTGCCTCGCTGTGGACCCCGGGCCTGCCACTCGGCCGTCCCCTGTCGCTGGTGCAGCACGTCGCGTTCTGCGGCGCCATCGCCCCGGTGGCCGCGATCGGTCCGGAGGGACGGGTGTCCGTGCTGAACACGGCCGCCGCGCACGTTCCGGACGGGATCTCGGACGTGTACGCGCTCGCAGCCGCGCCGGAGTGGAGCCTACTGGCCGCAGCCACGGGTGAGCGGGTGGTGCTGTGGGATCCGGCTGCCATGGCAGGAGGCGGCCTGGAACTGAAGGGCCATCTGAGCGGCGTCGCCGCCATGGCCTTCTCCGCCGACGGCCACCTGCTGGCCACCGGCGACACCGACGGGCACGTCCTGCTCTGGGAGGTCCTCGCCCCCGGCACCCCCGGCCGCCGCCTCTCCGGGCACGCCGGCCCCGTCCACGACCTCGCCTTCTCCCCGCAGGGCCACCGGCTGGCCAGCGCGAGCGCCGACGGCACCGTGCAGCTCTGGGACACCGACACCGGCGAGCCCGTCACCGACCTCCCGCTGACCGGGCACACCGGCGCCGTCCGCGGGGTCGCCTTCTCCCCCGACGGGAGTCTGCTGGCCTCCGCCGGGGACGACGGCACCCTGCGGTGCTGGATCCTGCCGACGGCCCGGCTCGGGTGACTCCGGGCCGGGCCGGGCGGGCCGGGTGGATCAGGCCGTCGCCGTCAGGGTCGCCGAGCGGCGCGGGATGGCGAAGGCGTCCAGTTCGGCGCGGGTCAGGCCGGTGAGGGCGGTGACCTCCTCGGCGCCGACGGCGCCGCAGTCGAGGCCGCGGACCAGGTAGCCGGCCAGGGCCTTCGCGGTGGCGGGCTCGTCCATGACGTCGCCCTCGATCTTGGCCACGTACGCCTTCAGGCGCGCGGCAGCGGCCTCCAGGCCCTCGCGGTAGAAGGTGAAGACGGCCGCGTAGCGGGTCGGCAGGTGCGCCGGGTGCATGTCCCAGCCCTGGTAGTAGGCGCGGGCGAGGGCCCGGCGGGTCAGGCCGTAGTGCAGCTTCCAGCCCTCGTGGACCTTCTCGGTGGTGCCGATGGGCAGCACGTTCGTCGAGCCGTCGGAGACGCGTACGCCGGTGCCGGCCGCGGCGACCTGCATGATCGCCTTCGCGTGGTCGGCGGCAGGGTGGTCGCTGGCCTGGTAGGCGGCGGAGACGCCGACGCAGGCGCTGTAGTCGAAGGTGCCGTAGTGCAGGCCGGTGGCGCGGCCCTTCGAGGCCTCGATCATCCGGGCCACGGTGGCGGTGCCGTCGGAGGCCAGGATGGACTGGCTGGTCTCGATCTGGATCTCGAAGCCGAGCCGGCCGGCGCGCAGGCCGCGGGTCGACTCGAAGGCCTCCAGCAGCTCGACGAACGCGGTGACCTGCTCCGCGTAGGTGACCTTGGGCAGGGTCAGGACCAGGTTCTCCGGGAGGCCGCCGTGGGCGAGCAGTCCGGAGAGGAAGACGTCGGTGGTGCGGATGCCGCGGTCGCGGACGTTGGACTCCATGCACTTCATGCGGATGCCCATGTAGGGGGCGTTGGTGCCGTTGGAGTAGGCCTCGGAGATCAGGCGGGCGGCGCGGGCCGCGGCCTGGTCCTCCTCCTCGTCGGAGCGGACGCCGAAGCCGTCCTCGAAGTCGACGCGGAGGTCCTCGATGGGCTCGGTGGCGAGCTTGGCGCGGACGCGGTCGTAGACCGGTACGGCCAGCTCGTCGGGGATGCCGAGTACCTTGGCGAAGGTGGCGGCGTCCGGGGCGTGCTCGTCCATGGCGGCGAGGGCCTGGTCGCCCCAGGAGCGGATGGTGTCGGCCGTGAAGACGTCACCGGGTACGTAGACGGTGTGGATGGGCTGGCGGGTGCCGGGGTCGCCCGGGTAGTGGCGCGCGAGTTCCGCGTCCACCGGCGCCAGGGAGGCGCTGATGCCCTCGCTGACCGCGCCTGCGAGGCTCGTCGCCACCTTCTCCTGCTGACCCATCGTGCACTCTCCTCTTTTCCGCTTCACGGAAGCTTAGATCCGCATAGCAGAATTTAGTCACGGGGTTCCGCTCAGTCAATGGTCCCTCCACCGCCTGGGACAAACGACTCGGGGCCGTGCGGTGACAATCACCACACGGCCCCGTAGGCCAAGAGATGCGCAGGTCAGCGACCGGGCGCGGAAATTCAGCCCTTGCGCGCCTTGATCTCGCCCGTCAGCTGCGGGACGACCGCGAAGAGGTCGCCGACCACGCCGTAGTCGACCAGGTCGAAGATCGGGGCCTCGGCGTCCTTGTTGATGGCCACGATGGTCTTCGAGGTCTGCATGCCGGCCCGGTGCTGGATCGCGCCGGAGATGCCGGAGGCGATGTACAGCTGCGGGGAGACCGACTTGCCGGTCTGGCCGACCTGGTTGGAGTGCGGGTACCAGCCGGCGTCGACGGCGGCGCGCGAGGCGCCGACGGCGGCACCGAGGGAGTCCGCGAGCTCCTCGATGATCGCGAAGTTCTCGGCGCCGTTGACGCCGCGGCCGCCGGAGACCACGATCGCGGCCTCGGTCAGCTCGGGGCGGCCCGTCGACTCGCGCGGGGTGCGGGAGACGACCTTGGTGCCGGTGGCCAGGGCGCCGAAGGTGACGGCGAGCGCCTCGACGGCACCGGCGGCCGGGGCGGCCTCGACCGGGGCCGAGTTCGGCTTCACGGTGATGACCGGGGTGCCCTTGGACACGCGGGACTTGGTGGTGAACGACGCGGCGAAGGCGGCCTGGGTCGCGACCGGACCCTCGTCACCGGCCTCCAGGTCGATGGCGTCGGTGATGATGCCGGAGCCGATGCGCACGGCGAGGCGCGCGGCGATCTCCTTGCCCTCGGCGGAGGACGGGACGAGCACGGCGGCCGGGGAGACGGCCTCGTACGCGGCCTGCAGCGCGTCCACCTTCGGTACGACGAGGTACTCGGTGAACTCGGGGGCGTCGGCGGTGAGGACCTTGACGGCACCGTGCTCGGCGAGCACGGCCGCGGTGGCCTCGGCACCGGCGCCCAGGGCGACGGCGACGGGCTCGCCGACGCGGCGGGCCAGCGTCAGCAGCTCCAGGGTGGGCTTGCGGACGGCACCGTCCACGTGGTCGACGTAGACGAGAACTTCAGCCATGTGACTGCTCTCCTGCTTTGCGAAGTGTCTGGGGGCTTGAGAGGGGTGACCGAAGCTCTTAGATGAACTTCTGGCCGGCCAGGAACTCGGCCAGCTGCTTGCCGCCCTCGCCCTCGTCCTTGACGATCGTGCCGGCGGTGCGGGCCGGACGCTGGGCCGCGGAGTCGACGGCGGTGTAGGCGCCCTCGAGGCCGACCTCTTCGGCCTCCAGGTCCAGGTCCGACAGGTCCCAGGACTCCACCGGCTTCTTCTTGGCGGCCATGATGCCCTTGAAGGACGGGTAGCGGGCCTCGCCCGACTGGTCCGTCACCGAGACGACGGCCGGGAGGGAGGCCTCCAGCTGCTCGCTCGCGGAGTCGCCGTCGCGGCGGCCCGTGACGGTGCCGTCCTCGACCTTGACCTCGGAGAGCAGGGTGACCTGCGGGACGCCCAGGCGCTCGGCCAGGATCGCCGGGAGGACACCCATGGTGCCGTCGGTCGACGCCATGCCGGTGATGACCAGGTCGTAGCCGGCCTTCTCGATCGCCTTCGCGAGGACCAGCGAGGTACCGATGACGTCGGTGCCGTGCAGGTCGTCGTCCTCGACGTGGACGGCCTTGTCGGCGCCCATCGACAGCGCCTTGCGCAGCGCGTCCTTGGCGTCCTCGGGGCCCACCGTCAGAACGGTGATCTCGGCGTCGTCCGCCTCGTCGGCGATCTGCAGCGCCTGCTCGACGGCGTACTCGTCGAGCTCCGACAGCAGACCGTCGACGTCGTCGCGGTCGACGGTCAGGTCATCGGCGAAGTGCCGGTCACCGGTGGCGTCGGGCACGTACTTCACACAGACAACGATCCTCAGGCTCACGCCGGCTCTCCTACCGCATCGTCTTTTTCTGAAACCGCCTTGTGCAGGCAGCATAGGCGCCTTGTAGGGCGGGTCCCGGTCGGGGCGGCCCGCGCTCCGAAGGGAATGTTACTCGTCAGTACACAGTGGGTCTTCCCCGGTTGCAAGGCCGCTGAACTGTGATCTGTCCAACGCCGCCCGAACCCGCCCCAGCAGGGACGATTCAGTCCCGCAACGCGTTGAAGCGCCCTTGGTGGTACAGCAGGGGGCGGCCCTCCCCGGCCGGGTCGCCCGCCACCGCCTCGGCGATGACCACCCGGTGCGCCCCGGCCGGAACCCGCGCCGCCACCCGGCACACCAGCCACGCCAGCACCCCGCCGAGCAGCGGCACGCCGTGCGGGCCGGGGGCCCACTCGGTCTGCGCCCCGAAGCGGTCGGCGCCGCTGCGCGCGAAGAGGCCGGCCAGCTCCCGCTGGTGCTCCCCGAGTATGTGGACGCCGAGGTACTCGCTGTCGCGCACCGCGGGCCAGCTGGAGGCGCCGGTGCCGATGGTGAACGAGAGCAGCGGCGGGTCCGCGGAGACGGAGTTCAGCGAGGTCGCGGTGAAGCCCACGGGCCGGCCCCCGGTCGCGGCGGTGATCACCGCCACACCCGCGGCGTGCCGCCGGAAGACGGAGCGGAGCAGGTCGGGGGAGCCGGGCAGGGGGTCGCCGGCGGAGCCGAAGGGTACGGGCGGGGCCGTCGGAGCCGTCATCGGGATGTGCTTCCTTACTCCCGCGGGGTCGCGGGCGCGCTGGGGGGTCGGGGCAGGGTGGCCTGGGCCGGGGCCTTCAGCTGTCCCGACAGCGCGCGCTCGCGTGGCGGACGAGGTCCACGTGGAGCCGCCCGTAAAGCAGGAGTTCATACCGCATGCGGCCAGCCTGTCGATCTCACGCGTACACAGTCAAGCCGCAGCGGGCAGATGTCAGGCGCGTCACGCTGCGTGCGGGCGCGCGTACCGGCGCGTCCGTCACACCGCCGCCCCCAGGGCGGCGATCACGTCGGCCTTGCGCGGCAGCCCGGCCGCACGCCGCACGACGCGCCCGGCGGCGTCCAGGACGAGGACGGTGGGGGTCTTCTCGATGCCGAGGGCGCGCACGAGTTCGAGGTTGCGCTCGGCGTCGATTTCGATGTGCTCGACGCCGTCCACCATTTCGGCGACTTCGGCGAGGATCCTGCGGGTGGCCCGGCAGGGCTGGCAGAAGGCGGTGGAGAACTGGACCAGGCTGGCCCGCTCCCCCGGCTCCCGGCCCAGCTCGGCGGCCCCGAGGGGCCCCTGCCCGCCCGGCGGCCGCGTACCTTCTCCGTGCCCGCGCACACCCGCTCCCGTCCGTCCTGTTCGCATGTACGTACCCTGGTCCGAGCACCCGTCCGGCGCGCGGCATTCCCCGCGTGACGAGAATCTCGCCCGGCGCGGGCGTCTGGGCTGGCCAGCGGGCCGCGTTTGGGGCACGATCCCCATGGCCGCGTACCTACGCTGCCGTAACTTCCGGCCGGGAGCACCTCCCCAGGCAGAAAGCGGGGTCTCCCCATCATGGCTGAGCTCGTATACCCCCCGGTGATCGGTGCCGCGCACACCCTCTTCCGTGCGCTGGACATCCGGATCGACATGAAGGGCACCGAGAACATCCCGCGCAAAGGCGGGGCGGTCCTGGTGTCGAACCACATCGGCTACCTCGACTTCATCTTCGCCGGCCTGACGGCGCGCCCGCAGAAGCGGCTGGTCCGCTTCATGGCCAAGGAGTCGGTGTTCCGGCACAAGGTCTCGGGCCCGCTGATGCGCGCGATGAAGCACATCCCGGTGGACCGCCAGCAGGGTGAGACCGCGTACCAGCACGCCCTGGACTCGCTGCGCTCCGGCGAGATCATCGGGGTGTTCCCGGAGGCGACGATCTCGCAGTCGTTCACCCTCAAGAGCTTCAAGTCGGGTGCGGCCCGGATGGCGCAGGAGGCCGGGGTCCCGCTGATCCCGGTGGCCCTGTGGGGCACGCAGCGGCTGTGGACCAAGGGGCGCCCGAAGAACCTCAAGCGCAGCCACATCCCGGTGACCATGCGCGTCGGCGAGCCGATCGAGGCGCCCAAGGACCAGTTCGCGGGCGCCATCACCCGCCGCCTGCGCGAGCGCGTCCAGGAGCTGCTGGACGCGGCGCAGAGCGCCTACCCGGCCAAGCCGCAGGGTCCGGAGGACTCCTGGTGGCTCCCGGCCCACCTCGGCGGCACCGCCCCGACGGCCGCGCAGGTCAAGGAGCGCGAGGCGAACTGACCCCGGGCCCCGGCTCCTCCCGCTCCCCCGGGCCCGTCCCGGCCGCGCGCTTGCGGCGCCGGTGGGCGGCGACCCGGGCGCGCGTGGCGCAGGCCGGGGTGCAGTGGCGCCGGGCGCTTCCGGTGCCGGTGCCCAGGTAGAGCCGGCCGCAGCCGGCCGCGGCGCAGGCACCCCAGGCGAGGCGCCCGTGCCCCGTCAGCAGCTGGGCGAGGGCGAGGGCGCCGGAGGCGAGGAACCAGTCCCCCCACTGCGCCCCGTCGCCCCGGTCCACGTGCAGGTGCCAGGGATGGCCGTCGTGCCGGGTCAGCCGGGGCCGGGTGGCGCACTCCTCCAGCAGGGCGTTGATGGCCCCGGCCGCGCGGTCCTCGTCGGTCTCGGCGAGGACCTCCGCCATGCGCCGCACCGCGGCGCGCAGTTCGTCCGCGTCCGCTTCCGTGAAGACCTCCGGGGCGAGTTCCTCCGGGCGCTCCCCGTGCCGGGCCAGCAGTTCCGCCAGGGCGGCGCGCGGCAGTGCCGGGTCCGCGCGGACCGCCTCGGCCAGCTCGATCGTCCGCCGGGCCGCCTCGAAGCCGCCGCCCGGGTCCTGCCGGTCCGCCATGCACGGATCCTTTCGTCCTGCACCCGTCTGACGTAACGTCTTTTCCGCTTAACACGTTACCCAACGCGGAGGGGGTTCGCCGATGGGCGGGTTCGGGCGGTATCTGGCGGCGGCCCTGGCCGCGCGCTTCGCGTCCGAGGGCATGGGCATGGCGGTGGTGCTGCTGGCCGTGGAGCGCACCGGCAGCGCCGCTCACGGGGCGTTCGTGCTGACCGCCTGGATGGCGCCGCACGTGCTGGCCGCGCCGCTGGCGGGGACCGCCGCGGCCCGGGCCCGGCGGCCCCGGCTGTTCTACGCGGGCGCGCTGGCGGGGTTCACCGTGGCGGTGGCGGCGCTGTCGGTGCTGCTGGGGCGGGCCCCGGCGCCCGTGGTGCTCCTGGTGGCGGTGGTCGGCGGGACCTGCGGGCCGGTGGTGACCGGTGGGCTCTCCAGCCTGGTCGCGGGGCTGCTGCCGGCGGGTCCGGCGCGGGACCGGGCGTACGGCTGGGACGCCTCCACCTACAACGCGGCGGCGGTCACCGCCCCCGCGGCGGTCAGCGTGGTCGGGGCGGTGCTCTCGGCCGGGCCCGCGATGGCGGTACTGGCGGCCTCCGCGGCGCTGGCGGCGGTGCTCGCGGCCTCCCTGCCGTACGCGGACCCCGGCGCGGGCCCCTCCCCGGACGCGCCCCGGGCCGGGCTGGGGGCGGGGCTGGCAGCCCTGTGGCGGGTCCGGGAGCTGAGGGCGATCACCTCGGCGACGACCCTGGCCTTCGTCGGCATCGGGTCGCTGACCACCACGTCGGTGCTGCTGGCGACCGGGCTCGGCAGTCCGGGCGCGGGCGGGGTGCTGATGACGGCCTTCGCGGCGGGTGCGCTGGCCGGGTCCCTGACGCTGGGCCGGATGACGGGCGTGGCGCCGGGCCGGCTGGCCCGCTGGGGCATGGCGGGGACCGGGGTCGCCCTCGCGGTGGCGGCGTTCACGCCGTCGGTGGCGGTGACGGCGGCGGCGTTCGCGGTGGCCGGCGTCTGCGACGGGCCGTTGCTGACGGCCACGCTGCGGATCCGCTCGGAGCACTCCCCGGCGGCGGTGCGGCCCCAGGTGTTCACGCTGGGGGCGGGACTGAAGATCACGGCGGCTTCGACGGGCGCCGCCCTCGTGGGGCTGGCCGCCGCCGCGCCGCCCTGGACGCTGCTGCTCGGGATCGCCGTCCTGCAGCTCGCGGCCGCCGCGCTGCACGCGCTGGTGGCGGTACGGGGACCCGTACCGGCCGAGGGGGTCACAGAGCGGTCGGCAGGTTCCGCCACAGCTCCGGCCGGTCCGCGGACTCCCGGAGCGCCGTGAGCACGGCGGGGTGCGGGGCGGCGTACAGCCCGGGGTAGTCGGCCTCGCCGAGCTCCGGGCGGACCGGGAAGGCGAGCCGCTCCCGTTCGAGGTCGAACCGCGCGTCCACGCCGGGCTTGTTGCCGCGCGGGTCGATCCGGGACCAGGCCGCGGCGCCGGGCAGCCGGACGGCGACGAGCCCGTGGACCAGCGGGGCCGAGCCGTCGTCCTCGGTCAGGCGCTGGTAGCACAGGGCGGCCGGGATGCCCTGGGCGCGCAGCAGGGCGGCGAGGGCGTGCGACTTGGCGTGGCAGATGCCGTTGCGGGTGGCGAGCACGTCGGAGGCGCGCCAGGAGACGCGCAGGTCGCCGGAGTCGGCCGAGTGCGGGATGACGTCCCGGACGAATTCGAAGGCCGCTTTGGCGTATGAGTATGCATCGCCGGTGGCGGACCAGAGGGCATCGGCGGTCTCCTGCACCAGGGGATGCCAGTGGTCGACGGCCTCATCGGAGGCCAAGTACGCATGGATGTCGGGATTCTGCTGGGTGAGCTGCATGGGCGGGAGCATAGGCATGCCCCCGAACATAGATCAATGAGTTTACGTTCGGGGGCATACTTATTCAGCTATGTGGCAGGGAGCGGCTAGCGGGCCAGCTCCTCCTTGAGCGCCTGGAGGAAGCCGTCGACGTCCTCTTCCTGGGTGTCGTAGCCGCACATCCAGCGGACGTGGCCGGCGGCCTCGTCCCAGAAGTAGAAGCGGTACCGCTGCTGGAGCCGGCGCGACACCTCGTGCGGCAGCTTCGCGAAGACGGCGTTGGCCTGCACCGGGTAGAGGATCTCCACCCCGTCGGTCTCGCGCACGCCGGCCGCGAGCCGCTGCGCCATGGCATTGGCCTGGCGGGCGTTGCGCAGCCACAGGTCCTTCGCGAGCAGGGCCTCCAGCTGCACCGACACGAAGCGCATCTTGGAGGCGAGCTGCATCGACATCTTGCGGATGTGCTTCATCTGCCGGACGGCGTCCGGGTTCACCACGACCACGGCCTCGCCGAACATCATGCCGTTCTTGGTACCGCCGTACGACAGCACGTCGACGCCCACCGCGTTGGTGAAGGTGCGCATCGGCACGTCGAGCGACGCCGCGGCGTTGGCTATCCGGGCACCGTCGAGGTGCACCTTCATGCCGAGGCCGTGGGCGTGCTCGCAGATCGCCCTGATCTCGTCCGGCGTGTAGACCGTGCCGAGCTCGGTGTTCTGGGTGATCGAGACGACCTGGGGCATGGCCCGGTGCTCGTCCTCGAAGCCCCAGGCCTCCTGGTCGATCAGCTCGGGGGTGAGCTTGCCGTCCGGGGTGGGCACGGCGAGCAGCTTGAGGCCCGCCATCCGCTCCGGCGCGCCGCCCTCGTCCACGTTGATGTGGGCGGACTTGGCGCAGATCACGGCGCCCCAGCGGTCGGTCATCGCCTGGAGGGCGGTGACGTTCGCGCCGGTGCCGTTGAAGACCGGGAAGGCCTCCGCGTACGGGCCGAAGTGGCTGCGGATGACCTTCTGCAGGTGCTCGGTGTACTCGTCCTCGCCGTAGGCGACCTGGTGGCCGCCATTGGCGAGCGCGATGGCCTCCAGGATCTCCGGATGCACCCCCGCGTAGTTGTCGCTCGCGAAACCGCGGACCGCCGGATCGTGGTGGCGGCGGGCATCGGTCTTCACGGTTGTGGAGTGAGCCACAGACGCTGTCCGTTCACTTCGGAGGCGGGCCGCTCCCAGACGCCGGCGATGGCCTCGGCCAGCTCCGTGACGTCGGTGAAGCCCGCGAACTTCGCATTGGGACGCTCGGCGCGCATCGCGTCGTGCACCAGTGCCTTGATCACCAGGATCGCAGCAGCGGCCTGCGGACCGTCCTCGCCCCCGGCCTTGCGGAAGGAGTCCGCCATGGCCAGGGTCCAGGCCTCGGCGGCTGCCTTGCCGGCGTTGTACGCGGCGTTGTTGGCGACCGGCTTGTGCGCGCCGGACTGGCTGATCAGCACGTAGCGTCCGCGGTCGCTGCGCAGCAGTCCGTCGTGGAAGGCGAGCGAGGTGTGCTGGACGGTGCGGATGAGGAGCTTCTCCAGGAAGTCCCAGTCCGCGAGGTCCACGTCGGTGAAGGTCTTGCTGCCTCGCCAGCCGCCGACCAGGTGGACGACCCCGTCGACCCGGCCGAACTCCTTCTCGGTGCGCTCGGCCCAGGCCTTGGTGGCCTCCAGGTCGAGCAGGTCGACGGTGTCACCGGTGACGGTGGCGCCGCCGTGGGCGTAGCGGGCGGCGTCGACGGCCTCCGCCAGGCGCGCCGCGTCGGCGTCGGAGGCCACGACCGTGGCACCCGCCTCGGCGAGGCGCATCAGCGCGGCCCGGCCGGCGGGGCCGCCGGCTCCGGCCACCGCCACGACCGCTCCGTGGAGCGTCCCATTGCCGTTCATCCGTACAGCCTCCTGTGCGCGGTCGCTCACGCGGCGGCCCGCTCGGCGTCGTCGGCGTTCGCCGGGGTGATGCCCTTCGTGGACGCGATCACACCCTTGAGCTTCTTGGCGAGGGCCTCGTAGAACATGCTGAGGGGAAACTCGTCGGGAAGCACGTCGTCCACCAGCTTGCGCGGCGGCTGCGTGAGGTCCAGGGCGTCGGGGCCCTTGGCCCACTTGGAGCCCGGGTGCGGGGCGAGGTAGGTGGAGACCAGCTCGTAGGCCTTGAACCAGTGGACCAGCTTCGGGCGGTCGATGCCCGCGCGGTAGAGGTCCTCGATCTCGGCGCACAGCTGGTTGGTGACCTGCGGGGCGCGCATCCAGTCGATCTTGAGCTTGTTGTCCGTCCAGCGCACGACGTCGTGCTTGTGGAGGTACGCGAAGAGGAGCTGGCCGCCGAGACCGTCGTAGTTGCGGTTGCGGTCGCCGGAGACGGGGAAGCGGAACATCCGGTCGAAGAGGACGGCGTACTGCACGTCACGGCCGTGCTCGTTGCCCTCGGACTCCAGCTTCACGGCCTCCTTGAAGGCGGTGAGGTCGCAGCGCAGCTCCTCCAGGCCGTACATCCAGAACGGCTGGCGCTGCTTGATCATGAAGGGGTCGAACGGCAGGTCGCCGTGGCTGTGGGTGCGGTCGTGGACCATGTCCCACAGGACGAAGGCCTTCTCGCAGCGCTCCTGGTCCTCGACCATGCGGGCGATGTCCTCGGGCAGCTCGATGCCGAGGATGTCCACGGCGGCGCCGGTGACCTTGCGGTAGCGGGCGGCCTCGCGGTCGCAGAAGATGCCGCCCCAGGTGAAGCGCTCGGGGGCCTCGCGCACGGCGATGGTCTCCGGGAAGAGCACGGCGGAGTGGGTGTCGTAGCCCGGGGTGAAGTCCTCGAGGGTGATGCCGAGGAAGAGCGGGTTGTCGTACCGGGTGCGCTCCAGCTCGGAGAGCCACTCGGGCCACACCATCTTCAGGACGACGGCCTCGAAGTTGCGGTCCGGGTTGCCGTTCTGCGTGTACATCGGGAAGACCACGAGGTGCTGGAGGCCGTCGGCGCGCTGGGCGGCCGGGTGGAAGGCCAGCAGGGAGTCCAGGAAGTCCGGGACGCCGAAGCCCTCGGCGACCCACTTGCGCAGGTCGGCGACGAGCGCGGCGTGGTACGCGGTGGCGTGCGGCAGCAGCGGGGACAGCTCCTCGACGGCGTCGGCGACCCGCTCCACGGCGGCCTCGACGTCCGCGCGGGCGGGGGCGCCCTCGGCCTCGAAGTCGATCGATCCGTCCTTGGCCTGCCAGGGGCGGATCTCCTCCACGGCGGCCTTGAGCACGGGCCAGGCGGGGTGGTCGACCACCCGCGCGCCAGCGGTTATCACGGCACCGCCGGAGCCCGGCACAAGAGTTTCCGTCATGTCACTTCCTCCACAGGAGAACCTCGCGTTAAGACAGCGTATGCATGCGAGGCTCCCCTGCTCAAGAGGAAACTAAGGAAAATATCCTGTGTGACCCCCCACTCCACCGGAAGTCTTCCCGTAACCCACGGTGGAATCCACCACTCCGCCCAGTAGTTGGGCCATCCGGCCGCCCCCGGCGGCGGCGCGAAAAAGAAGGCCGGTCCGGTCCGTCCGCATGACGGCGGGACTCCACCCGGGCGCGGTCCCGGCCCGAGCGGGCGTCCGCCGGGTCCGGAGGGCCCCTCAGGCGCCCCGTCCCGGCGCGCCGGCCCCGCGCTCCTCACGGAAGTGCGGGATGACCTTCTCCCCCCACTGCCGCAGGGTCTCCAGGCAGGCCTCCTGCGGCACCGTGCCCATCTGGACCAGGCACATCACCTCGTCCGCGCCCGCCGCCCGCAGCCGCTCCACGTACGCGATGGCCTCGTCCGCGCTCCCGTAGGCGTGGTCGGCGTTGAAGGTGGCCGTGGAGGTCGGCCGCACCGGGATGTCCAGCTCGTGCAGCCGGGCCACCACCTGCTCGGCGGCCCGGCGCATCTCCGCCGCCTCGTCGGCACCGGCCACCACCGCCTCGTCCGGTATCCCCGCGCCGCCGTACCAGTGCCCGATGGACTGCGCGAAGAACCGCTGCCCCCGGACGCCGATCCGCCGGGCCTCCTCCGGGTCGTCGAGCACGATGGTCGGGCAGAGCACCGAGAAGTGGTCGTTCACGGCCGTGGAGACGAACCGGCTGCCGTCGCGGGCCGCGCGCGCGGTGTCGTACACGGCCCGCATCCCGGCGATGGACTCCGGCCCGGCGAAGCCCATCACCAGCGCCCCGACGCCCAGTTCGGCGGCCTGCACCAGGGTCTCGCCCCGGCTGCACGCCAGGAAGAGCGGCGGATGGGGCCGCTGGGCGGGCCGCGGCAGGATCGGGTGCGGAGCGATGTCCAGCAGCTCGCCGTGGTACTCCAGCTCCTCCTCCTGCCAGGCCCTGCCGATGATCCGCAGCGCCTCCTCCACCTCGGCGGTGGTGCGCTCCCGGTCCACCCCGCACAGCGAGGTCTCCTGCTCCGTGCCGCCCCGCCCGGCGCCCAGGTCGAGCCGCCCGCCGGAGAGCAGGTCGAGCATCGCGGCCCGTTCCGCCACGCGTACCGGGTGGTTGAAGTTGAAGGGCATGCACACGACGCCGTGGCCGATGCGTATGGTGTGCGTCCGGGCCGCGACGAAGCTCAGGAACACTTCGGGCGCGCTCATGTGCGCGTACCACTTCAAGGAGTGGTGCTCGACGGCCCAGATCCGGTCGAATCCCATGCGTTCGGAGAGGACCGCCTGCTCGACGCAGTCCCGGATGACCTGGTGTTCCCGTTCCACGGTCGGATCGGCCAGCTGAGCCTCGAAGATCACGGAGAATTTCACGATGCCTCCAGGGATGCGTCCCGTGCCCGGTCTTACTTCGATTAGAAATATGACTAGTAGTCAGACCTCGAAGAAGCAAGACCTTCCGCCGACCGCGTGGGCGGTGCTCGGCCTGCTGTCGTTCCCCGGTGAGCGCACCGGCTACGAGCTGAAGAAGTGGGCGGACTCCTCCCTCCGCTTCTTCTACTGGTCGCCCGCGATCAGCCAGATCTACGCCGAGCTGCGCCGCCTGGAGGAACTGGGCTACGCGTCCTCCGAGCGCTCGGGGCCCGAGGAGGTCCGCGCCAAGCGCCGGTACGCCATCACGGACGCGGGCCGCGAGGCCCTCGCGGGCTGGGCCGGCGACACCGCGGACGCCGGACCCCCGGTGCTCAAGCACGGGCTGCTGCTGCGGATCTGGCTGGGCCACCTGGCCGAGCCGGAGCGGCTGCGCGCCATGGTCGAGGACCACATGGTGCGGACCCGGGGCGAGCTGGCCTCCGTACGGGAGGCCATGGAGCACGCCGCGGACGTACCGGAATGGGCCTTCCCGGTGCTCGCGCTGCGCTGGAGCGAGCGGCAGCACCTGGCCGAGCTGGACCTGGCCGGGGCCCTGCTCGACGACCTCCGCGAGGCCGGGACGCGGGCCGCCGAGGCCGCCGCCCGGGTGCCCGGAACGGCCGTCCGTCAAGCCGACGGGGACGCGCCCACGCAGGGGTGACGCGGCACGGCGCCCCGGGCCCGCCCGGCGGCGCACACCCCTGGCGGGAAGCGGCCGGAGGGCTTCCGCGGGGCCTTGCACGACCGGTCCCATCGCGGGCGGGGCGCACTAGCATGCGTCCTCACCGCGCGCGGCCGGTCGGGACACCGCGACCGCGCGGGGAGCCGCCCTCGACGGAAGCGAGAGAACCTTGACTTTCCTCACCATCGGTCACCGCGGGGTCATGGGTGTCGAGCCGGAGAACACCCTGCGGTCGTTCGTCCGCGCGGAACGCTGCGGCATGGACGTCATCGCGCTGGACGTCCGCCTCAGCAAGGACGGCGTCCTCGTCGTGCTGCACGACGCCGAGGTCGACCGGACCACCGACGGCGCGGGCGCCGTCGCCGACCTGACCCTCGCCGAACTGCGCGGGCTGGACGCCGGCCGGGGCGAGCGCGTCCCGGTCCTGGAGGAGGTCCTGGACGCAGTCCGGATCCCGCTCCAGGTGTCGGTGCAGGACCCGGCGGCCGCCACCGCGCTCGCGGAGCTGATCGTCCGCCGCGACCTGGCCTCCCGCGTGGAGGTGGCCTCCGGTGACGGCGAGGTGCTCGCGGCGGTCGCCCGGCACGTCCCCGGCGTCCGGACGGCCCTCCACCCGCAGCGGCCCGGAGCGGCCTCCGAGGACCTCGTGGACCTCGCACTGGCGGCGGGCGCGCGCACCGTGGCCCTGGACATCCGCCGGCTCACCCTGGAGACGGTGGAGGCGGCGCACGCGGCGGGGCTGCGGGTGACGGGCCGCGCCGTCAACACCCTGGACCAGCTGCGGCTGGCGCGCGCCCTGCAACTGGACGGCGCGTCCACCGACTTCCCGGAGATCCGCAGCACCGGCCGGTTCACCGCCTGAACGGCCCCGGCGGGTGGCCTACAGGGCCTTGACCAGCAGCTCGAAGGCCAGGTCGTCGCGGAGCGGGACGCCGAAGCGCTCGTCGCCGTAGGGGAAGGGGCTCAGCTCGCCGGTGCGCTCGTAGCCGCGGCGCACGTAGTAGGCGATGAGCTCCTCCCGTACGTTCACCACGGTCATCCGCATCTGCCGCGCTCCCCAGGTCTCCCGGGCCCGGCGCTCCGCCTCGGCCAGGACCTCCTTGCCGAGGCCGCCGCCCTGGAGCCCCGGGCGCACGGCGAACATGCCGAAGTAGGCGTGGTCCCCTCGGTGTTCGAGCTGGCAGCAGGCCACCAGCTCGCCCGCGCGCTCGACCACCAGCAGGATGCCGTCCGGGTCGGCGATGATCGCGCCCACGCCCTCCGGGTCGGTGCGCTGGCCGTCCAGGAAGTCGGCCTCCGTCGTCCAGCCGGCCCGGCTGGCGTCGCCCCGGTAGGCGGACTCGACGAGGGACACCAGGTCCGGTACGTCCGCCTCCACGGCGCTGCGGAAGCTCAGGGCGGCGGGCTGGGCGGTCGGCATCGGGGGCTCCGTTCATCGCGGCGGCATATGACATGCCTGGTACGGCACGCAGAGCCTATCCCGGACCGGCGTGAGGGGGGCGTGAGCAGGGAATCCCTTCTGCTGACGCCGACGCCGCCGCCGACGCACCGGGAGGTTCCGCCGTGCACGGATCCGCGATGCCCCTCACCCTGGCCTGGATGCTCGTCGCGCTGTGCGCGGCGAGCGGCGGGTACTGCCTGCTGCGGGCGCGCAGAGCGGACCGCAGCAGGCGCGGGGCGGCGGCCGGCGAGGCGGTGATGGGCTTCGCGATGGCGGCGATGGCCCTGCCGCAGGGCACCGGCTCCTGGGGTCCGCCGGTCCTGCTCGTGGTCTCCTGCGGGGCGGCGCTGCACGCGCTGTGGCTGCTGCGGGGCGGGGTGCACCACGCGCACCACCTGGTCGGCTCGCTGGCGATGGCGTACATGGCCCTCGGGATGTACGCCGGGCACGGGCACGGCCGGGCGGGGCTGCCCGCGGTGACGGGGGCCCTGCTCCTCTACTACGCCGGGTACGTGCTGCTCGGCGGGGCCCGGCTGGTGACGGCGGGCGGTGCCCCGCAGCCGGTGCCCGGGTCCGCGGGAGGGGCCCGGAGCGCGGTCGGGGGTGCGGCCGGGGACCTGACGCCGGCCTGCCGACTGGCCATGGGGACGGGCATGTTGGCGATGCTGCTGGCCATGTGAGGCCTCCGCAGCGGGTGTCGGGGCGCGGCCGGGACGTGTCCTGCGTCACCAATGCCCCGAGGCCGTACCGGTGGGCGGGGCCGCGCTCATAGGCTGGCGGACATGATGGTCCCCGCCGCTCTCCTGCTGCTCGGCGCACTGACCGCGTTCCTCGCGCCCCGCCTGCTGGCCCGGGCCCAGTGGCCCGAGCGCGAACCGGTGGTCGCGCTGTGGGTGTGGCAGTGCGTGGTGGCCGCGACCCTGCTGTGCCTGGCGCTGTCGATGCTGCTGAGCGCGGCCGCCGCCTGGGAGGCGGTACGGGGCCGGCTGTTCGCCGTGGCCCCGCACGGGGTGGTCGACGCGTACGCGCTGGGGGCCGAGGGCGGCGCCTGGGCCGCCGGCACCGCGGTGGCGCTGGCCGGCGGGGGCCTGTGGACCGGGGCGATGCTGGCGCGGGAGGTGCTGCGGGCGCGGGCCCGGCGGCGCGCCCGGGGGGCCGAACTCCTGGTCCGGGCGCCGCTGCTGCCCGGTGAGGATCCGGCCGCGGCGCGGCTGGTGGTGCTGGAGGGTCCGCGTCCGGAGGCCTGGTGGCAGCCCGGGGCGGCGCCCCGGCTGGTGGTGACCACGGCGGCGCTGGGCCGGCTCAAGGGCAGCCAGCTCGACGCGGTGCTGGCCCACGAGCAGGGGCACGTGGCGGCCCGGCACGACTGGCTGCTGCACTGCTCGCGTGCGCTGGCGCAGGGGTTCCCCCAGGTCCCGGTCTTCGCGGCGTTCGAGGCGGAGATGCACCGGCTGGTGGAGCTGGCGGCCGACGACGTGGCCTCGCGGCGCTACGGGCGGCTGACCATCGCCCTGGCCCTGGTCGGGCTGAACGAGGACCGGGGCGTCTTCGGCCCGTGCGGGCCCGAGCAGGCGCACGTCCCGCAGCGGGTGCGGAGGCTGCTGTCGGCCACGCCGCGCCTGTCGCCGGCCCGCCGGCTGCGGCTGGCGGCGCTGGCCGCGCTGGTCCCGGCGGTTCCGCTGCTGGTGGCCTTCGTACCGGGTCTGAGCGCGCTGGCCTGAAGGGTGCGTTCCGCACCCTGACAGGATCGGGGCATGCGGAACACGTGGCTTTCGAGGGCCGGGGCCGGCTGCGCGCTGCTCGCGGCGGTGCTGACCGTGGCGGTGGCGGCGGACTGGCCGCCCCTGGTCGCGTACGACGACCGGCTGGCGCGGGACCTGCACGCGTACGCCGTCACCCACGACGGGGTCACCCACGCGATGCGGATCCTCTCCGACTGGGTGTGGGACCCGTGGACGATGCGCGCGCTGGCCGCCCTGGCCTGTCTGTGGCTCTGGCGGCGCGGGGACCGCTCGCGGGCGGTGACCGTCGGGGCGGCGGCACTGGTGGCGGCGGCGGTGCAGCAGGGGATGAAGGCGCTGCTGGGGCGGCCCCGTCCGGCGTGGCCGGATCCCGTCGACTCCGCGCAGTACGCGGCCTACCCCTCGGGGCACGCGATGACGGCCACGGTGGTGTGCGGGCTGCTGTTGTGGCTGCTGCCCGCGAAGGCGCCCTCGGGCGTGGTGACCGCGGCGTGGGCGGTGGCGGCCGTTTCGGTGCTCGGGGTCGGCTTCACCCGGCTCTACCTGGGCGTCCACTGGTTCACGGACGTGCTCGCGGGCTGGCTCCTGGGCGTGGCCCTGGTGTCCCTGGCGGCATTTCGGCATGCCTGCCCGGGGCGATCCCCCGCGTCGCCCCGAGCAGACGGTCCCGCGCGCTGAGTATATTGGCTCGGAGCCAGTCAACGCAGGAGTAAGCATGGTCCCGCGCAGCCCGTCGGTCAATGAAGAATTGCGCAGACGTTCCCGGGAGCGACTGCTGCAGGCTACGGTCGAACTGGTTGCCGAGCGCGGGTACGAGGCCACGAAGCTCGGAGACATCGCCGACCGGGCGGGCGCGGCGCGCGGCCTGGTCTCGTACTACTTCCCCGGCAAGCGCCAGCTGCTCCAGTCCGCGGTGCACCGGCTGATGCACCTGACCCTGGAAGCGGCCCTGGAGCGCGAGCCGCGCAGCGACGACGGCCGGGAGCTGCTGGCCCGGGCGATCGACGCGGTCCTGGGGCTGGCCCGGGACCAGCCCCGGCTGATGCGCACGCACATGGCGGGCATCCTCCAGGCGGAGGGGTTCATCCGGTGCCCGGAGCAGCAGCGCCTGGCGGAGCTGCTGCGGGGCACCGTCGCCGCGTACGGGTCGGCGGACGTGGACACCGACTACCCGCTGCTGCGGGCGCTGCTGATGGGGGCGGTGGTCGCGGTGCTGCTGCCGGGGGCGCCGATGCCCGCGGCCCGGCTGCGGGCGGAGCTGTTCGCGCGGTACGGGCTGGACTGGGAGCTGGGTGTCCCGCCGGACGGGGGGCCGCCCGGCGGAACGTTTCCCCCCTAGTGCGGGGGGACCGTGCTCAGTGGTACTCGGGCTGGCTCTGCACGTTGAGCCGGTCCATCCGCACCCACTTGGCGCTCTCGGTGCGCCAGTCGTCGAGCCTCAGCACGTCGAGGCCCTTGACGATGTCGTTCGAGTAGATGTGCCCGTTGTAGTAGTACGCCGACCACGAGCCGCCGAGGCCCAGCTGGTCGGTGGTCAGCGGGCCGCGCTCGAAGTAGCCGATCTCCTTGGGTGCCGCGGAGTCGGTGAAGTCCCAGACCGAGACGCCGCCCTGGTACCAGGCCTGGACCATGATGTCGCGGCCGCCGCCGACCGGGATCAGCGAGCCGTTGTGGGCGACGCAGTTCTCGGTGTCGGCCTGGTGGCGCGGGATCTTGAAGTAGCCCTTGAAGACCAGTTTGCGCTGGTCTCCGCGGCCCGTGATGTCGTAGATCCCGTCGGCGCCCCGGTTCGGGCCGGTGGCCTCGTTGCAGGTGGCGCCGCCACCGCCGCCGAGCTCGTCGGTGAACACCACCTTGTTCGCCCGCTCGTTGAAGGTCGCCGAGTGCCAGAACGCGAAGTTGACGTTGTCCTGGACGCGGTCGATGACCCGCGGCTGCTCCGGCTTACTGATGTCGAAGAGGATGCCGTCGCCCATGCAGGCGCCCGCGGCCAGGTTCTTGGACGGCAGCACGGTGATGTCGTGGCAGCCGGTGGTCTTGGAGACCCCCGGGTTGGTCGGCGCGCCCGGGTTGCCGCCGTCCGGGAAGAGCACCGGGAAGCCGACCACGGCGGCCCGGGTCGGGGCCTTCTTCGGGACCTTGACCACGGAGATGCCGTCGTGCGGCGGCTTGCAGTCCGGGAAGGCCTCGTTGGGCGAGTACGAGGAGACGTAGAGGTAGATGTCGCGGCCGCCGGGCACCAGGGTGTGGGTGTGGGACCCGCAGGCGGTCTCGACGGACTTGATGTACTTCGGGTTCTTCTTGTCCTTGATGTCGAAGATCTTGATGCCCTCCCACGAGGACTTCTCCGTCGCGGGCTGCGAGACGCTGTTGCAGGAGTCGTCGCTGCGGGAGGAGTCGGTGGAGAGGAAGAGCAGGTCGCCGGAGACCGAGATGTCGTTCTGGCCGCCCGGGCACAGGACCTGGGTGACGACCTTGGGCGACTTGGGGTTGGCGATGTCGTAGATGGTGAAGCCGTCGTAGTTGCCGGCGTAGGCGTAGTTCCCCTGGAACGCCAGGTCGGAGTTGATCCCGGCCGGGTTGGCGCTGGGGATGTTGGCCAGGGGTTTGATGTTGGCGCTGTGCACGATCTCGTCCTTGCCGGGGATCTCCCCGGGGGCGAGTTCGCGGTCCGGAGCGGGGGCGGCGCTCTGCCGGGATCCGGAGCCCGGTGTCAGATCGCCCGGGTCCGGTGTGGCGGCCGCCGGTCCGGCGGTGGCCAGGAGCGTGGTGAGGAGTCCGGCGGCGGCGAGGGCCGCCCCCAGACTCCGGTGGCGCACTCTGACGCTGCGGTGCGAGGTCACTGTGCCTCCCGTGGGGGCCCGAACGTTTCGCTCCTCCTGGGAACGGAACCTGGACCCCGGCAGTATCTTGCTTTTCATGGACATGGCAAACGCATTAGTCGGCCGAATCCTGGGGGCGGCGCTGACCGCCGGCCTCCTCCTCACGCTCACCGGCTGCCAGGACGACGACGCGGGCTCCCGGGCGGCGGGCGACGGCGCACCGGTGGTCGTCGCCCCCGGGAAACCGGGCGGCCCGGCCCGCACGCTCACCCCCGAACAGGCCGCGAAGGAGCGCCCCGACGACAGTCCCAACGCCGCCGACCACGCGTACGTGCGGCACATGGTCGAACACCACCGGCAGGCCCTCGCGATGAGCGCCCTCGCCCCCGGCCGGGCCACGGCGGACGGGGTGAAACGGCTCGCGGAGCGGATCTCGGCCGCCCAGGGGCCGGAGATCGGGGCCATGGAGAAGTGGATCTCCCGGTACCCGGCGCCGGGCGGCGACTCCGGCGGCCACGACCACGCCGCGATGCCCGGCATGGCGACCGAACGGCAGCTGGCGGAGCTGACCGCAGCCCGGGGCACCGACTTCGACCGGCTGTTCCTCACCCTGATGACCGCCCACCACCAGGGGGCGCTGAAGATGGCCGGGGAGGCCCTCGCCCAGGGCAACAACGTCGCCGTGGAGGAGATGGCGAACGAGGTGGTGGCCACCCAGAGCGCCGAGATCGAACGGATGCGCGCGATGGGCTGACGGGTCCGGGGGCCGGTGGCATCCTGGGAGCACCTGCGGGAGGAGTACCGCCGTGCTTCGTGTCGCCGTCGTCGGTTCGGGCCCCAGCGGGGTCTACGCCGCCCAGACGCTGGTCCAGCAGCGTGAGGTGCCGGGGGTGCGCGTCGACGTGCTGGACCGGCTGCCGGCCCCCTACGGCCTCGTGCGGTACGGGGTGGCCCCCGACCACGAGAAGATCAAATCGCTGACCGGAAATCTCCGTTCGGTGCTGGAGGACGAGCGGATCCGCTTCCTCGGCGACGTGGAGGTCGGCGGCGAAGGGCTGTCGACCGCCCGGCTGCTGGAGCTCTACCACGCGGTGGTGTACTGCGTGGGCGCCGCCCGCGACCGGATGCTCGGCATCCCCGGCGAGGAACTGGCCGGGGTGCACTCCGCGACGGCCTTCGTGTCCTGGTACAGCGGACACCCGGACGCCGGCCCCTTCGACCTGGGCGGGGTCCGCTCGGCCGTGGTGGTCGGCGCGGGCAACGTCGCGGTGGACGTGACGCGGATCCTGGCCCGGGGCGTGCCCGAGCTGGAGCCGACCGACATGCCCCAGCCCGCGCTGGGCGTGCTGGCCCACAGCGGGGTGCGAACGGTGTCGATGGTGGCCCGGCGCGGGCCGTCCCAGGCCAAGTTCACCACCAAGGAACTCCGCGAGCTGGGCACGCTGCCCGGGGTCGGCATCCGGGTGGAGCCGGCCGAGCTCGCCCTCGACCCGGCGTACGAGGACCCGGGCACGGCGGCGGCGCTGCCCGCGGCGGTCCGGCGCAACCTGGACGTGCTGCGCGGCTGGTCCGCGGCCGGGCCGGACGGCGGGGCCGCCGCGGACCGGGACATCCGGCTGCGCTTCCACCTGCGGCCGGCGGAGGTGCTGGGCGGGACCGACGGCCGGGTCCGCGGGCTCCGCTTCGAGCGGACCGCCCCGGACGGCCGGGGCGGGGTGACCGGTACGGGTGCGTACGAGGACGTCGAGGCCGAGCTGGTGCTGCGCTCGGTGGGGTACCTGGGCGTGCCGCTGCCGGGCCTGCCCTTCGACGCGGCCACCGGGACCGTGCCGCACGCGGCGGGCCGGGTGGTGCGCGCGGGCCGGGCCTCGGTGGGCGAGTACGTGGCGGGCTGGATCAAGCGCGGCCCGACCGGGGTGATCGGCACCAACCGGCCGTGCGCCAAGGAGACGGTGTCCTCGCTGCTCCAGGACGCGGGCGCACTGGCCCGGCGCGACCTCCCCGGGGACCCGCTGGACGCCCTGCGCGCGGCCGGCCTGCACCCGGTGGAGTGGCCGGGCTGGCTGTCCATCGAGGCGGCCGAGGAAGCCCTGGGCCGCTCCCTGGGCCGCCGCTCGGTGAAGATCCCCGACTGGGCGGGCCTGCGCGCGGCGGCGGGGCTCGCGTAGGGTGACCGGTTCCGTTACCGGTCAAGGGAGTTGGGGATGGGAAGGCCGTTGTACAAGGGCACCCGTGCGGCACTGGCGGCCCTCGCCTGCGGGGCGTTCGCGGCGGGCTGCGCGCAGGAGCGCGGAGGCGCTACCGCGCCCCCGCCGCCGGGCCCGAAGACCACCACGGCGGCCGCCCCGCCGGAGGCCGCGGCGGTCGCCGAGCGGTACCGCGCGGCGGGCGGGGACCCGGACGTGTCCGGGATCCGGCAGGAGGCCACGCCCGACGGCGTACCGCTGCTGATCGTCTGGACCCGCAACCCGAGCCCGGAGGCCCGGATCTTCGACAAGCAGGCCGCCTCCATCCCGCCCTACCTGGCGGCCGCGGAGGGGCTCCGGCTGGAACGGGGGTACCGGATCAACGTCTACGGACCGCAGGGAACGGCGATCCACCAGATGGACGCGACCCCCTAGGAGGCCCCGTCGGACGGGCCGTCCTCGGCCGTCGCGGCCGTCAGGATGCTGTCCAGGAGGCCCGGGAAGCGGGTCTGGAGGTCCTCGCGGCGCAGGCCGTTCATCTTGGCCGTGCCGCGGTAGGTCTGGCGTACGACGCCGCTCTCGCGCAGGACGCGGAAGTGGTGGGTGGTCGTGGACTTGGTCACCGGCAGGACGAAGTCGGAGCAGGCCAGTTCGGCGTCCGTGGAGGCGAGTTCGCGGACGATGGACAGCCGCATCGGGTCGGAGAGGGCGTGCAGGACGCCCTCCAGCCGGATCTCACCGGGCTCGGGGTGGGCGAGGGCGCGGGCCGTGTCGCGTTCCGTCATGTCCTGCTCCACTCGTTCGGCTCGGCTGCGCTTCCCATCGTACGAGAAGCGTCGTAGGAAGGACGCCGGTGCGGCGCCGGAACGGCCGGCGCCGCACCGGGGTCACCAGCTGCGGTGGTACTGGTCCGGCGTGGGGATCTCCGCGGCCAGCTCGACGGCGGCCCGGCGGGCCCAGTACGGGTCGCGCAGCAGCTCGCGGCCGAGGAGGACGGCGTCCGCCTCTCCGTTGGCCAGGACCTTCTCGGCCTGCTCCGGCTCGGTGATCAGGCCGACGGTGGCGACCGGGAGGGTGGTCTCGGCCTTGACCCGGGCGGCGAAGGGCACCTGGTAGCCGGGGCCCACGGGGATCTTCACGTGCGGGGCGAGCCCGCCGGTGGAGACGTCGAGGAGGTCCACGCCGTGCTCCTGGAGCAGCCGGGCCAGCCGGACGGTCTCGTCGGCGGTCCAGCCGTCCTCCTCCAGCCAGTCGGTCGCGGAGATCCGGAAGAACAGGGGGAGTTCGCCGGGCCACACCGCCCGGACGGCGTCGACGACTTCGAGGGCGAAGCGGGTGCGGTTCTCGAAGGAGCCGCCGTAGGAGTCGGTGCGCCGGTTGCTGTGCGGGGAGAGGAACTCCCCGATGAGGTAGCCGTGGGCCCCGTGGATCTCCAGGACCTCGTAGCCGGCCGCGAGGGCGCGCCGGGCGGCGGCCGCGAACTGGCCGGTGATCTCGTGGATCCGCTCGACGGTGAGCTCGTGGGGCACCTGGTGGCCCTCGTCGAACGGCACGGCGCTCGGGGCCACGGGCTGCCAGCCGTGGCCCTCGGGGCCGACGGGCCGGCCGCCCTTCCAGGTGCGGTCGGTGGACGCCTTGCGCCCCGCGTGGCCGATCTGGATGCCGGGGACGGAGCCCTGCGACTTGACGAAGGCGGTGATCCTGCGGAGGGCCTCGACCTGGGTGTCGTTCCAGATGCCGAGGTCGTAGGGGCTGATGCGGCCCTCCGGCGCCACCGCGGTGGCCTCCTGGATGATCAGACCGGTGCCGCCGGTGGCGCGGGCCGCGTAGTGGGCGAAGTGCCACTCCAGGGCCACACCGGCGTTCGGTCCGAAGGCCTCGGCGCTGTACTGGCACATCGGGGCCATCCAGATGCGGTTCGGGATGGTGACCGAACGCAGGGTGTAGGGCTGGAACAGGGCGGCGAAGGCAGCGGGTGCAGCACTCATGGGGCTCTCCATACGTGACCGGACGCGCACCGGGGTCGGCGCTAAGTACGAGAAGAACCGTACTACGAAAACTCCCGTAGTACGAGCCCCTTCGTACTACGGCCGCCGCCCTGCGGCTCCGGCGGGTCGAACGGGTCTTCGACGGCCCGGCCTGCCCGGCCGCGGCCGCCGGCCTGGTGCAGACTGGCCGGAAAGGGCTTGCGTGGAGGACGACGACGTCCGGAGGTGTCGGCCATGACCGACGTGGTACTGCTCGCGGGGACCCGCAAGGGCCTCTTCATCGGCCGCCGCCGGGACTCCGGCCCCTGGGGGTTCGACGGCCCGCACTTCAACGCGCAGGCCGTCTCGGCCGTGGCCGTGGACACCCGGGGACCGCGGCCCCGGCTGCTGGTCGGCGGGGACAGCTCGCACTGGGGCCCCTCCGTCTTCAGCTCCGACGACCTGGGCGCGACCTGGCACGAGCCCGCCACCCCCGCCGTACGGTTCCCCGAGGACACCGGCGCCTCGCTGGAGCGGGTCTGGCAGCTGCACCCGGCCGGCCCGGAGGCCCCGGACGTGGTCTACGCCGGGACGGAGCCCGCCGCGCTCTTCCGCTCGGCCGATCGCGGCGAGTCCTTCGAGCTGGTCCGGCCGCTGTGGGAGCACCCGACCCGCTCGCAGTGGGTGCCGGGCGGCGGCGGCGAGGGCCTGCACACGGTGGTCACCGACGCGGCCGACGCGGATGCCGTCACGGTGGCGGTCTCCACCGCCGGGGTGTTCCGCACCCGGGACGGAGGGGCCAGCTGGAGCCCGTCCAACCACGGGGTCTCGGCGGTGTTCCTGCCGGACCCGGACCCCGAGTTCGGCCAGTGCGTCCACAAGATCGCCCAGGACGCCGGGGACCCCGGCCGGCTCTACCTCCAGAACCACTGGGGGGTCTACCGCAGCGACGACGCGGGCGGCGCCTGGACCGACATCGGCGCCGGACTGCCCTCCGACTTCGGCTTCGCCGTCGCCGCCCACCCGCACCGCCCGGACACCGCGTACGTCTTCCCGCTGAACGCCGACTCCGACCGGGTCCCCGCGGAGCACCGCTGCCGGGTCTTCCGCACCCGGGACGCGGGCAGCACATGGGAGCCCCTGTCGAAGGGCCTGCCGTCCGGCGACCACTACGGCACCGTGCTGCGGGACGCCCTGTGCACCGACGACGCCGACCCGGCGGGCGTCTACTTCGGCAACCGCAACGGCGAGCTGTACGCCAGCCACGACGACGGCGACAGCTGGCAGCTGCTCGCCGAGCACCTGCCGGACGTGCTCTGCGTACGGGCGGCCGTGCTGCCCTGAACGGGACCGGCTGTCGGTGTGGGCCAGTAGAGTGATCAACCATGGCAGCACGACCGTTGAACGAGATCGTCGAGCCGGGCTGGGCCCGTGCTCTTGAGCCGGTGGCGGGGCAGATCGCCGCCATGGGCGACTTCCTGCGCACCGAGATCGCGGCGGGCAGGACGTACGTCCCCGCAGGGGCGAACGTCCTGCGCGCGTTCCAGCAGCCCTTCGACGAGGTGAAGGTGCTGATCGTCGGGCAGGACCCCTACCCGACCCCTGGGCACGCCATGGGCCTGTCCTTCTCGGTCGCCCCCGAGGTCAGCCCGTGGCCGCCCAGCCTGGACAACATCTTCCGCGAGATGCACGCGGACATCGGGACGGGCCGGCCGCTCAACGGCGACCTGACCCCCTGGACCCGCCAGGGCGTCCTGCTGCTGAACCGCTCGCTCACCACCGCCCCGCGCAAGCCCAACGCGCACCGGGGCAAGGGCTGGGAGGCGGTCACCGAGCAGGCGATCCGCGCCCTCGCCGCGCGCGGGAAGCCGCTGGTGTCGATCCTGTGGGGCAGCGACGCCCGGCGCCTGCGGCCGCTGCTGGGCAGCCTGCCGGCCGTGGAGTCGGTCCACCCCTCCCCCATGTCCGCAGACCGGGGCTTCTTCGGATCCCGGCCGTTCAGCCGGACCAACGAGCTGCTGGCCGGACAGGGCGCGGAGCCCGTCGACTGGCGCCTGCCGGCCGTCAGTTGAACCTTATATGACATTGAACTACGACATTCAATGGATAAATACGGACAGATGCCGCCCGAGCAGGCCCTGCCCGAACACGTGGTTCCGATAAACCAGTAGCATGCGGCGCCATGAGCTCCCCCACTGGGCCCGCAAACGGCCTGCCCGTACGAATGCCGCGACCCCGCCAGACCGGACGGCACCGCCGGCCCGAGCCCGCGGTGGCGCCCGAGGGCGCACCCGCGCTGGTGCTCGCCGTGCCCGGTGCCCCCTCGGCCGCCTCCCGGGGCCTGGCCGAAGAGGTCATCAGCATCGGCCGCTCCGAGCTGCCGGGCCTCGACGCCCGGATCGGCTTCCTGGAGGGCGAGGCCGGCGAGGAGAGCGAGTTCCCCTCGCTGTCCGCCGTCCTGGACGCCGTCGCGCAGGAGCGGACCGCGCGCGCGGAGTTCGCCCGCGCCGCCGGTCTCGACGTGCCCGCGCCGACCGGCCCCGACGCCGTGGTCGTGCCCCTGCTGGCCGGCCCCGACGCGGACCTGCTGCGCCGGATGCGCCAGGCCCTGATGGACTCCTCGGCCGCCGCCGAGCTGGCCGACGTGCTCGGCCCGCACCCGCTGCTCGCCGAGGGCCTGCACGTCCGGCTCTCGGAGGCCGGCCTGGCCCGCGCCGACCGGGCCCGGCTGTTCACCGTGGCCACCGCCGCCGACGGCATCATCCTGGCCACCACCGGCGGCGAGGAGGCCGTCCAGGCGGCCGGGATCACCGGCATGCTGCTGGCCGCCCGGCTCGCGGTGCCCGTGATCGCCGCCGCGCTGGACCAGGAGGGCTCGGTGGCGGCCGTCGCCGCCGAGCTGCGCGGTTCCGGCTCGGTCCAGCTGGCGCTGGCCCCGTACCTGATCGGCCCGGAGGCCGCCGACGGCCTGCTGGACACCGCCTGCAAGGAGGCCGACTGCTCGGCCGCCGAGGTGCTCGGGGCGTACCCGGCGCTCGGCAAGCTGGCCGTGGCCCAGTTCAGCGCCGCCCTCGGCATCCCGCTGGGCGCCGCCGCGCAGTAGGACCCGCCGCACGTGTGACGGGGGCCCGTCCGGAATCCTTCCGGGCGGGCCCTTCGCCGTCCCCGGGGGACGTCCCTCTAGGCGAAGACCACGCAGGAGGCCGCGGGTACGGGCACCGAACCGGCCCGGCGGGGATGCCCGGTCAGCGGGTCCACCTCGAACCAGGTGACGTCCCCGGAGCGCTCGTTGGCCGCGTAGAGGCGGCGGCCCGAGGGGTCGGCGGCCAGGTCGCGCGGCCAGTGGCCGCCGCATCCGGTCGTCCCGGTGGGCCGCGGCCGCTCGGGGTCGCCTTCGAGGGAGAAGGTCACCACGGCGTCGGTCCCGCGGACGGCCGCCCACAGGAAGCGGCCGTCGGGCGAGGCCGTCACCGCCGAGGGGTAGGCCCGTGCGCCGTCCGGAGCGGCCCCGGAGGCGACCGGGACCTCGCCGACGGCTTCGAGGTGCCCGGCGGCCGGGTCCCAGCGGCAGACGGTCAGCTGCGGCTCCAGCTCGTGCAGGACGTAGAGCACCCCGCCGGCCGGGTGGAAGGCGAGGTGGCGGGGGCCGGTCCCGGCGCGCAGGAGGGCCTTCGCGTGCTCCCGGGGTGCGCCGGTGGCCGGGTCGAGCGCGAGGACGCGTACGGCGTCGCCGCCGAGGTCCACGGTCAGCACCCAGCGGCCGGTGGGGTCGGGGAGCACCTGGTGGGCGTGCGGGCCCGCCTGCCGCTCCGCGTCGGGGCCGGAGCCGCTGTGGGCGAGGACGGCGGCCGGGCCGGCGACGCTGCCGTCGGGGGCGAGCGGCAGGCTGCTGACGCTGCCGGAGCCGTAGTTGGCGGTGAGGAGCCTGCGGCCGGCCAGGCTGAGGTGGGTGGGCCCCGAGCCGTCGACGGGGACGGGGGCGCCCAGTGGGGCGAGCCCCGCGCCGGTGGCGCGGAAGGCGCCCACGGCTCCCCGGCCGGTCTCGCTCACCGCGTAGAGCACGCCGGAATCCCGGTCGACGGTGAGGTACGAGGGGTCGGCCAGGGAGTCCGCGGAGGAGAGCGGGGTCAGCGCTCCGGTGGCCGGATCCACGGCCGCGGTGGTCACACCGCGGCCGCCCCCCGAGGTGAACGAGCCGATGTAGGCCCGGTGTCCGCCGCCCTGGTCCGTGCTGTGCGCGCCGCCCACTGGTGCCTCTTTCCGCCGTCCCGGATCCTTCTCCGGAGCCGACGGTAACAGAAGGTCTAGACCAAGTCCCGCCCTCTGGCCCGTTCCTGGGCGCCGGGGTGGTGGACGTACGCGGTGGAGCTCGGCCGGTCCTCGTAGGTGCGGTGGAAGACGGGCGTGGCGGCCCCGGAGATCGGCGGGACGATCCAGGACCAGTCGGCGCCCACCTCGCGGCCCTTGCGTTCCTCGCGCTCCAGGTGCGAGAGGAAGCGGCGCGACTCGGTGTGGTGGTCGGCGATGGTGACCCCGGCACGGTCGAAGGAGTCCAGTACCGCGCGGTTCAGCTCGACCAGCGCCCGGTCCCTCCACAGCGAGCGCTCGCTGGAGGTGTCCAGTCCGAGCCTGCGGGCGACGGCCGGGAGCAGGTTGTAGCGGTCGGTGTCGGCGAGGTTGCGGGCGCCGATCTCGGTGCCCATGTACCAGCCGTTGAAGGGGGCGGCCGGGTAGTGGATGCCGCCGATCTCCAGGCACATGTTGGAGATGGCGGGCACGGCGTGCCAGCGCAGCCCCCAGTCGCCCCAGTCGTCGCGCCCGTCGGGGTGCCGGATCGGTACCTCCAGCACGGCGTCCGCGGGGGTGTCGAACCAGCGGGGCTTGTCGTCGACGCCCTGCACGACCAGCGGGAGGAGGTCGAAGGGGGTGCCGGCGCCGCCGGACCAGCCGAGTCCGAGCAGGGCCTCGGTGAGCGGTGCGTTGCGGGCGTCGCCGACCGTTATGGAGTGGTGGTCCCCGTAGCCGGCGTAGCGCACCAGCTGCTCGCTCCAGATCAGCGGGCCGGGGCGGTCCGGGGCGTCGGGGGCGAAGACGGTGATGGTGGGCCGGACCCGGCCGCCGTTGGTCGCCTCGCGCAGGTGCTCGAAGCACTCGGCGGCGACGTCCCCGGCCTCGGTCACCCCGCGCCGGTCGCGGACCCGCAGGGAGTTCCAGTAGAGCCGGCCTATGCAGCGGTTGCTGTTGCGCCAGGCCACGCGGGCACCGTGGACCAGCTCCTCGGGGGTGTGCCGGTAGGTGCCGGTCTCCGCGAGCTCGGCCCGTACGGCGGCGAGCCGGGCACGCGGATCACCGGCCTGCGGATTCTCCCGGTGGAAGAGCCGGACGAACTCCTCGGCTTCCTCCCACACCTGAGCGGCGCTCGAGTGCTTCTGCAGAATTTCCATTCCGGGCGGTTACCCCCTGTCCGACCAGATCCACCCTGTACGTGCCGGATGAATGTGCAATGAACAATCACCCGTTGTACACGGCGCAGGTCAGCCCGGCGGGGTGGGAGCACGCGGAACACTCCTCCGGGTGATCCCGGTGCATTCCCCTGCGGAGAGACCCCTCGGGGGCCTATCATCCGCGGCATTCCGGATAGTTGCCGGCACCCGGCGCGGAGGGGCCCGGTCAGCCGCAGGGGCGGCTCATGAACAGGGCGTGCTCGCCCGCCGCAGGCGTGCCGTCGTAGAGGGCGGTGTCCAGACCGCAGAGGGTGAACCCCATGCGCCGGTAGGCGTGCACGGCGGGGGCGTTGACCGAGCTGACCTCCAGCCAGAGGTGCGCGGCCCCGCGTTCGCGCGCGAAGCCGGCCGCGAGCTCCATGAGGGCCCGGCCGACCCCGCGCCCCCGGTGGCCGGGGGCGACCTCGATGTCGTCGACGGTCAGGCGCCGGTTCCAGGGCGCGTAGGTGACGGCGGCGAAGCCGCACAGGACCCCGGCGTCGAGGGCGACGAAGGTCCGGGAGTCCGCACCGGAGCCTTCGTCGCCGTCGTCCTGCCCGTCGTCCGGGTCCGGCGGGAAGACCTTGCGCAGCGGCGGGTCCACCGCGACCTCGCGGAGCGCGAAGCCGCCGTCGGAGGCGGTCACTTCGAACACGGTGGAGGTGAGGAAGGAGCCGTCGAGGGACTCGATCGCCTCGCGGTCCCCGGGGCGGGCGGTGCGGTACTCCGGCGCCGGAGCCTGTGGGGTCGTCATGGACCCGACCGTACCGCCCGACGGGTCCGCCCCGGACGGGCCGTTCAGGCCGCGGTGACGACCAGCGGGGCGCGCGGGTCCGTGCGCAGCGGGGTGGCCAGGGCGACGAGGGCTTCCTCCAGGCCGTGCAGGTGGGCCAGGGCCGGCTCGCCGCCGGGCTCCCGGGCCGCGGTGCGCGGCGCGGCGTGCTCCAGGGCCCCCTCGGGGGCGGTGAGCGCCTCCACGGCCGCCTCCACCCGCCAGCAGGCGGCGGCGAGCCGGGCGTCGTGGGAAGCCTGCGGGTCGGCGGCGACGGCCACGAGCCCGCGCACCTCGCGGGCGCAGTCGTCGAGCAGTGCCATGACCTGCCGGGCGCGGGCCTTGCGGGCGCGCAGCGGGCTCAGCGGGTGGACGAGCGGGGCGAGGGCCACGCGCGCGCGGACCAGCAGGAGTTCCAGCTCGGCGGCGTGCGGGGCGGGGTCGGCCCCGGGGTCGCCGGCGAGGCGGTCCAGGGAGGCCGCGGTGGCGGCCCGTACGCAGTGCAGGGCGCGCTGGATCCAGGCGTCGTTGGCGCCGTGGGTGGTCACCGGGAGGATCAGCACCACGGCGAGGGCCGCGCCGAGGGCGCCGACGGCGGTCTCCTCGAAGCGCAGGAGCAGCAGTCCGGGGTGCAGCACGCCGAGGAGCCCGTAGAGCAGCCCGGCCATGACGGTGACGAAGAACATCATCCAGGAGTAGGACGGCGCCGCCGTGTAGAAGATGCCGAAGACGCAGACGGCGACGAGGACGGCGGTGGGCGCGGGCGCGCCGTGCAGCGGTACGGCGATCAGCAGGCCGGCGGCTATGCCCACGACGGTGCCCAGGACCCGGCGGAAGCCGCGTACCAGGGTCTCGCCGCGCGAGGCGGTGTTGACGAAGATCCACCAGGCGGTGCCCACGGCCCAGTACCAGCGGTCCTCGGACAGCACCTGGCCGATGGCCAGGGCGAAGGCGCACGCGGCGGTGGCCTGGAAGGCCTGCCGGGTGGTGGGCCGGGCCAGGCCGGTGCCGGGCAGCGGCGGCGGCACGGCGGCGGGGGGCGTGCGGCGCTCGATGGGCCACAGCACGAACCGCACGGCCCCGGCCGACAGGAGCGCCAGGGCGACGGCGGCGAACAGCTCGGGCAGCTGGGCGGGCCGGGCGTGCAGGAACTGGGTGACGAAGAACATCATGAAGGCGAAGATGCCGAGGGCGTGGCCGCGCGGCCCCCAGCGGCGTGCGTAGACCCCGGCGAAGACGACGGCGAGGAAGGCCGCGTCGCGGGCGGGCGGCGTCCCCTGCAGTCCGGTGGCCAGCACCAGGACCGGGAAGCCGGTGGCGGGCAGCAGGGCGGTGGTCACCCGCTGGGCGCGGACGTCCGCGTCGAGGACGGTGAACAGCGCGAGCAGCGCCGCGAGCCCGCCGGTGATGGAGGCGGTGAGCGAGAGCCCCGCCAGTTCGGCGGCGGCGACGGCGAGACCGGTGCCGATCACCGCGCGCAGCGAGTTCCGCAGTCTGGTGCGCCCCGGATCCGGAGCCACGAACATCCTCTTCATGGCGGTGTGCCGCCCCCCTCGGAGTGAAGCGCGCCGGCCCGGCGTCCGCCCGGGGGTGGTGGGCGGCGGACGGGCACGGCGAAGGCACCGCGCTCCGGACCGGCCTCGTTGCCGTCCGGCGCTGCGCGGCGCCGAAAGTACATGGATATGACACAGATAAGCATCCGCAGGGGCATTGGCTCAAGCGACGTCCGTCACGCTGGACCGTTGGCACAGTTCCGGGGCGCCATTTCCGGCCACCCGGAGGGCCAACGGACCGGGCGGTTCCGGACCGGGCCAGGCGCGGGGAGCGCCGCCGCGCGGAGTCGGTACGGGGCGCCCACGATGGAGGGGTGCGAGGCAATGCGGCGGACGTGCTCGTCGCGGGTGCGGGCCCGGTGGGCCTGACCGCGGCGGTGGAGCTGCGCCGGCGCGGGGTGGCCTGCCGGATCGTGGACCGGCTGCCCGCGCGGCTGCCGTACGCGAAGGCCGTGGGCATCCAGCCGCGCACCCTGGAGGTCTGGGACCGGATGGGCATCGTCCGGGAGGCGCTGGACGCGGCCGTCCCGATGCGCGGGCAGCTGGTGTACGTCGACGGCGTCCTGCGGGACCGGCTGGAGATGGTGCTGCCGCCCGAGGTGCCGTACGGGTTCGCCGCGCTCCCCCAGTACGAGACGGAGCGGATCCTGGAGGAGTTCCTGGCCCGGTTCGGGACCGGCATCGAGCGGAGCACCGAGCTGGTGTCCTTCGCCCGGGACGAGCGCGGGGTGACCTGCCTGCTCACCGGCCCGGACGGCGGGCAGGAGGAGCTGCGGACCCGGTTCCTGGTGGGCTGCGACGGGGCGCACAGCCTGGTCCGCAAGGGGCTCGGGCTGGCCTTCGGGGGCGGGGCCTTCGCCGAGCAGTACATGCTGGCCGACGTCCGGGTGGACTGGGACCTGCCGTACGGGTACGGCGTGCGCTCCACGCACCTGGGGCCGGACGGGAAACCGGACGACCTGCTGGTGTGCATCCCGCTGCCGGGCCCCGGCCGGTACCGGATGTCGATGCTGGTGCCGCCGGAGCTGTCCTCGCCCGCCCTCTCCCCGGACGGCACGGCGCACGGGCTGGAGGGCGGCCGGGCGCCGGAGCCGGAGCACGTCCAGGCGGTCCTGGACCGGCTGTCGCCGCAGCCGGTGACCGCCCGCGACATGCGCTGGTCCTCGGTCTTCCGGATCAGCCACCGGATCGTGGACCGGTACTCCGACGGGCGGGTGTTCGTCGCCGGGGACGCGGCGCACATCCATCCCCCGACCGGGGCGCAGGGCATGAACACCGGCATCCAGGACGCCTGGAACCTGGCCTGGAAGCTGTCCCTGGCCGTCGCCGGGGAGGCGCACCCCCGGCTGCTGGAGAGCTACGACGCCGAGCGTCGGCCCGTCGGCGAGGAGGTGGTCGGGCGGACGGTCCGGCACGCCACGCAGGGCTTCGGGGCCGACGGGGCGGACCCCGCCGCGATCGTGCTGCGGGAGGCGCAGCTGCTCGTCGGCTACCCCGGCAGCCCGGTCGTGGGGCCGGACCGCGGGACGTCCGGCGGGCCGCGGCCCGGCGACCGGGCACCGGACTGCGGGGGCCTGGCCGGCGAGGTCCCGCACTACCCGCTGCGGCTCTTCGACCTGCTGCGGGACCGCGAGCACGTGCTGCTGCTCCACACGGACGGTGCACCGGACTCGTACGTCCCCGCACTCGCCGCAGTGGCGGACGGGGTGCCGGCGGGGCGGCTCACGGCGTACGCGGTCCTCTCCGAGGGCGGGACCGCGCCCGCCGGGGCTGCGTGGCCGGTGTACCGCGACGGGCGGGGCGAGTTCGCGCGGGCGTACGGGGTGCGCGGGCCGGCGGCCTTCGTGGTGCGGCCCGACGGCTACCTCGGGGCCCGGCTGGAGCCGCCGGCGGCGGAGGGGCTGGCCGCGTACCTCGCGGGGGTGTTCCACCGCTGACCCTGCATCCGGCAGACGCGGTTCAGGGGGCGTCCTCGGTCGGCACGCACAGCACCGGTACGGGCGAGAGGTGCAGCAGCTTGTGCGGGGTGGAGCCGAGCAGGGCGCCCCGGATCGGGCTGTCGCCCCAGCTGCCGACGATGATGACCCGCGCGTGGTGGCGTTCGGCGGCGGCGAGCAGCGCCTGGGCCGGCTTGTCGTCCACCACCTCCACCGTCGAGGGGACGCCCGCCTCGTCGGCGGCCTCGACGGCGCGGGCGAGCGCGGTGCGGCCGGCCTGGAGGACGGCTTCGCGGTGGGCGCGGTACTCCTCCCCGGTGGGTCCGGGCGCGGCGGCCCCGTGGACGAGGACCAGGGGTTCCCCGAAGGCGGTGGCCACCTCCAGCGCCACCCGCAGGGCCCGCTCGGCGCCGGGGGACTCGTCGTATCCAAGGACCACGGACATCCGGGCCTCCTCAGCTCTTCCTGCGGACGAGGGCGGGGTCGACCACGCCCCGGCGCTCCTGCCAGAACCGGCCGTCGCGGAGCCGCCAGAAGCACATCAGGAGCACGCCGAGGGCCGCGATGCCGATCCCGATGACCAGCGGCGGGCCCAGTCCGAACCAGGAGGCGCCGCCCGCCGAGTTGCCCGGGTCGGACATGTCGATCACGGACTCCACCAGCAGCCAGGTCAGCAGCCCGGCGCCGACCAGCGGGCCCACCCCGATGAGGAAGAAGTTGTGCGCGTTCTCCAGCAGGTGGCGGCGGTAGTAGACGGCGCAGGCCACGCCGGTCAGCGCGTAGTAGAAGGCGATCAGCAGGGAGAGCGCGGTGAGGGAGTCCAGGAGGGCGTTCTCGCTGATCTGGTTGACGACGAGGTACCAGGCGATGGCGATGCCGGCCACCCACCAGGTGCTCACCTCGGGGGTGTGGAAGCGGTGGTGGATGTGTGCGAGGCGGGGCGGCAGGGCGTGCCGCCGGGCCATGGACAGGGCGGTGCGGGAGGCCGGGATGATCGTGGTCTGGGTGGAGGCGAGGGCCGAGGTGCAGACGGCGAGGAGCACCATCCAGTCCCAGCCGCCCATCACCTCGTGCGCGAGGACCGCGAAGATCGCCTCCTCCTCGCCGGCGTTCTCCGCGAGGAACTCGGTGCCGGCGTAGGCGACGATGGCGAAGCCGACCGACAGGTAGGTGACCAGCAGCACCAGGGTGGACCAGATGCCGGCCTTGCCGGGGGCGGTCGCGGAGTCCTCGACCTCCTCGGTGAGGTTGACGGCGGACTCCCAGCCCCAGTAGATGAACACGCCGAGCAGCAGTCCGCCGGTGAGCGCGGCCCCGCCCGCGCCGAAGGGGTTGAGCCAGGTCAGCGAGGGGTGGATCTCGTCGAGGGTGCTGGTGCCCGCGTACACCCGGTAGATGGCCACGACGGCGAAGACCAGCAGGAAGAAGACCTGCGCGAGGATCAGCACGTCCTGGAGGTGGGCCGACAGTTCGGTGCCGATGACGCAGACGGCCGTCATCGCGAGGATGACGACCACGGTGAGCGTCTGTCGGACCACCTGGTTGGCGGCCCAGTCGTCGAGGCCCGCGGCCAGCAGTCCGAAGTGGACGGCGACGTCGGCGAGGGAGCCGATGACGAGCACGCCGGTCATGGTGATGGCCCAGCCGCCGAGCCAGCCCGCCCAGGGGCCCATGGCCCGGGTCACCCAGGAGAAGGTGGTGCCGCAGTCCTGGTCGACCTTGTTGAGGTAGTAGAAGGCGGCGGCGATGAGCAGCATCGGCACGAACGAGGCCAGCATGATGCCGGGGGCGTAGATCCCCGCCAGGGCCACGATCGGGCCGATGACGGCGGCCAGGGAGTAGGCCGGCGAGGTGGAGTTCAGGCCGATGACGAGGGCGTCGAGGAAGCCGATCGCGTTGGCCTGGAGGCTGTCCTCGGCGCCGGCGTCATCGGTGGTGCGGCCCGTCCCGGCGCGGTCGCCGTCGTTCATGTACGCATCGTCACGCACGGGGCGGCCGCGCGCGAGGCGGGCGGGGCGGGCGGGTCTACTCGGTGCCGGGGGTCTTGCGGGTGGTGACGTTCATCCGGTTCCAGGTGTTCACGGTGAAGACCAGCGCGATCAGGTGGGCCAGCTCCTCCTCGCCGAAGTGGCGTGCGGCCTCGTCGTAGACGGCGTCCGAGACCCCGCCGGGCAGCAGGGTGATCTCCTCGGTCAGGGCGAGGGCCGCGCGCTCCTTCTCGGTGAACAGGCTGGAGTCGTGCCAGGCGGAGAGCTGGTAGATCCGCTCCTCCGACTCGCCTCCCTTGCGGGCGTCTCCGGTGTGGTAGTCGATGCAGTACGCGCAGCGGTTGATCTGCGAGGCGCGGATCTGGACCAGTTCGAGGAGGACCGGGTCCAGGCCCTTGCGGGCGGCGGCGTCGAGGGCGAGGACGGCCTTGAAGACGCGGGGGGCCACGGCGGAGAAGTTCATGCGTTCGGGAACCTGAAAAGTTGTCATGTGAAGAACCTACGGGCGTGATCGACCGGCCGTAGGGTTCATTCCCATGCAGAGATCATGGGTCAATTCGGCGGAGTCGCCCGCCTCCCGGGACGGCGGCGGCAACGGCAGCGACCTGCACCTGGACCTGAGCGGCGGGGGCAGCCTGCGCGCCCGGCTGATGCGCGCCCTGCGGGAGGCGGTGCACTCGGGGCGGCTGGCGCCGGGGACCCGGCTGCCGCCCTACCGGACGCTCGCCGCCGACCTGGGGATCGCCCGCAACACCGTTGCCGACGCGTACGCCGAGCTGGTCGAGGAGGGCTGGCTGTCGGCGCGCCAGGGGTCGGGCACCCGGGTCGCGGAGCGGGCCGTCCCGCTGGAGCACGGGCGGCCGCGCGGTCCGGCCCGGCCCGTGCGGCGGCGTACCGTGCACGATCTGCTGCCCAGCTCCCCGGACGCCTCCGCCTTCCCCCGCACGGCCTGGCTGGGCGCGGCCCGGCGGGCCCTGGCCGCCGCCCCGCACGAGGCCTTCGGGGTGGGCGACCCGCGCGGCCGGATCGAGCTGCGGCGGACGCTGACGGAGTACCTCGCGCGGGCCCGGGGCGTGCGGACGGCGCCGGACCGGATCGTGCTCTGCTCCGGCTTCGCGCACGCGCTGGAACTGCTGGGCGGGGTCCTGACGGGCCCGGTCGCCGTGGAGTCGTACGGGCTGCCCTTCCACCGGGAGGTGCTGGAGCGGGCCGGGCGGGCGACGGTGCCGCTGACCGTGGACGGCCGGGGCGCGCGGGTCGGGGAGCTCGCGGGGACGGGGGCGCGGGCCGTGCTGCTCACGCCCGCGCACCAGTTCCCGACGGGCGGGCCGCTGCACCCCGAGCGGCGGGCGGCGGTGGTGGACTGGGCGCGGGCCACGGGCGGGGTCGTCGTCGAGGACGACTACGACGGGGAGTTCCGGTACGACCGCCAGCCGGTCGGCGCCGTCCAGGGCCTGGACCCGGAGCGGGTCGTGTACGTCGGCTCCGTCAGCAAGAGCCTGTCGCCCGCGCTGCGGATGGGCTGGATGGTGCTGCCGGGCCGGCTGGTGGACGAGGTGCTGGAGGCGAAGGGGGAGCGCGAGATGTGGTCGGGGGTGACGGACCAGCTCACCCTGGCCGAGTTCGTCTCCTCGGGCGGGTACGACCGCCACCTGCGCCGGATGCGGCAGGTCTACCGGCGCCGCCGGGACCTGCTGGCGGCGCGGCTCGCGGCCGAGGCCCCGCACGTGCGGGTCAGCGGGGTCGCGGCCGGGCTGCACGCGGTGCTGGAGCTGCCGCCGGGCACGGAGGCGGCGGCCCTGCGCGCGGCGCGGCGGGCGGGACTGGCCCTGGACGGGCTGGGCCCGTACCTGCACCCGGACAGTGCCATGGACCCGCGGGACGGGCTGGTGCTGGGCTACGGCACCCCGCCCGAGCACGCGTTCCCGGCGGCGCTCGACGCCCTGTGCCTGGCCCTGCCCGACCCGCCGGCGGGGCCGGACCGGGCCTGAGGGGCGGTCAGGGGCTGAAGGACGGTCAGGGCCGGGTGTTCCAGCCCGCGATGACCGGGAGCCCGTGTTCCGTGGACAGCGTGCTGACGGTGCCGGTGCGCAGCAGGAAGAGCCGGCCGTCCTGCGGGGGCAGGCCGAGGTAGCGGGCGGTCAGGACGCGCAGGAAGTGGCCGTGGGCGACGAGCACCACGTCCCCCCGGCCGGTGCGCAGGGTCTCGGCGACGCGGGCGAGGACCCGGTCCGCGCGGACTCCGACCTGGGCGGCCTGTTCTCCGGGGTGCTGTGCGTCGCCCGGCGGGACGCCGTCGGTCCACAGCGACCAGTCGGGCCGGGTCCGCTGGATCTCGGCGGTGGTGATGCCCTCGTAGCCGCCGTAGTCCCATTCGTGGAGGTCGGGTTCGGGGATCCCGCCGGTGAGCCCGGCGAGCTGGGCCGTGGCGACGGCCCGGCTCAGCGGGCTGGTCAGCACCAGGGCGGGCTCCCGGTCGCGGAACCAGGGGGCCAGCGAGAGGGCCTCGTCGGCGCCCTGCGCGGTCAGCGGCACGTCCGTCAGCCCGGTGTGGCGCCCGCTCGCGCTCCAGGCCGTCTCCCCGTGCCTCACCAGCAGCAGTTCACTCATGCTCCGGACCCTAACGGTGATGCGCCGGTGCCCGGCATGTCGTCCCGCCGGAGCGGGGCCCGCGTGTCACTGTCGGGCGTCATGGACGTGCGTGAGTGCAGGCGGCTGACCGTCCTGCTGCTGGTGCTGACCTGGGTGACCGGGCTGATCGAGGCCGTCAGCCTGCTGGCCCTGGGGCCGGTGTTCACCGCCATGCAGACCGGCAACGTGCTGTTCCTGGCCTTCGGCACGGCCCACGAGGGGAACCTGCCCGCGCTGGCGTCCGGGGTGTCGCTGGTGTGCTTCGCGGTCGGCGCGGTGTGCGCGGCCCGGCTGGAGGGGGCCGCGCAGGCCCGGGACCGGCACTGGTTCGTGATCGGCCTGGCGGTGGAGGCGGGCCTGATCCTGGCCGCCGCCTGCGTCGGGTGGGGCGTGCCGCCCCGGTACGGGAAGCCGGCCGCGCAGCACCTGGTGACGGCCGGCCTCCTCGCGGTGGCCATGGGCTTCCGCAACGTCACCAGCATGCGGGTCAACCTGCCGGGGGTGCCGACCACCCTGGTCACCCGGTCGATGACGGCCTTCCTCGGCGGCTCGGCGCTGGGGCGCGACAGCGCCTTCGGATACGGCACGGGGGCGTGGGGGCGGCGCGCCTGGGCGGTCTCCGCGATGTTCGCGGGCGGGCTGACCGGGGCCCTGCTGGTGCGGGCCGGGTGGACGGTGAACTGGCTGCTGCTGCCGGCGTCCGCGGTGGTCTGCGGGGTCGCCGTGACCTACCTGAGGCAGCCGGTGCTGCGCCCCGGCAGCTGCTGACCCGCCGGAGCGGGCGGCAATCGATGCGGAAACGGTGCAAGTGGCTGCGCCTGCCGCCTCATCGGGAGGCTCGTCGCATGGACACCGTTCCCCCGCAGGGGTCCCGCCCGCAGGACGACGCCCCCGCCACCGCGGACGGCCCCGCCGTGGAGTCGGGGTTCGCCGCCGGGGACGAAGCCTCCGCCGAGGCCGTCTACCGGCGCTGGAGGCCCATGGTGCACGCCCTGGCCCGGCGGGCCCTGGGCGATCCGCGCGAGGCCGAGGACGTCACCCAGCAGGTGTTCCTCGCCGCCTGGCGCGGCCGGGCCGGGTACCGTCCGGGGCCCGGCGGGATGGGGGCGTGGCTGACCGGCATCACCCGGCACAAGGTAGCGGACGCGCTGGAGGCCCGGGGGCGGCTCGCCCGAGTGGCACGGGCCGCCGCGCAGCGCGCCGCGGAGCCGCACGAGGGGGTCCAGGCCCCACCGCCGGAGCAGGCCCTGGACCGGGTACTGGTCCTCGGCGAACTGGCCCGGCTGCCCGCGGCCCAGCGGCTGGTGCTGTGCCTGGCCTTCTACGCCGATCTGAGCCAGAGCCAGATCGCGGAGCGCACCGGTATCCCGCTGGGCACCGTCAAGAGCCATACGCGGCGGGCCCTGCACGCCCTGCGGCAGTCGCTGGAGCCCGCCCCGCCACCAGTTCCGCAATGACGCCGAGACCGGAGCGCAGCCCGAACAGCCGTCCCGTGCGCGGCCCCTGGGCCTCCGGGCCCCAGCCGGGTCCGGCGAGCAGCAGCGCCGAGTGGCCGCGCGCGCCGCGCACCCCCCACTCGATGCCGGCGACCGAGCGGGCCAGGGACCGGTCCGCGGTGGTGCGGGAGTGCGACCAGAGCACGGCGGCCCGGGGGCCCGTACGCCGTACCGCGTCGCACAGCGCCCCGGCGGGCAGGGCGGCACCGAACATCATGACCGGCACGCCGCGTTCGCCGAGGGCGGCCGCCAGGGCCTCGATGGGCAGGCTGTGCAGCTCCCCGGGCGCACAGGCGAGCAGCACCGGGGGCACCCGCACCTGCTCCCGGGCGGGGCGGATCCGGTGCAGGGCGGCGGAGATCTGCCAGGACAGCAGGTGCTCCACCTCGATGTAACGCTCCCCCGCGGAGGCCCACTTGCGGCCGACCGCGTGCAGGGTGGGGGCGATGACCTCCTCCCACGCCGCGACCAGGCCGTGTTCCGCGAGGGCGGCCTCCAGCAGGTCCGCCACCGCCGGCTGGTCCAGGCGTACGGCGGCCCGTGCGAGCCCCCGTCCCTCCGGCCGCGCCTCCCCGAGGGGGAGGGCGCCGGGCCCGCCCGGCACCACGGCCGCCGCCCTCCCGCCGGCGCGGGCGGCGGGTGCTGCGCCGAGCGCGACCCGGGCCGCCTCGGACGGGGGCACGCCCCGCGCGGTGAGCCGGCACATCTCCTCCAGACGGGCGATGTCCCGGGGCGTCCAGCGGCGGTGCCGGCCGTCCTCGCGGTGGGCGGGGCCGATGGCGTAGCGGCGCTCCCAGGAGCGCAGCGTGGTCGGGGAGACCCCGAGCCGGCGGGCGACGGCGCCGGTGCTCAGGGCGGGTTCGGGTTCCACCGGCCTACGGTACGCCGCCCGGGGCGGCGCCGGGCCGTGCCTGGCGGAAGCGGTCGAGGGCGTCGGCGAGGTCCACCACCGGGGGCGGGTAGTCGTACCGGGCCCGCTCCGGCCCGGGCAGCCGCCAGGGTTCGTGCACCCGGGGCGCGGGCAGCCCGGCGAGTTCGGGCACCCAGCGGTGCACGTAGCGGCCCTCGGGGTCGTACTTGAGGCCCTGCCGGACCGGGTTGAGGACCCGGTTGGGGCGGGTGTCGGTGCCGGTGCCGGCCGCCCACTGCCAGTTGAGCTGGTTGTTGGCGACGTCGCCGTCGACGAGGAGGTCGAGGAAGTGCCGGGCCCCGGCGCGCCAGTCCACGTACAGGCTCTTGGCGAGGAAGCTCGCGGCCAGGAGGCGGCCGCGGTTGTGGATCCAGCCCTCGTGGCGCAGCTGGCGCATGGCGGCGTCGACCACCGGATAGCCGGTGCGGCCGTCCTTCCAGGCCTGGAGCTCCTCCTCGGCGGCGGGGCCGGTGCGCCAGCGGTCGTGGCGGGGCCGGTAGTCCTCGGCGGCGGCGCCGGGGCGGGCGGCGAGGACCTGGTGGTGGAAGTCGCGCCAGCACAGCTGCCGGACGAAGGCCTCGGCCCCGGCGCCGCCGGCCGCGGCGGAGCGCTGGACGGCTTCGGCGGGCGAGAGGGTGCCGAAGTGCAGGTGCGGGGAGAGCCGGGAGGTGGCGTCGGCGGCCAGGTCGTCGTGCGTGTCCTCGTAGCGGGAGATGCCCGAGCGCAGCCAGGTGGTCAGCAGCCGCCGGGCCTCGCGTTCGCCGCCGGGCGCCAGGCCCGGGGAGGTTCCGGTGACGGCCGCGCGGCGGGGCAGCTCCTCGGAGCCGATGTCCTCGGGGACGCGTACCCGGCGCGGGGCGGCGGCCACGGCCCGCAGGGGCAGTTCCGTCCAGCGGCGCAGGTAGGGGGTGAAGACGGAGAAGTGGTCGGCGCCCGAGCCGGAGGGCAGGACGGCTCCGGGGGCCACCGCCGTGACCACCGTGTCGTGGGTGTACAGCCGGCGGCCCTGCGCCTCCAGTGCCTCGCGCAGCCGTTCCTCGCGGCCCTGGGCGTAACGGCTGACGCCCGCGGCCATGTGGACCTCGTCGGCGTCGGCTTCCTGTACGAGCGCGCAGACCTCGGCGACGGCCTCCCCGGAGCGCAGCACCAGGCGGCCGCCGCGCTCGCGCAGGCCCGCGTCGAGGTCGGCGAGGCAGTCGGCGAGGAAGGCCAGCCGGTTGGGTGCGGCGAACCCGGCGTCCTCGATGGCCCGGTCGCGGACGAAGAGCGGGACGATCCGGTCGCACGAGGAGAGCGCGGCCCGCAGCGGCGGGTGGTCGTGCAGGCGCAGGTCGGAGGTGTACAGGACCACTGCGGTGTTCATGCGCTGGGCTCCGTGTCGGGGGCTGTGGGCGGCGGCTGCCACCCTGTTCTTCCGTACCGGGGGCGGGATCGGATGCCCTCGTCCGCCATCGGGTGCGGCCGGTTCCGGACGGCGGGACGATCCGGGCCATTGGTACAGTCCTGGCATGGCGGTGGACGAGCTCGACACCCGGATCCTGCGCCTGCTGATCGAGCAGCCGCGCACCAGCGTCCGCGAGTACGCGCGGATCCTCGGCGTGGCCCGCGGCACCCTCCAGGCCCGGCTGGACCGGCTGGAGCGCACCGGGGTGATCACCGGTTCCGGTCCGGTCCTCTCCCCCGCGGCGCTGGGGCATCCGGTGCTGGCGTTCGTGCACATCGAGGTGACCCAGGGACGTCTGGACGAGGTCGGGGACGCGCTGGCGACCGTTCCGGAGATCGTCGAGGCCTTCTCCATCACCGGTGGCGGCGACCTGCTGACACGGGTGGTGGCCCGGGACGCGGGTCATCTGGAGGACGTGATCCAGCGACTGATCCGGCTTCCGGGCGTGGTCCGCACGCGGACGGAGGTCGCCCTGCGCGAGCGGGTGGCGCACCGGCTGCTGCCGCTGGTGGAGTCGGTGGGGCGGGCCGCGCACAAACCCTGACAGAATGGTCTACACCAGAACGCGACCGGCAGGACGGGCACAACGGATGATCTCCGTCATATTCGATCTCGACGGCACCCTCGTGGACAGCGAGCCGAACTACTACGAATCGGGGCGGCTCACTCTGGAGCGGCACGGCGTCCCCGATTTCACGTGGGAGCAGCACTCCCGCTTCATCGGCATCGGCACGCTGGAGACCCTGGAGGTCCTCAAGGACCGCTACGGTCTGCGGCCCCCGGTCGAACAGCTGCTGGCCGAACAGAACGCCGCCTACCTGGAGCTGGCCCGCACCCGCACCGAGGTCTTCCCCCGGATGCGGGCCTTCGTGGAGCGGCTGCACGCGCGGGGCGTGCCGATGGCGGTCGCGTCCGGGTCCTCGCGGGAGGCGATCGAGGTCGTGCTGGAGGGCACCGGTCTGGACGCCCTGCTGACCACGGTCGTCTCCGCCGAGGAGGTCGAACGGGGCAAGCCCGCCCCGGACGTGTTCCTGGAGGCGGCCCGCCGGCTCGGCGCCCGGCCCGCCGACTGCGTGGTGGTCGAGGACGCGGCACCGGGGGCGCTGGCCGCGCACGCCGCCGGGATGGGCTGCGTCGCGGTCCCGTACGTGGCGGACGGCGCCGCCGATCCCGCGTTCGCGGCGGCGGGGCTGCTCTTCGCCGGCGGACAGCGGGAGTTCGACGCGGACGCCGCCGAGCAGTGGCTGTTCGCGCGCGGGGCCGGCGCCGGAGCCTGACGGCGGCGGGCGCCTCCCCGGTCCGGGTCAGCGCACCTCGCGCGGCAGGCGCAGGCCGAGGGCCGTCGTCACGGCGATCAGGCCCAGCTGGACCAGCAGGACCACGACGAGGGCGTCCCGCATGCCCAGCGGGGCGGCCAGCGCGAGGAAGAGGCTGCCCACGGTCGCCACACCCAGGGCCAGCGAGGACTGCTGGGTGGTGATCATGACCCCGCTGCCCACCCCGGCCCGGTCCGCCGGGACGTCCGAGAGCATCAGCCGCATCAGCACCGGCTGCTGGAGGCCCTGCCCGACGCCCGCCAGGGCGACGCCCGGAGCCAGCCCGGCGATGCCGAGGTCCGGCCAGCCGTACAGCACGGCCGCGCACACGAGGGCGATGCCGAGGGCCTGGACCAGTCCGCCCGCGGTGACGACCCGGCTGCCGAACCTGCCGACCAGCCGGGGCCCCGCGAGGGAGGCGCCGAAGTAGCCGAGCGCCATCGGCACCAGTGCCGCGCCCGCCTCCACCGGGCCCATGCGCAGGCCCTGCTGGAGGGCGACGGCGACCACGAACATGAAGCCGCTGAAGCCGACCGAGAACGGCGCCAGCATCACCAGTCCGCGCCGCAGCGACACCAGCCGCAGCAGGCTCGGCGGCACCAGCGGGGTGCGCCCGAGCCGGTCGGCGCGGCGCTCCGTCAGGTAGAAGGCCAGGGCCGCGAAGGGGGACACGGCCAGCGCCACCCAGGTCCACAGGGGCCAGCCGGCGGCCCGCCCCTCGGTCAGCGGCAGCAGCAGGGACACCAGGGTGAGGCCGAGCAGCAGCGTCCCGGGGACGTCCACGGACGCCGGCCGCTCCGAGCGGGTCTCAGGGACGGCCCGGACCGCGAGCACCAGCCCCGCCACCACCACGGGCACGTTGACGAGGAACACCGAACGCCAGCCGGACCCGGCCACGTCGGCGGCGACCAGCACCCCGCCGAGGATCTGCCCGGCCACCATGGACAGGCCGCCGGTGGCCCCGTACAGACTCATCGCACGGGCCCGCTGCGGGCCCCGGGTGGTGGCCTGGATGGTGGCCAGCACCTGCGGCAGCATCAGGGCCGCCGCCGCGCCCTGGGCCACCCGCGCGGCCACCAGGGCCCAGGCGGTGGGCGCCAGACCGCAGGCCAGGGACGTCACCCCGAAGGCGGCCATGCCGATGACGAAGAGCCGCCGCCGGCCGACCGTGTCGCCGATCCGCCCGCCCAGCACCAGCAGCACCGAGTACGCGACCCCGTAGCCGCCGACGACCAGTTCCAGCATGGCCGGACCGGCGGCGAGGTCGGCGTCGATGGCGGGCAGCGCCACGTTGACGATGAAGAAGTCGATCAGGGGGAGGGCCGCGCCCAGCAGCACCGTGAACAGCCCGAGCGGGGTGAGGACGGCGGGGGCCGGGGCGGGGGCCGGGGCGGGCGCGCCGACGGCGGCCGGGAGAGCCGGGGAGGGGGACGGGTGGGTCGTGCGTACGGTTGTTTCACTCACGGAAGGAACGATCCACCGCCGCCCAGCCTGGTACCAGAGTGTCCTTATCCTGGTACCAGGAGTACCTGGCAACGGTATGACCGGTGCCGCATCCTGGTGTCATGACCACCGTTGCCCCCGAGAGCGACCTGCGCCGTCACGAGCTCGCCGAATTCCTGCGCAGCCGCCGCGAGCGGATCACACCCGAACAGGTCGGGCTCGTCCGGGGCCGCCGCCGGCGCACCCCGGGGCTGCGCCGCGAGGAGGTCGCGCAGCTCTCCGCCGTGGGCGTCACCTGGTACACCTGGCTGGAACAGGCCCGCGAGATCCAGGTGTCCCCCCAGGTGCTGGACGCACTGGCGCGGGCCCTGCTGCTGGACTCCAGCGAACGCGCGCACCTGTTCGCGCTGGCGGGCAGCACCGACCCGGCGCCGAACACCCGCTGCCCGAGCGTCACCCCGGCCCTGCGGGCCGTGCTCGACCAGCTGGACCCGGTCCCGGCGTGCGTGCAGAACAGCCGCTACGACATCCTGGCCTACAACAGCACCTACGCCCGGCTGCTCTGCGACCTGGACGCCCTGCCGCCCGAGGACCGCAACTGCGTGTGGCTGTCCTTCACCAACGCCGACTGGCGGGCCTCCCTCGTCGACACCCCGGACGCCCACCGGCTGCTCGCGGCCAAGTTCCGGGCCTCCATGGCCGGGCACCTCGCGGAACCCGCGTGGAAGACGCTGCTGGCCCGGCTGGAGGCGGCCTCGCCGGAGTTCCGGGAGATCTGGGCCCGGCACGAGGTGGTGACGGCGGGCGGCAACACCAAGTACATCCGCAACGCCCACGTGGGGCTGCTGCGGCTGGAACACACCAGCCTGTGGCTGGGCCCGGCGTCGGGCGGGCGGCTGACGACCTTCGTCCCGCTGGACGAGGAGTCCCGCCGGGGCCTGGAGCGGCTCCGGGACCTGTCCCCCGTCCCGGGCCGGTGACTCAGGCCAGCGCCGCCGCGATCGCCTCCCCGCTCTCCCGGGCCGTCAGGTAGGGCCGTACGTCGTGCGCCCTGGCCCCGTTGTGCACCGGCACGTCCCGCACCCGCTCCCCGAACAGCGGCGCCAGCTCCTTGGCCAGCGCCACCAGGTCACCCCGGTCGGCGATGTTCACCCACTGCCGCACGGGCGCGGGCCAGCGGCCGCGTCCGGCGTGCGGGGGCGGCACGAGCCGGTCGAAGACCAGGTTGCGCACCCCGAGCGGGGACCCCAGCGTCACCAGCACCACGTCCGGCCGGTCGGGGGCCGCGCACAGGGCCTCGTACGCGACGACCGACCCGAGCGAGTGCGCGACGACCACCCGCGTCCGGTCGCCCAGCACCCCGTCGAACCGCGCCCGCACCGCGGCCCGCGTCGCCGGCTCGGTGAAGTACCGCCGCACCTGCCGGGCCGCCCCGATCATCAGCCGCTCCCCCACCCCGGCGAAGAACGCCGAGTGGCCGAGCGCGTCCAGCGCCCGCTGCACGGGGTACGGGGTCCTCAGCCGGACCCGGTCCTGCGGCCCGGGCAGCCGGGGGTCGATCCGGGCGGCGTCCTCCCACCACCGGAGCAGGAGCTCCTCCTCGAGGCCCTCCTCCACGTCGGAGGCGTCGAGCTCGGGCGTCCCGGTGCCGCGGTGCCCGGCCGGGCGGAAGAGGTCCCCGTAGAAGGCCATCGCGACCTCCTCCCGAGCCGGCTTCCCCCCACCCGCGAGAGCCAGCCCGTCACAGAGCGCGGGGTACCACTCGGCGAGCAGCGACTCAGGCCCCACCACCTCCTGCGCGATGCCGTGCACGAACACGATCCGGCTCACGGGCGCACCTCCGCCAGGGTGAGGGCGACGACGCCCATGTCGGTGGCCACGCAGATGTGGCCCTCTCGGTCGATGGAGAAGCCGTTGATGGTGCTGCCGATGTTGATCTCGGAGGTCCAGGTGAAGGTGTTCATCCGGCCGACGCGGAGGAGACCGTGGCGGTCGGCGGCGACGAGGGTGGGGACGCCGCGGACTTCGGCGAAGCGGATCTCCCGGACGCCCGAGGCGAAACGCGGGAACTCGCCGACGACCGTCTGGTCGGCGTCCAGCCTGCGGGCGTGGATGTGGCCGTCACCGGATCCGACCACGGCGAGCGGCACTCCTTCGAGCCGCACCACCTCCAAGGCGGTCACGCCGAGCGCGTAGCCGCCCAGGGGATCGCCCACCGGGCTCCCCGTCTCCAGGTCCCAGAGCCGCACGGTGCCGTCGCGCGAGGCGCTCACCAGGGTGTGGACGCCACCGATGAGCAGGTCGCGCAGGGCCGACACCGGACCCACATGGCCCATCATCGGCCCGCAGAGGGCCCCCTGGGTGTCCAGCTCCCATGCCTCCAGCACGTTCTCACCCGTCGCCGACACGACGATCCGGCGGTCACCGAAACGGAGGATGTGGCCGATGTCCCCGGTGCCCTGCCGTCTCGCCAACTCGCGACGGGTCTCCAAGTCCCAGACGGAAGTCGCCGCCCAATTGCTGCGTACCACCAGGACCTGGCCGCCCATGTGCACCGTGGTGATGGGCTGGTAGCTGCCGTCGTGCGTCAAATGCGGCGCCACCTGGCTGCCGTCACGGAGATCGTGCTGGCGCACGACCCCGTTACCGCTGCCCGTGACGACCAGCGTCCGGCCGTCGCGACCCTCCAGGATCTCGGCGGACCCCAGCCTCTTCGATCCACCGCACAAGGGCTCGCCGACCACGTGACCTTCGTACAGGTCCCAGATCAGAACGTCCGCGCTGCCGGTGGTCACGACCACTACCGTCCCGCCCACCCTGCCGAAGAGCGGGCGTGCGTGCACCGTTGCGGGTTCCAGGCACCAGGTCGGTTCCGTGCGCGTCCCTGGCGCTTCCCGTGGATCCAAGCGCCAGATCCGGAGCTGGCTGCCGCCGCTGGCCGCCACGACCGATTCGCCCCCCGCTTCCACGAGGGTCGCTGCCAGCACCGTTCCGAGCATGGGGAACGGTCCGGCCACCACGGTCCCGCTGATCACTTCGCGGACTTGGAGGTTGCCGGTTCCGGCAACGGTGAGCACCACCGCCTTGCCCTGGTGGAATCCCACGCTCTCGACCGCGGCGAACTGGTCCACGTCCCGCACGGCCCGGTGCCCGCAGCAGCGTGTCTCGGGACCGTCCGCTCCCTGCCCGATCCGCCACACGTACGCGTGATCCACGTCCGTCGCGAGGACGACCTCCAGCGCACCTCCTTCCGAGCGCACCGCGAGGTGCGCGATGTCCCCCACGTGACCGGCGAGCGGACGGCCGATCAGCGTGCCGGATTCCACGTCCCAGATGCGGACGGTACCGTCGGCCCCTCCACTGGCCAGGACCGTCCTGCCCGCCAGGGCACCGAAGGCGGTGCACACGACGGCATTCGTGTGCCCCTCCAGCTCCCTGTGGACGGTACGGTCCCCGACTGTGCTCCACAGCCGGACCACGGTGTCGGCGCCGCCGGTCGCCACGGTCAGTCGGCCCTTGACCACACTGGCGGCCAGGGTCGTCACCCGGGCGGAATGCCCCTCGAAGGCCGGGCCCAGCTGTTGACGGGTCCGCAGGTCCCAGGCCCGAACAGCACCGTCCTCCCCACCGGTCACGACGACGGGGCGTCCCTCCCACTCGCAGTACGCGGTGGTGGCCATCGACCTGGTCAGCCCGTCATCGGGCCGATCGGCCGCGAGGTCCCAGATCCGTGCGGTGTGGTCCGCCCCCACGGTGACGGCGAGGGCCGTGTCCCCGTGTACGGCGAGGGCTGCGGCGGTCATGGCATCCAGGTGTCCGCGCAGGGGATGGCCGAGCGGGCGGAGCGTCCGCAGGTCCCAGAGCTTCGCGCAGCGCGAAGCGCAGGTCAGTACGACGGGTCGCCCCGCGATTTCACCGGTCACCACCGAGTACGGGCCGGTCAGCCTGGCGTCGGTGTGCGCATGGACCGGTTCTCCGATCTGGCGCCGGTCAGCGAGGTCCCAGCAGCCGAGCATCCCCGCCGTGTCACACACGAGGGCCAGCGAGCGCCCGTCCAGTTCCACGGCGCACACCGCTTGTACCTGGCCGACCGTGCCGACCAACGGCCGACCGTTGACCTGTGCGTTCCCTCCGGCCAGCGCGTCGTGCACGTCCCATACGTACACGGCCTTGTCGTCGCCGCCGGTGAGGGCGATCGGACGGCCGTCCAGCCGGCCGAGGGCCACGCCGTGCACCGCACTGCGATGGACGACGAGCTCCTGGCCCAGTTGGCGCCTCTCCGCCAGGTCCCACAAGCGTGCGGTTCCGTCCGCGCTCCCGGTCAGGGCGAGGGGTCTGCCGCACACCTCCCCGATCGCGATCGACAGGACCCGATTGGTGTGGCCGGTGAGCGGCTCCCCGTACTCCTGGCCGGCCGAGAGGTCCCAGATCCGGACGGTGCCGTCGTGCCCGCCGGTCAGGGCGACCGAGTAGTCGCCGAGTTCGCCGATGGCCAGGGCATTGACGGGGATGCCGACCGGGAGCGGCTCGCCGATGGGGCGCTGGGTCGTCAGGTCCCAGACGCGTGCCGTGGAGTCCTCGCTGCCCGTGACGGCGATCGGACGGCCGTCGAGCGTGCCCGTCGCCACACATGTGACCGGTCTGTCATGCCCGTTCAGCAGACGATGGGCCCCGCTGTTGGACCACCAGGCCCACGTGGTCGACCACGGGCGGGTCACCGCGAGCTCGCCAACCCGGTCGGCCAGACGGTCGGCCTGGCAGCGGCGGGCCGACAGCTGGAGGTCTGCGGCGCGCTCCCCGAGCGGGGTGTCGGGGGTGAGCCGGTGGGCGATCTGCTCGTACGCGCCGCGCACCCCGGGTACGCCCTCGCCCTCCATGGCCGCGAACCCTCGCAGCAGGGTGAGCGGTTCGCTGGCCAGCAGGAATCCCGGGTCCTCCATCAACTCCGCGAGCCGGCCTGCCGCCACGGCATGGGTGGCGAGGTGCTGCCGCACGTAGGGAACGGCAGCGAACCAGTCCGGCTGCTGCGCGTCCGCTTGCGGTACGAGACCCAACAATGCGTCGACCACGGCATGCTGGATGTCGTGCGCGTCCTGGGCGGCCGTCGCGCGCAGGTGCTCGGCGAGGGCCTTGTGGTAGAGCCGGTACGCCGAGCGGCGGTCGTCGTCGGTGACCTCCGCGATGTACGCTGCCGCGACGTCCAGGGCCCAGCTGACGTCCTCCTCCGAGCAGGGTACTCCGGAGATGGCGGAGCCGAGTCCGGTCCACACCCGCCCGCGCGGGAGCCCCTTGCCCTCCGAGAACGCCAGCGCCAGCAGCATGCGGCGGACCCGGGGCTCGTCGGGGCCGAAGCGCTGGAGGTAGTCGTCGAAGGCCTCGCCGACCTCGCTGGGCAGGTTGTCCTCCCAGCCGGGCCTGCCGGTGTCGACCGGCTCTGCGTCCGAGCGCAGCGTCCGGGCCGTCATCCTCGCGTAGAGGTAGACGCCTGCCGCCTTCTCCGCCACTCCGCGTGCGACGGTACGGGCCAGTTCGGGACGGTCCCGGTAGGGGGTGCGGACCTCCGGCTCCTCGGCTGCCAGCAACACCCGGGCGACGTACGCACTGACGTCCTCCGTCCCTGCCTGGTATTCCTCCCGGTCAAGGTCCACACAGGTGAAGGTGGGGCCGAGCGCCGTAACGAGTTCGCGCCGGGTGCCCACGAGGAGGCGTACGCCCTGGATCTCCGCCATGGGGCGCAGCAGTTCGCGGGTGATGCGGCGGGGTTCGCCGTGGCCACCCGCGTCGGCTGCGGTGTCGGAGCCGGCCTCGTCGACGGCGTCCACGACGATGACCAGCGGGGTCCCCTGGCGGCCTCGCCGGGTGAGTTCCTGGAGGAGCGCGGCCACGCCGTCGGCCTCGGTGCCGAGCGCCGACGCGATCCGTTCGACGATCTCCTCGAGGCGCTTGTGGCGTGCGTGGACGGCGGCGGTGACGCAGCCTGCCGGGACCACGGTGCCCGGGTCTGCGCCGTTCAGGTCGAGGCGGGCCCGGTAGACGGGGTCGGAGAGGGCGACGATCCGACCGAGGACGGCCGATTTTCCGCATCCGGGTACTCCGGTGACGACACGGCCACGCCCGTCACCCTGCTCGGCGGTCGCCCATGCAGCCAGTTCGGCGAGCACCTTCACCCGGCCGCTGAAGTAGAGGCCCTGCTCCGACTCGAACTCCACCCCGCGCGAGCGGGGCCCGAAGTGTTCGGCGAGTTCCTTGGCGGCGACGCGTCCCTGGACCTCGAGGTCCGTACCCGAGGGGGGCAACTCCGCCCGGTAGCCGGAGTTGGGAAGGAAGGGGGCCAGGCCGGTGACGAGCGCACTCGCCAACTCGGCGCGCTGACCCCGGCCGAACTCGTCGAAACCCTCGTTGACGGCCTTCACCAGTTCGGTGAGGTCGAGGTACTGCTGGCGCTGGCCGGTCCGCTCGGTGGTGGTCTGGATCGCCTCCGCCAGCACCGGAACGAAGGCTCCGTCGATGGCCAGCTCTTTGCGGCGGGCTGAGGCGAGGAACCACAGCCCGGCAGAGGCTTCGGCAACACCCCGGTAGATGATCGTCTGGAGAGCCGCCCCCGAGGCGTCCGCCGTACCGGCGCCCGCCGAGCAGGTGTCGAGGATCAGCAGGAGGTGGCGCAGTCCGCTGTTGCACAGGACGCGTACGAGGTCCTCGGTGGCGAGAGCGGTGCCGGCCAATGCCGTGTCCTGGGTGTCCCAGCACAGCAGGTAGTGCCGGTCGCGCTCCACGACAGTCCCGTGCCCGGCGAAGTAGAGCACCACGACGTCATCGGCGGCCAGTTCGGTGTATGCGGACCAGTTGACCAGCTTCTGACGGAGTTGTTCGGCTCCGTCGAACTCGCCCAGTCCGTGCAGTGCGCGTTCGTAGCCGAAACCCTCGAAGAGCCGCGCGACGGCGGCGATGTCGTCGGGGACGGAACCCAGCTGGTCCTCCGCAGGGAGGTGACGGTACCTGCCGGTGCCCATCCCGATGAAGAAGCGCCGCCCCACCGAGCCCCCAAAGTGCAAGCCGTCGTCACCTGTGACGCAGCCGACTCTAGCGACGGCCCACGGCCCCGCGCAGGGCTTCGGATCATCCGGGAAGATCCCGTGCGGGCCGCCGGTTAGTAGAACCGTGAACGAAATGCTGAGGGGCGCGGCGGACGTGGACGTGGTGGTCGTCGGGGCCGGGCAGGCGGGGCTGTCCGCCGCCTACCACCTGGACCGGGCCGGGATCGACCACGTGGTGCTGGACCACTCGCCGCGGCCCGGCGGGGCCTGGCAGTTCCGGTGGCCGTCGCTGACCTACGGCAAGGTGCACGGGATGCACGCGCTGCCCGGCATGGAGCTGGCCGGCGCCGATCCGCTGCGGCCCTCGTCCGAGGTGATCGGGGAGTACTTCGCGGCGTACGAGGAGCGGTTCCGGCTGCGCGTGCGGCGGCCCGTGGACGTGACGGCCGTGCGTGAGGGCGGTGGCGGGCGGCTGCTGGTGGAGTCCGCGTCGGGGAGCTGGTCGGCGCGGGCGCTGGTCAACGCCACCGGGACTTGGGACCGGCCGTTCTGGCCGCGCTACCCGGGGCAGGAGCTGTTCCGGGGCCGCCAGCTGCACACCGCGGACTACCCCGGGCCCGGGGCGTTCGCCGGGGCCCGGGTGGTCGTGGTGGGCGGCGGCACCTCGGCGGTGCAGCACCTGCTGGAGGTCTCCGAGGTGGCGGCGGGGACCACCTGGGTCACCCGGCGGCCCCCGGTGTTCCGCGAGGGCGCCTTCGGCGAGGCGGAGGGCCGGGCGGCGGTGGCGCTGGTGGAGGAGCGGGTCCGGCGGGGGCTGCCGCCGCGCAGTGTGGTCAGCGTGACCGGGCTGGCCCTGACGGAGGCCGTACGGGCGGGGCTGGAGTCCGGGGTGCTGGAGCGGCTGCCCGTGTTCGACCGGATCACCCCGTCCGGGGTCGCGTGGGCGGACGGACGGAGCGTGGACGCCGACGTGATCCTGTGGGCCACCGGCTTCCGGCCCGCCGTCGACCACCTGGCGCCGCTGCGGCTGCGGGAGCCGGGCGGCGGGATCCGGCTGGAGGGGACGAGGGCGGTGCGCGACGAGCGGGTCCACCTGGTGGGCTACGGCCCCTCGGCCTCGACCATCGGGGCCAACCGGGCGGGCGGGGCCGCGGTGCGCGGGATACGCCGCCTGCTGGCCCGGGGGCCGGCGCCGGCGGGTCAGTCCGGGCACGGGGTGTCCAGCGGGAACTCCCGGTCGGGGGTGCCGGCCGCCCGGGCCTCCTCGGTCGGGTAGATGCGCAGGAGGCCGTCGCGGACTTCCAGCACCGGGTCGGTCCATTCCTCGTCGGGCCCGGGGTCGAACACGCGGGCGACGGCCCGCTCCGCGTCGTACACCAGGAGGGAGACGATCCGGTAGAGCCAGTCCCCGATGTCCCCGGGTCCCTGCTTCGGATGGCCGGCGGGGCCGCCGACGCGGATCACGTAGAAGCGGTCGTCCTGCCACCAGCCGCCGTTGTCCAGCCACCGGCCCTCTCCGACGGGAACTCCGTCCACCCACATGCGGGCTTCGTCCGGGCCGCCGCGGAGCAGGAGCACCGTGCTGTGCCGGTCGTCGTCGGTGAAGTGGACCCGGATCTCGTGTGCGGTGTGGCAGTCGGTGAAGCGGCTGCACGCCCCGGGGACGGGTCCGGACCCCCGGAAGGCCGGGCCGCCGGGCGGGGGCGGGGCGGGGTCCTGGCCGCAGATCTCCGGGGTGCGGCACCGACGGTCGACCCGGCGGCTGCAGCCCAGGCCCATGGCGGCGATGTCGCGCGGGGCGGCCCGGGACAGCAGCAGGGCGAGGCGTTCGCGGTAGCGGTCCGGGCCGACGAGGGCGGTGAGGGCGCGCTGCCGGTACCACCACAGGATCAGGTCGACGCCTTCCGGGGAACGGGCCAGCCACTGCTGCCAGTCGGCCACGTCCTCGTCCCAGAGTTCCTCCAGGTGCCTGCGGGCGGCCTCCGCTTCCCGGTCCCGGGCGGGTTCCGCTTCCTCCGCCCGCGGTGCGGCGCCGGCGGCCGCGGGCGGCGCGGGCGCGCTGGTCCTCGTACGAGGTGTCTTCCATGGCAGTCTCATGCTCCGCCGCCCCCCCTGTCCGTCCGCGTCCGCCAGGCGGCCGATGGTAGGCCGGGACGCGGCGGGGGCGCCTGCTCATTTCACTGGCTCATTTCACTGCGGGGGCCTTCGCGGGCGGTCCGGCCTGGGCGGGTGGCGGGCCCGTCCGGGCGGGCGGAGCGGTGGCGGCGCGCAGCCGGTTGAACTCGGCGACGTGCCTCTTGTGTTCCTCGTAGGTCGCCGAGAAGCGGGTGTCGCCGGGCTTGACGGTGACGAAGAACAGCCAGTCGCCGGGCGTCGGCGCGACCGCGGCGGCCATGGCGCGCAGGCCGGGGCTGTCGATGGGGGTGGGGGGCAGGCCCTGGCGCGCGTAGGTGTTGAAGGGGTGGTCGATGCGGGTGTCGGCGAGGGTGGTGTCGACGGTGTTGCGGCCCAGGGCGTAGTTGACGGTGGAGTCCATCTGGAGCGGCATCGACTTCGCCAGCCGGTTGTGCACCACCCGTGAGACCTTGCCCATGTCGGCCGGGTTGTCGGCCTCCGCCTCGATGACGCTGGCGAGGGTGGCCGTCTGGTAGGGGGTCATGCCGTGGGCCCGGCCGCCGTCCGCGACGGCCTTGGTGGCGAGGTTCCGGTTGGCCGTGCGGACCATGAACGCGAGCACGTCGGCGGGGGTGGACTTCGTCGTCACCGGGTAGGTCGCCGGGAAGAGGTAGCCCTCCGGGTTGCCCTTCGCCTCCGCCGGCAGGTCCAGGGCCGCGGTGGCGGCGGCCGACTTGGTGGTGCCCGCGGGGAGCCGCAGTTCGCGGTCGACGGCGGCGTAGACCTGCGCGGCCCGCCAGCCTTCGGGGATCAGCAGTCGGCGCGGCTTCTCGGGCGCCTCCTCCTGCGGCAGGAGGGGCTCGATCACCATCGTGGCGAGCCCGATGCCGAGGAGTGCGCCGCAGAGGAGCACGAGGCGGCCCCGACGGGTGAGCCGGGAGCGGCGCGGTGGCGGCTGGTGCGGCTGGTGCGGCCGGGACTCATCAGGCATGCGGGCACGTTAACCGCCGGAACGGGAGCTTCTGGGCATCACACCCCGCTCCGGTCATACGATCACACGTTCACCGGAGTGGGTACGGGCTCGCCCGCAGGCTCCGGCCCGGAACCGTCCCGCTCCCGGCCGGCGGCGCGGCCGGCGGCGCCTTCGGGCCCCTGGGCGGCGTCCCGGTCCCGGCGGACCAGTGCGGCGTAGCGGCCGTCGGCCCCCAGCAGCTCCTCGTGCGTACCCCGCTCGGCGATGCGGCCCGCGTCCAGGACGACGATCTGGTCGGCGTCGCGGACGGTGGAGAGGCGGTGCGCGATGGTGATGGTGGTGCGGCCCCTGGAGAGGTTGTCGATGGCCCGCTGCACGGCGTGCTCGGTCCGGGTGTCGAGGGCGCTGGTGGCCTCGTCGAGGATGAGCACCGGCGGGTCGCGCAGGATCGTGCGCGCGATGGCCAGGCGCTGCTTCTCACCGCCGGAGAAGCGGTAGCCGCGCTCGCCGACCAGGGTGTCGTAGCCGTCGGGCAGGGACTCGATGTGGTCGTGGATCTGCGCCGCGCGGGCCGCCTCGACGATCTCCTCGCGCGTGGCGTCCGGCTTGGCGAAGCGCAGGTTGTCGGCGACCGAGGCGTGGAAGAGGTAGGTCTCCTGGGAGACCACGCCGATGGACCGGGCCAGCGAGTCGAAGTCGAGGTCGCGCACGTCCACCCCGTCGAGGGCGACCCGTCCGCCGGTCACGTCGTAGAGCCTCGGGACCAGGTAGCTGAGGGTGCTCTTGCCGGAGCCGGTGGGGCCGACCACGGCGAGGGAGCCGCCGGCCGGGACGGTGATGTCGATGCCGGTGAGGGTGGGGCCGGTCTTGGCCTCGTAGGCGAAGTGCACGTCCTCCAGCCGGACCTCGCCCCGGGCACGGTCCAGCCGCACGGGCTCCTCCCGCTCGGTGATGTCCACCGGCAGGTCGAGGTACTCGAAGATCCGGGCGAACAGCGCGAGCGAGGTCTGGATCTGCACACCGGTCGACAGCAGGCTCACGGCGGGCCGGAACAGGCCCTGCTGCAGGGTGACGAAGGCGACGAGGGTGCCGACGGAGAGCGAGGGCGCGCCGGTCTGCAGGGCGATGCCGGCGGCCCAGTAGATCAGGGCGGGCATGGCGGCCATGACGATGCCGATGGTGGACATCCGCCAGCGCCCGGCCATGCTGGCGCGCACCTCCAGGCCGACGAGCTTCTCGGACTCCTCCGAGAAGGCGTCGGTGAGGGACTGCGAGCGGCCCATGGTGCGGCCGAGCAGGATGCCGCTGACCGAGAGGGACTCGGTGACGGTGGCGGCCATGGCGGCCATCTGCTTCTGGCGCTGGGTGGTGATCCTCTTGCGCTCGTTGCCGACCCGGCGGCTGATCCACACGAACACGGGCAGCAGCAGGAGGGAGACCACGGTCAGCCGCCAGTCGAGCGCGAGCATCGCGACGACGGTAGCGATCACGGCGGTCAGGTTCGACACGAGCGAGGTCGCGGTCGAGGTGACGGTGGCCTGCATGCCGCCGATGTCGTTGGCTATCCGGGACTGCACCTCGCCGGTGCGGGTGCGGGTGAAGAAGGCCAGCGGCATCCGCTGGAGCTGGGCGTAGACGGCGGTGCGCAGGTCGTGCATGACGCGCTGGCCGACGGTGGTGGAGATCAGCGTCTGGAGCACGCCGAAGACGCTGGTCACGACCGCCGTGAGGATCATGCCGAGGGCGAGCAGGCTAAGCAGTCCGGTCCGGCCCTGGGGGATCGCTACGTCCAGGATCTCCTTGAGCAGGAACGGGGAGGCCACGCCGACCAGCGAGGAGGCGCCGACGAGGGCTCCGACCACGGCGAGCCGGCCGCGGTAGGGGCGGAACAGGCCGAGGATGCGGCGCAGCTCGCGGGGGCGTTCCGCCGGGGCCGGGCGGGTGGGGTCGAGTGCTTCGTTCGATGGGGTCCACTTCGGTTCGTCGTGGGGCATGTGCCTCCTTCAGGCGAGACTCCGATGAGCTTAGCTCATTGTTACCTATGCTCACAATGAATCCGGTCCTGGTACTGTTCCCAGTATGAGCACCGGTTCCGAGACCGACACCCGCGATTCCACCGACGGCGTCCTCGCCGAGCAGCTGCTGCGCCTCACCCGCCGGCTGCACCGCATCCAGAAGCGCCACATGGAGCCGCTCGGGATCACCCCGGCCCAGGGCCGGCTGCTGCGCCTCGTCTCGCACTACGGCGGTGACCAGCCGCCCCGAATGGCCGACCTGGCAACGCGCCTTGAGGTCGTGCCGCGCGCGGTGACCACCCTCGTGGACGGGCTGGAGGCCGCCGACTGCGTGCGCCGGGTGCCCGACCCCGCGAACCGGCGCGTGATCCGGATCGAGCTCACCGAAACCGGTCGCGCCACGCTGCGCCGTCTGCGCAACGCGCGGACGGACGCCGCAGAGGAGATCCTTGCTCCATTGACCGCCGGACAGCGCGAGGTGCTCGGCGGCCTGCTGAACGCGCTGGCGGACGCTCCCGCGGAGCGCCGCTGCTGAGACGGGCGGAGCGGGCGCCGGACCCGGCGCCCGTGCCGGACCGCGACCGACAAGGGGCCGCTCATGCCGCTGCTCGAACCGGAGCCCGGGGCCCTGCGCCCGCGCGGCGTGCGGGCCCCGGCCCCCGACCGGGCCCCCGACCGGGTCCCCGACCGGCTGGCCGGCGGCACCCCACCGGCCCTGCGCGCCGAGCTGAGCGAGCTGCTGGGCGCGGAGAAGGTGCTGTGGAAGGTCTCCGACCTGGTGCGCTACGCCACCGACGCCTCCCCGTACCGCTTCGTCCCGCAGGTCGTGGTGGTCGCCGAGGACATCGACGACGTCTCCGCGGTCCTCTCCTACGCCCACGGCAAGCAGCGCGAGGTGGTCTTCCGGGCCGCCGGGACCTCCCTGAACGGCCAGGCGCAGGGCGAGGACATCCTCGTCGACGTACGCCGCCACTGGGCCGGGATCGAGGTCCTGGAGGAGGGCCGGCGCGCCCGGATCCGGCCCGGCACCACCGTGTTCCGGGCCAACGCCGCCCTGGCCCGGCACGGCCGGATCCTGGGACCCGACCCGGCCAGCGCCGTCGCCTGCACCCTCGGCGGGGTCGTCGCCAACAACTCCTCCGGCATGACGGCCGGGACCACGCGGAACTCGTACCGCACCCTGTCCTCCCTCACCCTCGTCCTGCCGACCGGCACCGTCGTGGACACCGCCGACCCGCTCGCGGACGAGGAGCTGGCCCGCGCGGAACCGGGCCTGTGCCACGGACTGATGGAGCTGAAGCGGGAGATCGAGGCGGATCCGGCCCTCGTCGCCCGGATCCGGGCCAAGTACGAGATCAAGAACACCACCGGCTACCGGCTCGACGCCTACCTGGACGGCACCACGCCCGTGGAGATCCTGCGCGGCCTGATGGTCGGCTCGGAGGGCACGCTCGGATTCATCGCCGAGGTCGTCTTCGACACGCTCCCCCTGGACCGCGAGCTGACGAGCGCGCTGCTCTTCTTCCCGTCCCTGCCCGCCGCGGCCGCCGCCGTACCGCTCTTCAACGACGCGGGCGCCATCGCCGTCGAGCTGATGGACGGGAACACCCTGCGCGCCTCCGTCAGCGTGGACGGCGTGCCCGCCGACTGGGCCGAGCTGCCGAAGGACACCGCCGCACTGCTGGTGGAGTTCCGGGCGCCGGACGCGGCGGGCCGCGCCGCGTACGAGCGCCGCGCGGCCGCCGTGCTGCCCGCGCTGGAGCTGGTCGCACCGGTCGCCTCCGTGACCAACGCCTTCACGAGCGATCCGGCCGTCATCGCCGGCTACTGGAAGGCCCGCAAGGCCTTCGTCACCGCCGTCGGCGGGGCCCGCCCGCCCGGCACCACCCTGATCACCGAGGACTTCGCGGTGCCGCCGTCGCGGCTGGCGGAGGCCTGCGGGGCGCTGCTGGCGCTCCAGGCGGAGCACGGCTTCGACGCGGCCGTCGCCGGTCACGCCGCCCACGGCAACCTGCACTTCCTGCTCGCCTTCGACGCCGCCCGGCCCGCCGACGTCGACCGGTACGCGGCCTTCATGGACGCCTTCTGCCACCTCACGGTGGAGCGGTTCGACGGCTCCCTGAAGGCCGAGCACTCCACCGGCCGCAACATGGCCCCCTTCCTGGAACTGGAGTGGGGGCCCCGGGCGGCCGACCTCATGTGGCGCACCAAGCGGCTCGTGGACCCGGACGCGGTCCTGGCCCCGCGCGTGCTCCTCGACCGCGACCCGCGGGCCCACCTGCGCGGCCTGAAGACGATCCCGCGGGTGGAGGACGTCGCCGACCCGTGCATCGAGTGCGGGTTCTGCGAACCGGCCTGCCCCAGCGGGGACCTGACGACCACTCCGCGCCAGCGGATCGTGCTGCGCCGCGAGATGGTGCGCCAGCAGCCGGGCTCCCCCGTGCTCGCCGAACTGCTCGGCTCCTACGGCCACGACGCCGTGGACACCTGCGCGGGCGACTCCACCTGCAAGCTGGCCTGCCCGGTCGGCATCGACACCGGCGCGCTGATGCGGGACTTCCGCCACCGCCGCCACGGCGCGCGCGAGGAGCGGGCCGCCGAACTGGCCGCCCGGCGGTTCCGTACCGTCGAGGCCGGCGCCCGGCTGGCCGTGGCCGCCGCCGGGAAGATCGCGCACGCCCTCGGGGACCGGGCGCCGGCCGCCGTCACGGGCGCGCTGCGCACCGTCGTTCGCCCCGACCTGGTGCCGCAGTGGCTGCCGCAGCTCCCCGGGCCCGCCGCGCGGCGGCTGCCCGCGACCCGGCGGGTGGGCGCGGCGGCCGTGTACTACCCGGCCTGCGTCAACCGGATCTTCGGCGGACCCCCGGGGGAGCCCGGCCCGTCGCTGCCGGAGGCGGTGGTGGCCGTGTCGGAGCGGGCCGGGAAGCCGGTGTGGATCCCCGGTGACGTGGCCGGGACCTGCTGCGCGACGATCTGGCACTCCAAGGGCTACGAGGCCGGCAACCGGCTGATGGCCAACCGGATCGTCGAGGCCGCCTGGGGCTGGACGGCCGGGGGCCGGCTCCCGCTGGTGGTGGACGCGTCCTCCTGCACCCTGGGCCTCGCCCGCGAGGTGGTCCCGTTCCTGACGGCGGACAACCTCGGCCTCCACTCCGAGTTGCGGATCGTCGACTCCGTCGTGTGGGCGGCGGAGGAACTGCTGCCGCACCTGGAGGTCCGCCGCACCGTCGGCTCGGTGGTGCTGCACCCGACCTGCTCGATGCGGCACCTGGGCGACGAACCGCAGCTGCGCGCCGTGGCCGGGGCGTGCGCCGCGGAGGTGGTGGTCCCGGACGACGCGGGCTGCTGCGGCTTCGCGGGCGACCGGGGGATGCTGCACCCGGAGCTGACGGCCTCGGCGACGGCGCGGGAGGCCGCGGAGGTGACGGCACGGCAGTTCGACGCGCACCTGTCGGCGAACCGGATGTGCGAGGTGGGCATGGACGGGGCCACCGGCCGCCCCTACCACTCGGCGCTGATCGAGCTGGAGCGCGCGACGCGCCCCTGAACACGCCCCGCGCACCGGGAGGCGCGTACGCCGGAACGGGCGCCGTACGCGCGCTCCCGGGCCGGAAAATCGATTGCCCCGGCCGGGTCCGGAGGACGAACCTTGCGCAGGTTGCAGTCATCGACCAGTTCGTGGGGCGTCATGCAGATCAGCGATCTTCCCTATCCGGATCCCGGGGTACCCGACGCCCGCTCCGGGCCCCGGTTCCTGTGGTGGCTGGGCCAGGGGCAGCTCGGCGGCCAGGCCCGCAGCCTGGCCTGGGGCCTCGTGCACTTCTGCGGGGTCGCCGGACTCCCGTACACGGTCGGCGTGGGTGTCGGGGCCGTCGTGGACCGCGACGGCGCCGGGCTGCTGCTGGCGGGCGGACTGCTCCTGCTGTTCGGCGCGGCCATCTCGGTGGGCGACGCCATGCTCCACCGCACGGCCGTCACCAACTGGATCACCGCGGCCGCCCGGGTGCAGCAGCTCCTGGCCCGCAAGACCGCCGAGCTGGGCTCCGCGCTGACCCGCCGGGTCGCGGCGGGAGAAGTCACGGCCGTTTCGACGGGCGACGTCGAAAAGATCGGATGGTTCGTCGAGGCGGTGTCCCGCTTCCTCGCCGCCGCCTTCTCGGTCGTGGCCATCTGCGTGGGCCTGCTCTTCTACGCCCCCGCCATCGGCGTGGTCGTCGCGGTGGGCGTGCCGGTGCTCGCCCTGTCGGTGCTGCCGCTGCTGCCGCGTGCCACGCGACGGGCGGACCTCCAGCGCGAGAAGGCCGGCAAGGCCACCGAGCTGGCCTCGGACACCGTGGCGGGCCTGCGGGTGCTGCGCGGGATCGGCGGTGAGGAGCTGTTCCTGGGCCGCTACCGGGAGGCCTCCCAGGAGGTCCGCGAGGCGGCCGTGCGCAGTGCCCGGATGTGGGCCCTGATCTCCGCGGTCCAGGTGCTGCTCCCGGGCGCCCTGCTGATCACCGTCGTCTGGTACGGCGCGCTGCTCGTGCGGGACGGCCGGCTGGAGGTCGGCGAACTCGTGGCGGCGTTCAGTGCGGTGGCCACGATGCTGTACCCGCTGCGGCACTTCGAGGAGATCGCGATGGCGTACTCCTTCTCGCGGCCCTCCGCCGCGCGGGCGGCCCGGGTGCTCTCGCTGACGCGCGCGGAGGGCGGGGCCGAGGACGGGGCGCAGGACGGAACCGGAAGCTCCGCGGCCGCTGCGGCGGCCCCTCCGGCGCCGGGCGGGGACCTGTACGACCCGGCCACGGGGCTGCTGGCCCCGGCCGGGCTGTTCACGGCGGTCGTGTGCGGGGACCCGGACCTGGCGGGACGGCTCGCGGAGCGGCTCGGCGGGCACTGCGTGGACGGCGGTGGCGGGGCGGCCCCGGTGCTGCTGGGCGGGGTCGCGCTGGACGAACTCGCGCTGGACGCGGCGCGCGGGCTGGTCCTCGTACAGGACAAGGACCCCGTGCTGCTGTCCGGGACGCTGCGGGAGCTGTTCGACGTACCGGCCTCCGGTTCGGTCACGGCGGGGGTCGCGCTGGCCGCCGCCCAGTGCGGCGACGTCCTGGACGCCCTGCTCCAGTCGGCTCCCGACGGGGTGGACGACCCGATGGACGCGCGGATCACCGAGCGCGGCCGGTCCCTGTCGGGCGGGCAGCGCCAGCGGCTCGCGCTGGCGAGGTCGCTGGTCACCGATCCGGAGGTGCTCGTACTGGACGAGCCGACGTCGGCGGTGGACTCGCACACCGAGGCGCGGATCGCCCGGGGCGTGGCGGAGCTGCGCGCGGGGCGCACGACGGTGGTCCTGGCCTCGTCGCCGCTGCTGCTGGACCGCGCGGACCGGGTCGTGCTGGTGCACGAGGGCCGGGCGCTGGCGGCGGGCACCCACCGGGAGCTGCTGCGCGGCGAGCCCCGGTACCGGGCGGTCGTCACCCGGGAGACGGACGAGGAACTCACAGGGATCGAGGAATCCGCATGATCGGCGTCGCTCCGCCGCAACACGATCCGGCGGCCCCGGAAACGGCCGCCACCCTGCCGGTGGGCACGTCGGCGACCGTACGGGGCTACGTGCGCGGGCTGCTGCGGCGGCACCGGCGGGCCTTCGTGGTGCTGGTGACGGTCAACGCGGTCGCGGTGGTCGCCTCCATGGTCGGCCCCTACCTGCTGGGGCAGGTCGTGGACGAGCTCTCGGCGGGGGCCCGCGAACTCCACCTGGGGCGCGTGGCGCTGCTGTTCGCGGTGGCGCTGGCCGTGCAGACCTGCTTCGTGCGGATGGTGCGGCTGCGCGGGGCGATGCTCGGCGAGGAGATGCTGGCCGATCTGCGCGAGGACTTCCTGGTGCGCTCGGTCGGCCTGCCGCCGGGCGTCCTGGAGCGGGCCGGCACCGGCGACCTGCTGTCGCGGATCACCACCGACATCGACCGGCTGGCCAACGCGATGCGCGAGGCCGTGCCGCAGCTGGCGATCGGCGTGGTGTGGGCCGGGCTGCTCTACGGCGCCCTCGCGGTCACCGCGCCGCCGCTGGCGCTGGCCGCGCTGGTGGCGCTCCCGGTGCTGGTCGTGGGGTGCCGCTGGTACTTCCGGCGGGCTCCCGCGGCCTACCGCTCGGAGGCGGCCGGGTACGCGGCGGTCGCGGCCGTGCTGACCGAGACGGTCGACGCGGGGCGCACGGTCGAGGCGCACCGTCTGGGCGGGCGCCGGATCGAGCTGTCGGAGCGGCGGATCAAGGAGTGGACGGCGTGGGAGCGCTACACGCTGTTCCTGCGGACGGTCCTGTTCCCCGTCATCAACGTCACCTACGTGACGATCCTCGGCGCGGTGCTGATGATCGGCGGCTACTGCGTGCTGCGCGGCTGGATGTCGGTGGGCCAACTGACCACGGGGGCGCTGCTGGCACAGATGCTGGTCGACCCGATCGGCCTGATCCTGCGCTGGTACGACGAGCTGCAGATCGCCCAGGTGTCGCTGGCGCGGCTGGTGGGCGTGCGGGAGATCGAGCCGGACGCGGGTGACCGGGCGGTCGCCCCTCAGGGCCGGGACGTGCGGGCGCAGGAGGTCCGCTTCGGCTACCGGGAGGGCGTGGACGTGCTGCACCGGGTGTCGATGTCCGTGCCCCCGGGCACCCGGATGGCGCTCGTGGGCCCTTCGGGGGCGGGCAAGTCCACCCTGGGGCGGCTGCTGGCGGGCGTCTACGCGCCCCGGACGGGCGAGGTCACGCTCGGCGGGGCCCGGCTGTCGCGGATGCCCGCGGAGCGGGTGCGCGAGCACGTGGCGCTGGTCAACCAGGAGCACCACGTGTTCGTCGGCACGCTGCGGGACAACCTGCGCCTGGCCCGGACGGGGGCGGAGGACGCCGAGCTGTGGGCGGCGCTGGGTGCGGTGGACGCCGACGGCTGGGCGCGGGCACTGGAGTCGGGGCTGGACACCGAGGTGGGCTCCGGCGGGAGCGCGCTGACGCCGGCGCAGGCCCAGCAGGTCGCGCTGGCCCGGCTGGTGCTGGCGGATCCGCACACACTGGTGCTGGACGAGGCGACCTCGCTGCTGGACCCGCGGGCGGCCCGGCACCTGGAGCGTTCGCTGGCGCGGGTGCTGGACGGCCGGACGGTCATCGCGATCGCGCACCGGCTGCACACCGCGCACGACGCGGACGTGATCGCGGTCGTTGAGGGCGGCCGGATCAGCGAACTCGGCTCGCACGAGGAGCTGGTGGCGGCCGACGGGGCGTACGCGGCCCTGTGGCGGTCCTGGCACGGCTGACGGGGCGGGGCCCGCGCGGGCGGGCAGCCGGTGGACAGGCAGCCGGTGGAGGGGCGGCGGTGCGGGGGTGGGCGGTGCGGGGGTCAGATGAAGCCGAGGGCCGCTGCGCCGCCCACGCCGCCGAGGAGCATGAAGACCGGCATGAGCACCTTCAGCTCGACCCAGCTGCCGGCCCGGAACCGCATCATCTTCGGCGGACCCAGGGCGTACCAGCGCTTCCCCGCTATCGGCAGGGGCCACAGGATCGGGCAGCCGGAGACCGTCAGCGCGTCGCCGATGTCGTGGACCAGCGCGCCGAGCATGATCGGCAGGCCGAGCCAGAGGTACTCCTGGCCCGGGCCGTCGAACAGCCAGCCCGCGCCGTTGCCCGGCTCGTCGAGCACCCCGGCCAGGATCCAGGCGCTGGTCGCGCCGAGCAGCCAGACCAGGACGTCGCTGGACATCCGGGCCGCCCGCCACAGCAGTCCCTCCACGGCCAGCACCAGGTGCACGAAGAGCAGCGCCAGCACGCCCCAGCGGTCGAAGCCGACCGCGACCGCCGAGGATCCGGCACCTATCAGGACGGCCCAGAGCCAGGTGTGGGTCAGGGTGCGGTGTCCCCCGCTGCGGCGCGCGTCGCGCGGGGAGCGGGTCGCCTTGTAGACGGCGTAGGAGATCTTGTCGACCACCTCGCACAGGCCCCGGGACAGCGGGCCGAAGGCGCGCGAGATCGTCGCGGACTTGTGGTCGAGGTCGGGGGCGAGGGCGGCGCCCGCGCAGATGAGGGCGCCGACGACCAGCACGGGCCACGGCATCGGGTGTCCGAAGGCCGCCGCGGCCGCGCCCACCCCCAGCCAGGCCGCCGCCCCGGACAGTGAGTGCGCCGGACCCATCATGCTCGTTTCCCGCCCCGGTCCTGTCGTGGTGGGGCCCTGTGGAGGGATTCGGTCGGGCCGCCTCGACGGCCCAGGCTACCCGTGATGATCTTCGCTCCGTCCGCCGGTTCCCTCTTCCGGGGGGAATCCAGGCAAGATGGGGGGCGTGACCCTCATTGATCAGCTCCCGCCGACCGCCGACCCCGACGCCCTCTTCGAGGCCTTCTCCTCGTGGGCGGAGGGCCAGGGCATCACCCTGTACCCGGCGCAGGAGGAGGCGCTGATCGAGGTCGTCTCCGGCGCGAACGTGATCCTGTCCACCCCGACCGGCTCCGGCAAGAGCCTCGTCGCGGCCGGGGCGCACTTCACCGCGCTGGCCCAGGACAAGGTCACCTTCTACACCGCGCCCATCAAGGCGCTGGTGTCGGAGAAGTTCTTCGACCTGTGCAAGCTCTTCGGCACCGAGAACGTGGGCATGCTGACCGGCGACGCGTCCGTGAACGCCGACGCCCCGGTCATCTGCTGCACCGCCGAGGTGCTGGCCTCCATCGCCCTGCGCGACGGCAAGTACGCCGACATCGGCCAGGTCGTGATGGACGAGTTCCACTTCTACGCGGAGGCGGACCGCGGCTGGGCCTGGCAGATCCCGCTGCTCGAACTGCCCCAGGCGCAGTTCGTCCTGATGTCGGCGACCCTCGGCGACGTGAAGCGGTTCGAGGAGGACCTGACCCGCCGGACCGGCCGCCCGACCTCCGTGGTCCGCTCCGCGACCCGTCCCGTCCCGCTCTCGTACGAGTACGTGACCACGCCGATCACCGACACCATCACCGAGCTGCTGGAGACCCGGCAGTCGCCGGTCTACATCGTGCACTTCACCCAGGCCCAGGCGGTCGAGCGGGCGCAGTCGCTGATGAGCATCAACATGTGCACCCGCGAGGAGAAGGACAAGATCGCGGAGCTGATCGGGAACTTCCGCTTCACCACCAAGTTCGGCCAGAACCTCTCCCGCTACGTCCGCCACGGCATCGGCGTCCACCACGCGGGCATGCTGCCCAAGTACCGGCGCCTCGTCGAGAAGCTGGCCCAGGCCGGCCTGCTGAAGGTCATCTGCGGCACCGACACCCTGGGCGTCGGCGTCAACGTGCCGATCCGTACGGTGCTGTTCACCGCGCTCACCAAGTACGACGGCAACCGCGTCCGCACGCTGCGCGCGCGGGAGTTCCACCAGATCGCCGGCCGGGCCGGCCGGGCCGGCTTCGACACGGCCGGCTTCGTGGTCGCGCAGGCGCCCGAGCACGTCATCGAGAACGAGAAGGCCCTCGCCAAGGCCGGCGACGACCCCAAGAAGCGCCGCAAGGTGGTCCGCAAGAAGGCCCCCGAGGGCTTCGTGGCCTGGTCGGACACCACCTTCGAGAAGCTGATCGCGGCCGACCCGGAGCCGCTGACCTCCCGCTTCAAGGTCACCAACATCATGCTGCTCTCGGTGATCGCCCGGCCGGGCGACGCCTTCCAGGCGATGCGTCACCTGCTGGAGGACAACCACGAGCCGCGCAAGGCCCAGCTGCGCCACATCCGCCGGGCCATCGCGATCTACCGCTCGCTGCTGGACGGCGGTGTCGTCGAGAAGCTCGACACCCCCGACGCCGAGGGCCGCACGATCCGGCTCACCGTCGACCTCCAGCAGGACTTCGCGCTGAACCAGCCGCTGTCCACCTTCGCGCTGGCCGCCTTCGACCTGCTGGACCCGGAGTCCCCCTCCTACGCCCTGGACATGGTCTCCGTCGTCGAGTCCACCCTGGACGACCCCCGCCAGATCCTGGCGGCCCAGCAGAACAAGGAGCGGGGCATCGCGGTCGGCGCGATGAAGGCCGACGGGATCGAGTACGAGGAGCGGATGGAGCGCCTCCAGGAGGTGACCTATCCCAAGCCCCTCGAAGAGCTGCTCGTCCACGCCTACGACGTCTACAGCAAGAGCCACCCGTGGGTGCGGGACCACCCCGTCTCCCCGAAGTCGATCATCCGCGACATGTACGAGCGCGCGATGACCTTCACCGAGTTCACCTCCTTCTACGAACTGGCCCGCACCGAGGGCATCGTGCTGCGCTACCTGGCGAGCGCGTACAAGGCGCTGGACCACACCATCCCCGACGACCTGAAGTCCGAGGACCTCGAAGACCTCATCGCCTGGCTGGGCGAGCTGGTCCGCCAGGTCGACTCCAGCCTCCTCGACGAGTGGGAGCAGCTGGCGAACCCGGAGGTGGAGACCGCGGAGCAGGCCCAGGAGAAGGCCGACCAGGTCAAGCCGGTCACGGCCAACTCCCGCGCGTTCCGCGTGCTGGTCCGCAACGCGATGTTCCGCCGGGTCGAGCTGGCGGCCCTGGACCACGTCGACCAGCTGGGCGAGCTCGACGCCGAGTCCGGCTGGGACGCCGACGCCTGGGGCGAGGCCATGGACGCGTACTGGGACGAGTACGACGACCTCGGCACCGGCCCCGACGCGCGCGGCCCGAAGCTCCTCCAGATCGAGGAGGACCCGGCGCACGGCCTGTGGCGCGTCCGCCAGACCTTCGCCGACCCGAACGGCGACCATGGCTGGGGCATCAGCGCCGAGGTGGACCTCGCCGCGTCCGACGAGGAGGGCCGGGCCGTCATCCGGGTCACCTCGGTCGGCGAGCTCGGCGAGCTCTGACCGGAATCCGCAAGCCACCGCGGGCGGCCCCGCCCGGCCCGCCGGACCCGACAGTGGAGAACCTGTGATGACGAACCCCGCCGAGAGACTGGTCGATCTGCTCGACCTGGAGCAGATCGAGGTCAACATCTTCCGGGGGGCGAGCCCCCAGGAGTCCCTCCAGCGCGTGTTCGGCGGGCAGGTCGCCGGCCAGGCGCTGGTGGCCGCCGGCCGGACCACCGAGGGCGACCGGCCGGTCCACTCGCTGCACTCGTACTTCCTGCGCCCGGGCATCCCCGGGGTACCGATCGTGTACCAGGTGGAGCGGGTGCGTGACGGGCGCTCCTTCACCACGCGCCGGGTCACCGCCGTCCAGCAGGGCAAGACCATCTTCAACCTGACCGCCTCCTTCCATCACCCGGAGGAGGGCAGCATCGAGCACCAGCTGCCTCCCCGCCTCGACTTCCCCCACCCGGACGCCCTCCCGAAGGTCGCGGACGAGATCCGCGAGCACCTGGGCACGCTGCCCGAGGCGCTGGAGCGGATGGCCCGCCGCCAGCCCTTCGACATCCGGTACGTGGACCGGCTCCGCTGGACCCCCGAGGAGCTCAAGGACGCCGATCCGCGCAGCGCGGTGTGGATGCGGGCGGTCGGCCCGCTGGGCGACGACCCGCTCGTGCACACCTGCGCCCTCACCTACGCCAGCGACATGACCCTCCTCGACGCCGTGCGCATCCCCGTGGAACCGCTGTGGGGCATGCGCGGTTTCGACATGGCCTCGCTGGACCACGCCATGTGGTTCCACCGGCCGTTCCGGGCCGACGAGTGGTTCCTGTACGACCAGGAGTCGCCCATCGCCCACGGCGGCCGGGGGCTGGCCCGCGGCCGCATCTACGACCTGGAGGGCAGGCTGCTGGTGTCCGTGGTGCAGGAGGGCCTCTTCCGTCCGTACCCGGCCGAGAAGGCCAGGCCCGCCGTCTCTCCCCAGTGACTCCCGCGGCGCCCGCGGCACCGCGGGCGCCGTCCGCGGCCCCCGCGCCGTGTGCGCCCTCCGTCCCTTCCCCTTCCCCGCCCTCCTCACCGAAGAGCTGATCGCACCGATGCCCACCCCGGCCCTCCCCTGCCCCTGCGGGCTGCCCGCCTCCTACGCGGACTGCTGCGGCCGCTTCCACTCCGGGGCCCGCCAGGCACCCACCGCGGAGCTGCTGATGCGGTCCCGGTTCAGCGCCTTCGCGGTCGGCGACACCGCCTACCTGATGCGCTCCTGGCACCCCTCGACCCGGCCGGGCCGGCTCGACCTCGATCCGGACCAGCGCTGGGAGCGCCTGGAGATCCTCGCCACCGAGCGCGGCGGGATGTTCGAGACGGAGGGGGCGGTGGAGTTCCGCGCCCACTACCGCGAGGGCGGCCACACCGGCTCGCTGCACGAGCACAGCTCCTTCTCCCGCGAGGGCGGGGCCTGGGTCTACGTCGGCCCCCTCTCCCCCGTCGAGTTCGACTGACCGCGCGCGCCGGCCAGGGCGGCGTCCAGGCCGGTGCGGTAGCCGCGGACCTCGTCCGGCGGCTCCGCCAGCAGCAGCCGCCGGGCCACCGCCTCGGCCGCCGGCACCCGGGGGTGGCCGTAGGGCGGGGGCGGGGCGAGGGCGGCGAGGACGATCCGCTCCGCCGGGTCGGGCACGGCCGCCCGCAGTTCCTCCTCGGGGAGCACGGACGCCAGTACGGCCGCCCGCTCCCAGGGCCCGGCGGTCCGTCTCAGCAGCAGCCCCACGTGCCGGGCCCGCCAGCCGGGCGGCCGCAGGTCCGCCCCGGCGGCCATCAGCCGCCGGTCCTCCGGGGGCGCGGCCCCGCGCAGCATCCCCGGCTCGCGGGCGGCGAACTCCCGCAGCTCGGCGGCCAGGTAGAGCCAGACGACGGCCCGGTAGCGGTTGATCCGGTAGCCGACGGGCGTGAGGCGCCCGCAGCGCGCGAGCCGGGTGAACCGGCTCGGCCCCACCCCCAGCACCCGCGCCCCCGCATCGGCGCCGGCCGTGGTCTCGACCCGCGCGCGCAGCTCCCGCGGGAACCCCTCCCCGGCCCTGACCCGGTCCAGCTCGGCCCGGGTGAAGCGGGCGGCGCCGCTCCCCGGCCCGGGGCCCGGGCGGACCAGGCCCAGCTGGACGGCGCGGGCGAACTCGCTCCGGCTCAGCCCCAGTTCCCCGGCGGCCCGCATCCCGCTGAGCGGCCCCTCCGGGCGCGCGTCCGCGCGTACGCCCCCTGCTCCCCCGCGCGGAACCCGGTCCGTCCGGACGGCCCCGCGCTCCGGCATCTCCACCTTCATCACAGTCCTCCCCCACGAGCGGCGATCACTCTGTGTGAAGACCGTAACCGGGGGTGACGGCGAGCCGCGAGGCCTGTGGACAACTCCGGACCCGACGTGCCGGATCCGGATCCCTCCGCAGGTCGGATCAGCCCCCGGTGATCCGCCGCTCCGCGACGCCCAGGTGCTCCCCGACCCGGTTGACCAGCAGCGTCATCTCGTACGCCACCTGGACGATGTCGGCCTCCGCCGCGCTCAGCGCGCACAGGCAGCTGCCCGAGCCGGCCGCCACCACGAAGAGGAACCCCTCGTCGTACTCGACCATCGTCTGACGCACCTCACCTGCCCGGAAGTGCCGACCGGAGCCCTTCGCCAGGCTCTGCAGACCGGCCGCGACGGCCGCCAGGTGCTCCGCGTCCTCCCGCGCCAGCCCCGCGCTCGCCGCCGTCACCAGCCCGTCGTTCGACAGGACCACCGCGTGCCGGACCTGCTGGACCCTGCGCGTCAGATCGTCCAACAGCCAGTCGAGCTGCTTGTCCAGTGCCATTTCCAGCCCCTCCCCGTTGACCCGGCCGACGCGGCCGCGCCCCACCCCGCTTGGTCGTGCCGCAAGCCTTGCCCACCAGGGGCTTTCCGGCAAGGAGGATGGACGCATGGCACGGAAGATGACTCAAGAGGAATGGCGGGCGTTCCACCCCCGCTCCGCCCGCGCCCCGGCACCGGCCGCGCCCGGTACGGACGCACGCCCGCACACCGCTCCCGACCGGCCCCTTCCCGACTTCGCCCCCGGCCGCCTTCACCACCGGCGAGAAGGCCGTCAAGAGGCGGAATCCAGCCCCTGACGGCGAGACGCGGCCTAAGGCCCGACAGCATCGAGCAGCCGGGCGGTGTGCACCCGGCCGGCGTACTCCACCAGCCTGATCAGCACTTCCTTCCCCGAGTCCTTGTCCCGCGCATCGCACAGCACCACCGGAGTCCCCTGTTCCAAGTCCAGTGCCCGCGCCACCTCGTCCGAGGCGTAACTGCGCGCCCCGCTGAAACAGTTGACGGCGACCACGAAGGGGATCCGCCGGTGCTCGAAGTAGTCCACCGCCGGGAAGCAGTCCTCCAGCCGCCGGGTGTCGGCGAGGACGACCGCCCCGAGCGCGCCCTGCGACAGCTCGTCCCACAGGAACCAGAACCGGTCCTGCCCCGGCGTCCCGAACAGGTAGAGCGACAGGCCGGCCCGGATGGTGATCCGGCCGAAGTCCATGGCCACGGTGGTCGTGGTCTTCTGGTCCACCCCGCCCGTGTCGTCGACCAGTTCGCCCGCCTCGCTCAGCAGCTCCTCCGTGCGCAGCGGCCTGATCTCGCTGACCGCGCCCACCAGCGTGGTCTTGCCGACCCCGAAACCGCCGGCCACGAGGATCTTCAGGGCGAGCGCGGCGAGTTCCTCCTCGGCCGCGGCGCCGGCGCCGGACCCCCCGGGACCCGTCGTGCCGTCGTCGTGCAGTCCCATCACAGTGCTCGCAATCCCTCGATGACTTCCCGCAGAATCCGCTCGTCCGGCAGTTGCGCGGGCGGCACCGGCCGGCTGACCCGTACGTGTCCCGCCTCCAGCAGGTCCCCCAGCAGCACCCGCACCACGCCCACCGGCAGGTCCGCCTCGGCGGCGAGCTCCGCGACCGACTGGGTCTCGCAGCGGCAGAGCCCGAGCAGGGTCCGGTGCTCCGGGCCGAGCAGGGCCTCGTCCCCCGCGCCGGCCGCCTCCGGGTCCACCACCACCAGGGCGATCAGGTCGAACCGGACCCCGTGCGGGCCCGGTTTCGTCCGCCCTCCGGTCATGGCGTACGGGCGGACCAGCGGGCCCGCATCTGCGTCGTACCACTGGCCGCCCATGTGCCGGACCGCCGTCCTCACCCGGCGGCCGGCGGCCGGACCGCGAACCGGGGCGGCGTGTACAGGTGCTCGCCGACCCGCTTGACCAGCCGGGCCATCTCGTAGGCGATCAGCCCGATGTCGGCGCCGGCGGTGCTGAGGACGGCCAGGCAGGACCCGTCCCCGGCGGCCGCGACGAAGAGGAACCCCTCGTCCATCTCGACCATCGTCTGGCGCACGCTCCCGGCGCGGAAGTGCCGGCCGGCGCCCTTGGCGAGGCTGTGGAAGCCGGAGGCGACGGCCGCCAGGTGCTCGGCGTCCTCCCGGCCCAGGCCGCTGGAGGAGCCCACCGCGAGCCCGTCGTTGGACAGCACCACCGCGTGGCGGACCTCGCGGACCCGCATGACGAGTTCGTCGAGCAGCCAGTCCAGTTCGCCGGATCTGCGGACGCCGTCGAGGGCGGTCCTGTGGTGTTCGATCATCACACTTCTCCTTCGCTGCCTGCGTGGGGGGAATCGTCCTGGGAGCCGCGCGCCCACCCGGCCCGGTAGGCGGCCATCCGGTCGCGCACCTGCTCCGGGCTGCGCTCCGGCCGGTCCGCCGGGGGCCGTCCGGCGGCCGGTTCCCGGTCGGCGGCGGGAGCCTCGCGGAGCTGCGGGACCAGGCTGGCCTGGCGTACGCGGCGCGGCAGTTCCGTCACCGAGGCGGCCGGCTCCGGCGCCCTCAGGGGTACGGGCGCCGGGGGGACGGCCGCCGCCTTCACCGGTGCCGTACGGATGACCGCGCCACCGGTGCCGCGCGGGCGCAGCGGGGCCACGGGGGCGGGCGCCCGGTCCGGCCGCGGTCCGGCGGCGGCGGCGGGGGGACCGGACCCGGCCGCGGGCGCGGTGGCCGGCTCGGGTACGGCGGCCGGCCCGGGCACGGCGCCCCGCTCGGGCTCCGGCTCGGCGGCGGGCGGGGCCTCGATCGCCCCCTGGAGGAGGGAGTTGGGCAGCAGCACCACGGCGGTGGTGCCCCCGTAGGGCGAGGGCCGCAGGTGGACCTGGATCCCGTGGCGCGCCGAGAGCCGGCTGACCACGAAGAGGCCGAGCCGGTCGCTGTCGAAGAGGTCGAGGTCCTCGCAGTGCTCGATCCGGCGGTTGGCTTCGGCGAGCGCCTCGCGGCCCATGCCGAGTCCGCGGTCCTCGACCTCCAGGACGTAGCCGGCGCCGACGGGTTCGCCGCTGACGCGGACCCGGGTGTGCGGCGGGGAGAACTGGGTGGCGTTCTCGATCAGTTCGGCGAGCAGGTGGGTGAGGTCGGCGACGGATCCGCCGCTGACGGCCGCCTCGGCGAGCCGGCGGACCTCCACGCGCGGGTAGTCCTCGATCTCCGAGACGGCGGCGCGCACGACGTTGGTCAGCGGTACCGGCATCCGCCACGCCCGGCCGGGGGCCGCGCCCGAGAGGATGATCAGGCTCTCCGCGTGGCGGCGCATCCGGGTGGTGAGGTGGTCGAGGCGGAAGAGGTCGCCGAGTTCGCCCGGGTCGTCGGCGCGGCGCTCCATCGAGTCGAGGAGGTCGAGCTGCTTGTGCACCAGGACCTGGCTGCGCCGGGCGAGGTTGACGAAGACGCCGCTCACGCCGCTGGCGAGTTCGGCGCGTTCGACTGCGGCGCCGAGGGCGGCCCGGTGGACGGTGGACAGGGCCTCGCCGACCTGGGCGATCTCGTCCTCGGCGGGCGGCCCGGCCGGGGCCTCGGCCTCGACGTCGATGTCCGCGGCCCGCCCGGCCCGCAGCCGCTCCATGGCCTGCGGCAGCTTGCGGTGGGCGATCTCCAGCGCGGTGTTGCGCAGCGACACCAGCTCGACCACCAGGGTGCGGCCGATCCGTACGGAGATCACCAGCGAGGCGGCGACCGCGGCCAGGCCCAGCAGCACCGCTGCGCCGGCCGGGCTGAGGGCGCCTTCGGCGAGCGGGTCGGCCTGCCCGGCGGACCGGGCGTGCGCGGCCTGCCGCACGTCGCGCATGGAGCCGCTCACCGCCGCGTGGGCGGCGTCCCATCCGGCGGGCGCACCGTGGACCTCGCGCGCCGCCGAGGCGGCCGCCGAGGCCGCGGGGGCGGACCCGGCGAGGGCGGGTGCGGGGTTGGCGGCGGCCGGAAGGGCGGCGGGAGGCGCGGCCAGGGCCCGGTCCTCGGCTGCGGTGAGCTCGGCGTAGGGGGTGCCCTTCGAGACGGTCTCCCAGACGGACCGCTGGGCCGCCGGCAGGTCGCGCGCGGTGGCGGCGGTGAGGGTGCGGCGGGCCTCCACGGTGCCGGCCAGGCGGCGCTGTGCCTCGGCGGTGCGGGGGCCGGGCAGGGCGAGCAGCGCGTCCTCCCGGGACAGCAGCTCGCCGGCCCGGGCGAACTCCAGCAGCACCCGCGCGTCGGGGCCGAGTTCGGCGTCGGAACCGCCGGAGAGGGCGCCCTCGGCGGCCAGGGCGGCGTCGGCCACGCGGGTGTACGTCTCGTAGGAGCCCTCCGGGGTGGCACGGCGGGCGGCGACGTCCTTGCGGGTGGAACCGAGTGCCTCCGCGGCGGCGACGAAGGCCCCGAGGCGGGCCACCGTGTCGGTGCGGTAGTCGCCGGAGTCGGCGACGGTGTGCCGGTCGCCGAGGCGGAGCCGGCGTACGGCCGCGTCGGTGCGGCGGGCCTGCTGTTCGAGGGCGGACGCCTCGCCGGAGGCGGACCCGGAGTCGGACAGGAGGCGGACGGCGGCCCGGCGTTCGGCCTGGATCTCGGTGAGGGCGGCGGCGAGGGGGGTGCGTATCTCGGCGTCGACCTGGCGGACCCGGCTGAGCCGGGCGATCTCCTGGGCGGTGCTGACGGTGGCGAAGCCCCAGAGGGCGAGCAGGGAGACGACCGGGACCATCAGCAGGGAGACGATCTTCGCCCGGACGGTGGCGGGCCGCAGCCGCTCCCACGGCCCGCCGGGGCGGCCCGCGCCGGTGTTCCCGGCCGGGGCGGCGCGTCGGGTTCCGGGCTCCGGCGGTTCCGCGGCGGGGGGACCGGCGTGCGCGCGGCGGCCGCGCGGGGGTGGCTCGGGGCGCCGCGGTGGCGCTGCTTCCGGTCTGCTGCGGGGTCTGCGCATGGGCTCCTCGTTCCGGGGCGGTACGGATCCTCAGGGGGCGGGCGGGGTCAGCGGGAGGGGAGGGGGCCTGCGCCGGGCCGCCGCCGTCCGGAGGCTGAGGTGGAGGTGGAGGAGGCGGCGGCCGGTGCGGAGCCGGCACCGGGAGCCGCCCCGTGCCCGGGACCGGGGCCGGCCGGGACCGTCCTCCCCGGAGCCGGCGCGGAGGCGGAGGCCGCGCGCTCGTCCGCGGTCGGGGAGAGCGCCACGAAGGCGGCGGTGATGAAGAGGTAGGAGCCGAGCCCGACCGCGAGCGGGAAGATGAACTGCAGGGCGGTGGCTCCGGGCAGCGCGGTGTCCGAAGGGGTGACGCGGACGGAGACGGCCATCATTCCCGTGTAGTGCATGCTGCTGACGGCGGCGCCCATGACGAGGGAGGCGCCGGCGACGGCCACCGGCGACTTGATGTTGAGGGCGGCCCACAGCGCGGCGGTGGCGGCGACGACCGCGATGGCGACGGAGAGGCCGACGGTGAGCGGGTCGTAGCCGACCCGGCCGTGCAGGCGCAAGGCGGCCATGCCGAGGTAGTGCATGCTCGCGACCCCGAGTCCGGTGGTCAGGCCGCCGAGGACGAGGGAGCGGCCGCGGTCCTTGCCGTAGCCGACGGCGAAGACCCCGGCTCCGACGACGGCCACGGCGACGAGCAGGCTCAGCAGGGTCATCGGCACGTCGTAGTGGATCTCGGTGCCGGTGACGTGGAAGCCGAGCATGGCGATGAAGTGCATCGTCCAGATGCCGGTTCCGATGGCGGAGGCGGCGGTGAGCAGCCAGTTGCGCCGGGAGGCGCCGGTCGCGGCGAGCGCGCGGACGGTGCAGCGCAGGCCGAGGGCGGCGCCGATCGACGCCATCACGTACGACAGTGCGGGTGTCAGCCAGCCATAGGCGGCGTGGTCCAGGTGTCCCATGGCCACGGGACGCTAGTCCGGGTGAGGGCGCGAACAGGGGGCGCATTTCGAAAGACGCTGTAACTGCTGGAATATGACAGAGAGACGTTCATCTCCGATCACACCACGTGTCACCTTGTGGACGGTCCGCAAGGCCCGGAGACCGTGCGGGATCATGTGCGCATGAGCCGTATGAGTCGTACGAACGAAGACCACACGCATGTGCAGGAGTTCTTCGGGGCACGCGCAGCCGCCTGGGACGGCAAGTTCCCGGAGGACGGCCCCGCCTTCGAGACCGCCGTGGCGGAGTTCGGTGTCGGGCCCGGGGACCGGGTCCTCGACGCGGGCTGCGGCACCGGCCGGGCGCTGGTCCCGCTCCGCGCGGCCGTCGGGCCGTCCGGAACCGTGCTCGGCCTGGACCTGACCGAGGAGATGCTGGCCGAGGCCCGCCGGGCCGGACGCGACCGCGAGGGGACCCTGCTGCGCGCCGACGTGGCCCGGCTGCCGCTGCGGGACGGGGCGCTGGACGCGGTCTTCGCCGCCGGGCTGATCGCCCACCTGCCCCGTCCCGCCGAGAACCTGCGCGAGCTCGCCCGCGTGGTCCGCCCGGGCGGCCGGCTCGCGCTCTTCCACCCGATCGGGCGCGCCGCGCTCGCCGCGCGCCACGGCCGCGAGCTGACCCCGGACGACCTGCGGGCCGAGCACAACCTCGGCCCGCTGCTGTCCGGTTCCGGCTGGCGGATGACCTCGTACGCCGACGAGGACGCCCGCTTCCTGGCCCTGGCCGTACGCGCCGGCTGAGCAGTCCGCGGGGCCCGGCCCGGTCCTTCCCGTACGCCGGCCCGCGCGCCCGCACCCGCCCGGGCCCGGGGGCTACGCCGGGGGCTGGGCCTCGGCTCCGGCCGGGCGGCGCGGGTGCGGCACGGGGCAGCCGCCGGCGCCGGGCGTGGGGAACGTGCCGAGCTCGCCGACGTCGTAACCGTCGCGGTAGCCCTTGATCTCCGGGTTCTGGCGGGCGTAGTGCGGGACGCCGCGCGGGGGCATCAGCCGCACCGCCCGGCCGCGCAGCCACAGCGCGCCCCGGACCAGGCGCCGCAGGCCGGGGTGCGGGGTCTCGTACCGGAAGGCGTCCAGCAGCGGCTCGTCGAGCAGGGCGAGGCTGGCGCGGCGCACGGCGGGGGCGAGCGGCGCCGGATACCAGGAGGCCATCAGGTCGAGGGTGGAGTCGGCGACCGCGCGGCCGCCCTCGTCCCAGCCGAAGTGGGCTTCCTCGTAGGCGTCCAGGGCGCTCTCGAACTCCTCGTAGGAGGCCGGGACGTCCGTGATGCCCAGGTGGCTGCCGAGGGTGGCGTAGTAGTTGGCGCAGGCCCGGCGCTCGTGGTGGGTCAGCGGACGCCAGCCGTAGGCGTCGAGCCAGCGTGCCGGGATCACCACGAACGTGCACAGGACGTAGCGCATGTCGTCGTTGGAGATGTCGTAGCTGCGGTGCATCTGGTTGACGCGGCGGATCGCGGTGCGCGCGGTGTCGCTCTCGAAGCCGTGCTCCACGACGGCGTCGAGGAGCAGGGAGGTGTCGTCGTACCGCTTCTGGGCGCGCTCGGTGAACTCCGCGGTCTCGGCGAGGAGGGCCCCGACGGAGGGGACGGCGTAGGTCCTGAAGAGCGCGAGCTCCAGGGCGCGGGTGAAGTCCCACGGGAACTCGTAGGTGGCGGTGAGCCGGTAGATGGCGAGGAAGTCCTTGTCGGGGTCGAGCCGGAGGATCTCCCTCAGCCGGTCGTAACGCTGCACCGGTCTCCCTTTCTGTGGCGGGGCCCCAACTCTACGTGCAGGTGGCGGGCTTGGAAATCGATCCCCGTCGGGTCTCGACGTGCGAGTTACCCGCTGGTTAAGGTGCGCCGACGAGAACGCGATCGGGAGGCTCCGGGAGGCCACGTGTCCGACGAGGAGGACGGGGGCTCGCTGTACGTGCTGACGGCCGTGCTGCTGACCCCCGCGCAGTTCCCGGCGGTGCTCGGTGACGACTTCGCCGAGGCCTGCGCGCAGCTGGGCGTGGAGCCGGCGGCGGGCGGGTACGGGCTGGTCCTGGGCCAGGACGAGGAGGGCGCGCGCTGGACGGTCGTCGTGGACGACGTCTCGCTCGTGGCCGCGGCCATCGCCTCCTGGGACTGCGGCATGGAGTACGACCTGTCGCCCGACGAGCGCACGATCGTGGTCTCGCTGGCGGGCTGGCCGCTGGAGCTGACGGTGTCCACGGCGGGCATCCCGGAGCCGCACGACCCGGAGCAGGGCGCGGACGGCACGGGGCGGGTGCCGCTGGCGCCGCCCTCGGCGGAGGTGTGGGGGCCGGTGCAGCGGCGCCTGGGCGCGGACCAGATCGCCCGGGAGTGGGCGGACTGGCGCGAGCGTGTGGCCGAGGACGGCGGGGCGGCGGCCGCCGCGCACCCCGGGCTCGCGCGGGCGCTCGGCGAGGCCGCCGGGTACGCCCGGCAGGCCCCGCCGGCGGGACGGGTCCGGTCGGCCTTCGCGGGCGAGGGCGTACGGACCTTGCGGGCCGACGGGCCCGGCTGGTCGCTGGTGGCCCGGACGGGCGGCCCGGCCTTCGTCCTGCTGGACGAGGAACCCGGCGGGGTCCTCGCGGTCCCCCACGGAGGGGACGGCGGGCTGCCGGAGCTGTCCGTCCTGCTGGCGGCGCTGGACGGCGTGGCGGTCCGGCCGGCCTGAACACGGGGCGGCCGGGACACGGACCTGCGGAACAGGGAACGGCAGAAAACGGAACGGAACACGGGGGAACGTGATGGCGGAGTCGTTGCAGCCGGTGGAGTCCCGGCCGGTGGGCGTGGTCGTGGGCGGCCGGGCGGAGGTGGTCGACGACGACTGGGGACGCGAACGGGCGGTGATCCGCCTGGACGCCGACCGGTTCGGCCCCGAAGCCCTCTACGGCCTGGAGGACTTCTCCCACGTCGAGGTCGTGTACCACTTCGACCGGGTACCGGTGGAGAAGATCGAGACGGGTGCCCGGCACCCGCGGGGGAACGCGGACTGGCCCCTGGTCGGGATCTTCGCCCAGCGCGGCAAGAACCGCCCCAACCGCATCGGCCTGTCACGGTGCAGGGTGTTGCGGGTCGACGGCCTGGACGTGCACGTGGAGGGCCTGGACGCGGTGGACGGCACGCCCGTGCTCGACCTGAAGCCGTACATGGCGGAATTCGCCCCCCGCGGCGAGACCCGCCAGCCGCAGTGGGCCACGGCCCTGATGCGGGACTACTACTAGGGCCGCCGGGCCCCGCCCCCGCCCCCGTCAGACGCGTTCGAGCGGAACGTGCGGCAGGGGCGGGAGGGTGGCGGTGATGGTGTCGCCGGGGCGTATCGTGCCGCCCCGGTGGACCACGCCCATGATCCCGGCCTTGCGGACCACCCGGCCCTCCTCGTCCCGGCCGACGACCTGCTTGAGCAGGCCGTCCTGGAAGGCGTTGATCTGCGGGCAGGGGTTGCGCAGGCCCGTCACCTCCACCACCGCCTGCTCGCCTATGCGCAGCAGCGTGCCCGTCGGCAGGGCGTGCAGGTCCATGCCCTCGGTGGTCACGTTCTCGCCGAGCTGGCCCGGGGCGACGCTGAACCCCGCGGCGGCGACCTCCTCGAACAGCTCCCGGTGGATCAGGTGCACCTGGCGCAGGTTGGGCTGGGTCGGGTCCTGCGCCACGCGCGAGCGGTGCTTGACCGTGACCCCGGCGTGCACGTCGCCCTCGACGCCGAGGCCGGCGAGGAGCCTGATGCTCTCCCGGTTGGGCTTGGTGAAGGAGTACGCGGCGTTGCTGCTGACCGCCGCGACCGCCCCGCTGTGCGGCGCCTCGGCGTGCCCGGTGGTGCTCATGAGAAGGTCCCCCTGTCCCCCCTGCCGCCCAGGCGGCCGGATTCCTGCTTCCGCCAGGTCAACGCGCGGGCGGCGCCGCGTGTTCCCGGCCGGGTTCCGGCACGGACTGGCCGACGCGACGCTTGCCGGGGTCCGGGAGCCGCATGACGATGGGGCCCTCCGCGTACGCGGCTCCACGACCCCTGGGGAGGGTGACATGGGCGATCCGTCGTTGGCGCTGCCGGGCGGGGCCGATCCCGTCGAGCGCACGCGCGTCCTGCGGCGGGCCCACGAGGCCTTCACCCGGGACGGGCGGGTCGAGCCGCCCGTCCGGGCCGTGATCGCGCAGTCCTGGCGGCGGTGCGCCCGGGCCCGGGTCAGCCCCGAGTGCGCACCCCGCCCGGCCAGGGCGGAGACGGAACTGCCGGCCTACCGCGAACAGCATCCGCTGGCCCCGGTGATGCCGCTGTTCCGGGACCTCGTGGGGGCGTTCGCGGCGCGCGGGGCCCATCTGCTCGCGGTGTGCGACGCCCGCGGCGAGCTGCTCTGGGTCGAGGGGGAAACGGCCACCCTGCGCCGCGCCGAGCGGCTCGGCTTCGTACCGGGGACGCGCTGGGCGGAGTCGGCGATGGGCACCAACGCCCCCGGCACGGCGGTCGCCGTCGGGGAGCCCGTACAGGTCTTCGGCGCCGAGCACTTCAGCCGCCTGGTCCACCCCTGGACGTGCGCGGCGGCCCCGGTGCGGGACCCCGGCACGGGCCGGGTGCTCGGGGCCGTCGACATCACCGGCGGCGACGGGCTGGCCCACCCCCATTCGCTGGCGTTCGTCCAGGCGGTGGCGCGGGCCGCCGAATCCCAGCTGGCGCTGCTGGCACCGGAGCCGCCGGCCTCCCGGGACACCCTCGCCGCGCTCGGGCGGGACGAGGCGCTGCTGGTGCTCGGCGGCCGGCGGATCCCGCTGGGGCGGCGGCACAGCGAGATCGTGGCGCTGCTCGCGCACCACCCCGAGGGGCTGTCCGGGGAGGAGCTGGCCTTCGCCCTGTACGAGGACGAGTCGGTGGCGGCGGTGACGCTGCGGGCGGAGGTGTCCCGGCTGCGCGCCCTGCTCGGCGCCGGGAACCTGCTCTCCCGCCCGTACCGCACCGCGGTCCCCCTGGAGGCCGACTTCACCGCCGTGACCCGGCACTTGGCGGCGGGGGCCGTCTCGGCCGCCCTCACCCGCTACCCGGGGCCGCTGCTGCCGGGCTCCTCGGCGCCCGGCATCGTCCGGCTGCGGCGGCGGATCGAGGAGCAGGCGCGGGCTGCGGTGATCGCCCGGGCCGACCCGGGGCTGCTGGCCGACTGGGTGTGCAGCCCGTGGGGCGCGGAGGACCCGGAGGTGTGGCGGGCCCTGGCCGGAGCCCTGCCGCCGCAGGGCCGGCCGGCCGCACTGGCCCGCGTACGCTCCCTCGACGAGGAGCTCGGCGTCCGGCGTGCAACGTACCCGCAACCTGCCCGCCCCTAGCGTCCTGCCCGAGCGCTGTCCGACGGCGGCCGGCGCCCGGCAAGGGGAGGACACCCATGGCCCGTTACGCGGCACCCGGCACCGAGGGCGCGCTGATGTCGTACGAGTCCCGCTACGGCCACTTCATCGGCGGGGAGTACGTGGAGCCGGCCCGCGGCCGGTACTTCGAGAACCCCTCCCCCGTCACCGGTCTGCCCTTCACCGAGGTCGCACGCGGCACGGCGGAGGACGTGGAACGGGCCCTGGACGCCGCCCACGCGGCGGCCCCCGCCTGGGGCCGCACCTCCGTGGCCGAACGCTCCACGATCCTCCTCCGCATCGCGGACCGCATGGAACAGCACCTGGAGGCCCTCGCCGTCGCGGAGACCTGGGAGAACGGCAAGCCGGTCCGCGAGACCCTGGCCGCCGATCTCCCCCTGGCCGTCGACCAGTTCCGCTACTTCGCGGGTGCCCTGCGGGCACAGGAGGGCGCGCTCAGCCAGCTCGACGACGACACGGTGGCGTACCACTTCCACGAGCCGCTGGGCGTGGTCGGCCAGATCATCCCGTGGAACTTCCCGATCCTGATGGCGGTCTGGAAGCTGGCCCCCGCGCTGGCCGCCGGCAACACCGTCGTCCTCAAGCCGGCCGAACAGACCCCGGCTTCCGTCCACTACTGGCTGAGCCTGGTGGCGGACCTGCTGCCGCCCGGCGTGGTGAACGTCGTCAACGGCTTCGGCGAGGAGGCCGGCAAGCCGCTCGCCTCCAGCCCGCGCGTCGCGAAGATCGCCTTCACCGGCGAGACCTCGACCGGGCGCCTGATCATGCAGTACGCGGCGGAGCACTTGAAGCCGGTGACCCTTGAACTCGGCGGCAAGAGCCCGAACATCTTCTTCGACGACATCTGGGCGACGGACGACGACCTCCGCGACAAGGCCCTGGAGGGCTTCACCATGTTCGCCCTGAACCAGGGCGAGGTCTGTACGAGCCCCTCGCGCGCGCTGATCGAGCGCGGCCGGTACGGCGACTTCCTCGACGCGGCCGTCGCCCGCACCGAACTCATCGTCCCGGGCCACCCGCTGGACACGGACACGATGATCGGCGCCCAGACCTCGGAGGAGCAGCTCCGCAAGATCCTCTCGTACGTGGAGATCGGCCAGCAGGAGGGCGCGAAGATCCTCACGGGCGGCGGCCGCATCGACCACGGCGGCGAGCTGGCGGGCGGCTTCTACGTGGAGCCGACCATCTTCGAGGGCGACAACCGAATGCGGATCTTCCAGGAGGAGATCTTCGGCCCGGTGGTGTCGGTGACCTCCTTCCAGGACTTCGACGACGCCGTCCGCATCGCCAACGACACGGCGTACGGCCTGGGCGCGGGCGTCTGGAGCCGCGACATCAACACGGCGTACCGCGCGGGCCGCGCCATCCAGGCGGGCCGCGTCTGGACGAACTGCTACCACGCCTACCCGGCCCACGCCGCCTTCGGCGGCTACAAGCAGTCGGGCATCGGCCGCGAGACCCACAAGATGATGCTGGAGCACTACCAGCAGACGAAGAACCTGCTTGTCAGCTACTCACCGAAGAAGCTCGGGTTCTTCTAAGAACGCAGCCACTGCTGCTCAGTCCGGCTCGCACTCCTGTCAGACGGGTGTGCGAGCCTCTGGGCATGAGCTACGACCTCGCTGTCTGGGAAGGCGCACGTCCCGCGGACGACAAGACCGCCGGCAAAGTCTTCGCCGACCTATACAACCGCTGGGCTCTCCGTCGTCCTGGCCGGAGTCGTCGTCGCAGCGGCCGCAGTTGAAGCACAGCCGGCAGTCGTCGCACGACCGGCGCCACGCTCTCCACCGTACGAACATCACCCGGCCCGCAGCCGGATGGACGGCTCACGCCGCATGACCGCGCGAGACGTCAACGGCACGTGACGCGGATACGCGGCCGACATCCCAGAGGGTCCGTTCCGAGGGATGCGGCCCGGCTGCCGGCAGGCCCGACCCCTGAGCCGGTCCTGACCGTGCGGTCACCTGCGGTGGATCACTGCGCTGCGGGAAGCCCTGTTGTGCAGGCCACGGCGGTCCACGCTGAGGTTGATCGACGAGACGCCGGCGACAAACAGCACCGGGATGCCGGTCACCACGAGGTTCGTGAGGTGCCGGGCGACGGCGGCGCCGTAGCCGATGCGCCCGCCGGTCCCGAAGTGGACCACTTCGAGGCGCAGGGCCCACTTGCCCGGAGTCGCACCCCAGCGCGACACGCTGAGCGGGGAGTAAAGCAGGAAGAAGGCCGCGACCCAGAGTCCGGCAGTGGTACGCCAGATCGCGCGGGCTTCGCCGTCGGCGACTCCCGAGGCCGTGAGGAGCCGGTCGAGGCCAACCAGAGGAACGAGGGATGACCGCGACGCCGATGACGAGGTCGACGACAGTGGCGGCGGAGCGCGGCATGAGGCCTGCCGGAGAGCCGGGACGGGTGCCCGAGGCCGCCTGGAACCGCCCGAGGTCGCCGCCGGAGGCTATCGAGTCCGACATGTCGTTCCTTCGTTCGCGAGATTCCGGGATCCCATATTCCGGTTGTGTGGGGATTGCGGGCGGGCCTGGGTGGCGAGCGTGGGCCGCCCTTGGGACCATGGCCACGGAGGGCCGCCATGTCTCCTGATCAGCCAGTGTCTCCGTCGGACGGGCCGCAGCCACGCAAGGCCGACGAAGGCCGGACGTACGCCGCCCGGGACGCTACGTCGGCGCGGACCGGGGCCGCGGAGCCAACGCCTCGGGACGAGTCCCGGAAGCGGCGCTGGTGGCTCGGGCTCACGGTGCCCGGCTGCTGGGGCGCCCTGCTCCTCGCGTGTCTGTCCTTCACCCCGTCGCTGCTTCCCCGCGGCGGTGTCCTACAGGGGCTGATCGCCGGCATCAGCGGGGCCATCGGGTACGGGCTCGGCGTGATCGCGGCCGTCGTGTGGCGCGCGTTCGCCGACCGGGAGGCACGGCCCGCCGCCCGCAGGTCGTGGCAGATCCTGCTCGTCGGCGCGGTGGTGCTGTTCAGCGTCTCGTTCGGGCTCGGGCAGTACTGGCAGCACGAGATCCGCCGGCTGATGGGCGTGACCGACTACAGCGTCCTCGCCGCCGTCGCCTGCCCGTTCATCGCCGTTCTCGTCTTCTGGCTGCTGCTTCTCACCGGGCGCGGCCTCCGCCGCGCGTACCGCTGGGCAGCCCGCCTGCTCGGGCGCTGGGTCGGCGACAAGGCCGCGAAGGCGGTCGGCTGGCTCGTGGTGGCGGGGCTCGCGTGGTCCGTGTTCAGTGGTCTGCTGCTGGGCGGCATCGTGAGTGCGGCCAACGAGGCGTTCTCGCTGCGGGACACGGAGACACCCGAGGGCGTGCACCAGCCCACCTCCTCGCTGCGCTCGGGCGGGCCGGGTTCCCTGGTGCCGTGGGACTCGCTCGGCCGGCAGGGCCGGACGTTCACCGGCAGCGGGCCGACGGCCACGGAGATCGGCGCGTTCACGCACCGCACGGCGCAGGAACCCGTACGGGCGTACGCCGGCCTGGACACGGCCGACAGCGCGGAGAGCCGGGCGGAGCGGGCGGTCGCGGACCTTCGGCGGGCGGGCGGTTTCGAGCGGGCGAATCTGCTGGTCATGACGACCACGGGAAGCGGCTGGGTCGATCCGGCAGCCGTGGACTCGTTCGAGTACCTCGGCGGCGGCGACGCGGCCACCGTGGCGATGCAGTACTCGTACCTGCCGTCGTGGCTGTCCTACCTCGTCGACCAGTCGAAGGCCCGCGAGGCCGGCCGCGAGCTCTTCGACGCGGTGTACGACGTCTGGTCGGCGTTGCCCCAGGACAAGCGTCCACGGCTGTTCGTCGCGGGGGAGAGCCTGGGTTCGTTCGGCGGTGAGACGGCCTTCAGCGGGGAGTACGACCTGCGCAACCGGACCGCCGGCACCCTGTTCGCCGGGCCGCCCAACTTCAACACCCTCTTCCGCGAGTTCAGCGATCACCGCGAGCCGGGGAGTCCTGAGATCGAGCCCGTCTACAAGGAGGGGCGGACCGTCCGGTTCACCGACGCCCCGGGCGCCGGGATCTCCCCGCAGGACCAGCCGTGGGACGGCACGAGGGTGCTGTACCTCATGCACCCGTCCGACCCGATCGTCTGGTGGAGCCCCGAGCTGGCCCTCTCCGAACCCGACTGGATCGGGGAGGCGCCCGGCTCCGACGTGCTCGACACGTTGGTCTGGATCCCGTTCGTGACGTTCTGGCAGGTCACGGCCGATCTGCCGTTCTCCACGGGGGTGCCGGACGGCCACGGTCACACGTACAAGGCCGAGTACGTCGACGGCTGGAACGCCGTCATGCGGCCGACCGGGTTCACGCCGCAGGACCTGGACCGGCTGAAGGAGATCATCCAGCCCCGGGAGTGAACGGGTGGCGGCTTCGCGGTGGACGTCAGCGCAGCAGGAAACCCACGAGGTAGCCGAGCGCGTTGACCGCCCAGTGCAGGCCCATCGGTGCCAGCAGACTGCCGCTGCGCCTGCGCAGCTCGCAGAACAGAACGCCCGCGGCCCCGGTGAACAGCACGGCGGCCGTGACTGCGAGGGACGCGCCGAGCGTCGAGTCGCCGAAGACCGTGGTCAGCGCGGGTTTCGCGGTCGACAGACGCAGCGACGGCAGCACGTGCCATAGGCCGAACAGCACGCTCGACACCGTGGTCGCCCACACCGCGCCGCGGGCCCGCGCCACCAGCCCGTAAAGCACGCCGCGAAAGGCGGTCTCCTCCAGCAGGACGGTACCGACGGGGACGAGCAGGAGCACGCGGAGCGTCAGCTCGGCCCCGTCCATCCCCTCGTAGCGCCGGTCCTCGAACAGCGTCCGGGTGACCGGCAGCAGCGCCCCAGCCAGGTAGACGACGCCGACCAGGCCGATCAGGGCCAGCGCCCACCGGGCGCCCCGGCCCAGCGTGCCGGGTGCCAGGCCCGCGTCCGCCCACGTACCGCCGGCCCAGCGGAGCACGCCGAGCAGCAGGGCACTGACCACGACCGCCGTCATCAGGGCCGCGGCGCCGGACCAGCGGTGCATGAGCACGTTGGCGACAACAAGCACGCCCACCGTGAGCCCGACCGCCGGCCAGGTGCCGATCGGCCCGGGCCACCGGCCCCAGAACGAGGTGTCTGCGCTGCTGCGGCCGCGTCCGGCGGGCGGCCGGGCAGCGTCAGGATCGCGAGAAGGCACCAGAGTGAGTCCATCCTTCGGTTGGGCCGACGGTCTCGTCATCCCCTCCCTCCGCACCACGCTACTGGTTGCTTTCCCCCGCGCCGGGCGACACCGCGCGTGCAAGCTCACCCTTGGAGGCGTCCGCCCCTACGGGCGGCCAAGATCCGGACCATTACCGGCCCACATCACTCTCCGAAAGCTCCAGTCGCCACATTTTCCTCCTGGTGTCCTACTCGCCGAAGCGCCTCGGCTTCTTCTAGAGGCGCAAGGAAAGGCGCCTGAACTGGGCTTCTGCCCGGCAGGCGCCTCCGTCTCGACTCACTCGAAGCGCGAATCGACTCGGTCTGACTCCTCCATCGACCGTTCAGGGCGCGGTTCAGGGAGACGGTGTCGGATCCGGCGGCAAGGGCGGGGCCGGGGTCTGGGGGAGGTCTGCGGTGGTCCAGGCGGTTTCGCCGCCGGGGCGGGCGGTGAAGCGCAGGAGGTTGCCCTTCGCGTCGATCCAGTAGCGGGTGTTGCCGGGCGAGTTCGGGGCGCGCCCTGCGGGGGCCGGGCCGGAGACGACCGTCACCGGGGTGGTGCCGATGCGTTCCTCGCCGAGTCGGCGGGCGGTGCTGTTGGTGAGGAGCTGGGCGTTGTCGGGGCGGTCTGCGGAGAGGTTGAGGAGGAGCAGGAGGACGGTGTCCAGGGTGGAGCTGAGCCGTTCGAGGGGCCGCTCCTGCCAGCCGTCCGCGGGCGGGTGCTCGGGCAGGGAGCCGGTGGTCGCGGGGTGGGTGCGCAGGCGGGTGAGGTTCCAGCGCAGGAGTTGGGTGGTCGGTGGGTGGTCGTCGGTGCGCAGGGTGGCGTAGCCGGTGCGGCGGCGCCAGTCGATGCGGCCGGACAGGTGCAGGGTGCGGCCCCGGGTGGGGATGGTGACGGTGATGTTGCCGGTTCCGCGCCGGTAGGTCGCGAAGCGCGCGAGGGCGAGGCGGTCGGCTTCCTCGGCGGTGAGGCGCCTGGGGCCGGAGCCGGCGGCGTCGGTGGTGCCGTCGGCCGGTGTGGTGCAGGCGGTGAGGGCGAGGAGGCAGGTGAGCGCTGCGGCTGCGAGGTGGCGGCGGGGTGTCATCGGCGGTCCCGGCTCCACTCGGCGAGGAGGTCGGGGGCCGGCAGGTGTACGGACGCCAGGTCGATCGGGCCGGGCAGGCCGGTGGCGGGTTCGGCGGGGGCCGTGGCGGCGTGGGGCATCTGCGGCTGGGCGGGGGGAGCCGGGACGTCGAGGAAAGGTGTGCCGACGGGGGCGGGCGGGCTCGTGAGCCCGGTGGCCGGTCCGGCGGCCGGTGCCGCGTCGCCCGGACAGGCCATGGTGGTGGCGAGGCCGGCGGGGAGGGTGGTGGCGAGGGTGTTCCCGGTGAGGCAGTTGTTGCTGCCGGGGGCACGCGGGGATGCCAGGTAGGCGACATCGAGGGTGTTGGCCTGGAAGAGGTTGCCCTCGGCACGGTTTCCGATGGGAGGCAGGTCCTCGGCGGAGGCGAGGACCAGGGCGGCGCGGGGATGACCGGTGACACGGTTGCGGAGGACCGTGTTGGCACGCCCCCCGGCGATGCCGATCCCGATGCCGAACCCGCCGTCGGCCTGCTCGGGCGTGTCCGGCGCGGCGTTGTCGGCGATCAGATTGCCCGCAATGGTGGCGCCGGTCTGCGGGACGAGGGCTTCCAGGTAGTCGGAGTTGACGGTCATGCCGACCCGGTTGCCGCTGAAGCGGTTGCCGGTCACCCACATGCGGTCGCTGGCGTTGGTGCCTTCGTAGCCGACCGCGTTGCGTTCGGCGAGGTTGCCCCGGACGGCGATGTCACAGGGCTTGCACTGGCCGACGTACAGGCCGGAATCGGCCGAGCCCGAGGCGTAGTTGTGCTCGATGAGGCCGTGGCGGGCGTTGAAGGCGTAGATCCCGTAGAGGCCGTTGTTGACCGCGGTCACGTAGCGGACGCGGAAGCCGTTCAGGGGCGGGTCGGCCTTGGGGTCGAGCCGGTGGTAGCCGTCGCTGCCACGGCCCACTCCTTCGCCGCCGTCGGTCATGCCGGTGACGAGTACGCCGTTCTGGAGGTGGCCGCGCACGGTGAGGTTCTCCACCGAGGCGCCGGGGGCGGTCACGACGACGCCGTTGCCCCGGCGCCCTTCGCCGTCGATGACCACGCCGTTGCGGTCGGTGCCACGGAGCACGATCCGCTCGGTGCGGATCGTGACGGTCTCCTTGTAGAGGCCGGGCGAGAGGAGGACGAGGTCCCCGGGACGGGCGCGGTCTACCGCCTTCGTGATGGTCGAGGCATCGGCCGGCACCCGGATCACGGCCGGCGAGTGCCCTTTGTCCGTGGTCGCGACACCGCCCGCCGGGAGCAGTCCGCAGGAGGCGGTGAGGGCAAGGGTCGGCACCGCCGCGAGGGTTCGCCACCGTGAGCGCAGCACTGGGAGGCCTTTCCTTCCGGGTCGGACGGAAACAAGGTCGACACGTAGAGTAGTCGAATGAACTCACTGAGTAACACTCCTGGTTCGGAGGGGAGACGCCGGCTGCTGCTCGGCCTGATCCCCGCGAGCCTCGCGCTCGGAGCCTGCCGCGCGACACCCGGCCCACCGGGCCGCACCGTCTCGACGACAGCACCCGCGGCACCCGGACCTGATGCACCCGGACCCGGGGCACCCGTGGTGGCGGCCGGTGCACACCAGGCGGGCATCGACCGGCCACGCCAGCCGCAGCGGCACACCGTGCTCACGGTCTACGGACTCCCGGAGCGCGGGGCTCCCCCCGCCGGGACGGTGGGCCGCCTCGGGACCGCGATCGCCGGACTGTCCTCCGGAGCGGCGGGCGGACGGCTGGCAGGCATGTCACCGGGCGATCTGACGGTGACCGTCGGCGTGGGACCCCGGCTGGTGTCCACCGTCGACCCGAAGCTGCCAGGCGCCGCAGAACTCCCCGCCTTCGCACGGGAGGAGCGCGGGGGGCTGACCTGGGGCGGCGATCTCCTCGTCCAGATCTGCGCGAGCGATCCCCTCGTGGCAGGCCTCGCCGACACCTCCCTGTCCGCGTCCCTCGCGGCCGACGGCTGCGTCCCGCGTTGGTCCCAGCCGGGATTCCGCCCCGCAGGCACCGGCGCCGTCCGCAACCTTCTCGGCTTCCCCGACGGCATCGAGAACCCGCGCTCCGCCGCCGAGCTGGCGGGACACGTGTGGCTGCCGGCCGGCGGGCCGCTCGCCGGGGGGACGATCGCCGTCGTCCGGCGTCTGCGCATCGACGTACCCGGATTCCAGGCACAGCCGGTGTCCGGGCAGGAGCGCGTCATCGGCCGCCGTCGCGACGACGGCTCGCCCCTGAGCGGCGGCGCCGCGACGGACCGGATCGACCTGTCGGCCAAGACCCCGGACGGGCGCTACCTCGTACCGGCCATGGCCCACGCCCGGCGCGCCAACTCCCTCGCCTCCGGGGGCGGCCTGATGCTCCGGCGCGGCTACAGCTACCGCAACGCTCCGGACGACCAGGGCCTGCTGTTCGTCAGCCACCAGCGGGAGCTGCGCACGTTCACCGCCACCCAGCAGCGGCTGGACGAAGGGGACGACCTGATGCGCTTCGTCACCGCCACCGCCTCGGGCACCTTTCTGATCCTGCCCGGCTTCGACGGTGGGCGCCCCCTCGGGCAGCCGCTTTTCGGCACAACGTCAACCCGACACACCCCCTGACCCTTTGGAGGGAAGTCCCGTGTGTCCGGCGTGCGGCGCGCGCAATCCGCCGACCATGATCAATGACTACACAGAGTATTCAACTTCGCGACTTTGTGTAATCAGGGAGGCTCTTCTTGCGCGCATTCACACGAGCCGCGTTGGCGATGACGGCTGTCGTCGCCCTCAGCGGCGGTCTGCTCCAACAGGCCGTGGCGGCGGACGTCGACGACGGCACGGTCCGGGTCAGGGTGATCCGGGACTCCGATTCCAACGGCTTCTGGGACCGGCTGAAGGAAATCGGCGTCTCCAGCATCACCGTGGAACTGACCGATGTCGACGGGAACGTCCGGACGGCCCGGACCGGCCCCGACGGCGTGGCCGTCTTCCCGCCCTCCGCGAACCTCTTCGAGGGCAAGTACTACGTACGGCTCCGCCTGCCCAACGGCACGTTCCTCCACGACTCCTTCGCGGCCACCGGCGGTCTCTCCTCCCAGGGCACCATCGTCGACGTGCGCGACGGCGAGGACGCCGAGATCACCATGGGCGTGTGGAACCCGGCCGACTACTGCCAGGACAACCCCGAACTCAGCACCCCCTGCCAGGTCGCCGCCAACAAGGACGGCGACGTACGCACCACCGTGCGCTTCCCGTTCAGCGCACGCGGTGACAGCACCTCCCAGAACAACGTGACCACCGTGGCCACCCGCGACGACACGGGCAACACCTACGGCCTGGCCTACCACCGCGAACAGCGGCGCATCTTCGCCGGCGCCTACGCCAAGCGGCACACGGTCTACGGCCCCGCCGGCACCGGCGGCATCTACGTCACCCCGCGCGCCGGCGGCGCGACGACCCTGTTCGCCACGGTGCCCAACGCGGGCAACACGGCGCACAACGATCCCGTCCGCTTCGACGGCGAGTTCGTCGCGGCCGTCGGCAAGGAGTCGCTCGGCGACATCGAGATCTCGGAGGACAACAAGGAGCTCTACGTCGTCAACCTCAACGACCGCCAGCTCTACACCTACGACGCCGGCCAGCCCACGGCCACCGCCCCCACCGACGTCGTCCCGATCCCCAACCCCGGGTGTCGCGCCGCGGGGGACTGGCGTCCCTTCGGCCTCGGCGTACGGGACGGCGTCGTCTACGTCGGCGGCGTATGCTCCGGCGAGTCCACGCAGAACCGGGCGGACATGGATGCCGTCGTCTGGACGTACTCCCCGCAGACGAACACCTTCGGACCGGCGCCCGTCCTGCGCAAGGCCCTCAACTTCCCCCGCGGCCAGGCAAGCTCCGCCGTCCCCGGCTCCAACGTCTGGAACCCCTGGCTCCCCAACGCGAGCGCGTTCCCGCAGCAGATCGTCTCCCGCCCGGAACCGATGCTGAGCGACATCGAGGTCGAGAGCAACGGCGACCTGGTCCTCGGCTTCCGCGACCGGTTCGCCGACATGACCGGCTACGAGATGCCCCACCCCAACCCCGCCTTCCAGGGCCGTCTCTGGACCACCCACTCCGGCGGCGACCTCAACCGCGCCTGCCGCAAGGCCAACGGCACCTTCGACTGGGAGGGCGTGGGCAACTGCCCGAACAACGCGCCCACCCAGCCCAACGGCGGACAGCCCGCGAACGTCGTGGAGTTCTACCCGGGTGACTTCATCACCACCCTCGAACACCTGGAGACCGCCCAGGGCGCCATCGCCCTGTCCCTGCGCGAGCAGCGGTTGGCCAGCACCATGCTGGACCCGGGGGGCCAGTACTTCACCGGCGGAACGGGCTACTTCGACCGGCTCACCGGCAGCCGCGGTTCCGACCCGAACCAGCAGGGCTTCACGATCCAGTACCTCAACGCCCACCAGGACGGCGGCTTCGGCAAGGCCAACGGCCTCGGCGACCTGGAACTGCTCTGCGACGAACCCGCCGTACAGATCGGCAACCGCGTCTGGTGGGACCGCAACCAGGGCGGCGGCCAGAGCGTCGAGGTCGACGAGCCCGGCATCCCCGGAGTGACCGTCCAGCTCCTCACCGCCGACGGTACCCTCCTCGCCACCACGACCACCGGCCCGGACGGCACCTACTACTTCGGCCCGCAGCACGGACTGCGCCCGAACACCTCGTACAAGATCCGCTTCGACAAGTCCACCGCCGACACCGGCGTCATCAACCCCCGCCGGCCCCCGGCCGCCAGCAGCCTCGTCTGGTCCCCGCAGAACGCCGCGGGCGCGGCAGGCGACCTCGACTCCGACCCGTCCCCCGACGGCCCGGCCAACGCCCGCACCGCCACCGTCGACATCACCACCGGTCCGCCCGGAACCGTCGACCACACCATCGACGCCGGCCTGTTCGTACAGCGCCTCTGACCTTCCACGCAACAACGGGACCCCGGCCGTCCACGGGACGGCCGGGGTCCCGGCCTGCCGGGGTGGGCGTCAGGTGGACCGGAGGCCGACCGCCAGTGTCAGTTCGAGGACCCTGTGGGGGGAGGCGAGGTCCGGGAACAGTTCCCGGAGCTGGGCCATCCGGTAGCGGACGGTCTGGGGGTGGACGAAGAGCGCCGCCGCCACCTCGTCGCGCCTGCCCTGGTGGAGCAGCCACTCCCGGAGCGTCTCCTCCAGCCGGCGTGCGGTCGCGACGGGCAGGGACCGCAGCGGTGCGAGGGCCCGGGCCCGCAGGTCCGCGAACGCGTCCGCGTCGGCGCTCAGCACCAGCTCGGGCAGGTGCTCCTCGGTGTCGCGGATGTCGGACGAGAGGGAGCGCGCGCGTGCGGCCCGTGCGTACGAGGCGGACGCGCGGGTCCACGGCCGGGCCGGGCCGACCACGGCGGCGCGGCCGGTCAGCTGCCGCAGGAGGTGCGGCCGGTCCGCGTCGGGGACGAGCAGCACCCCGGAGGCGTCCGGCAGGTCGTCGAGGACGAGGGTGCCGGGGTCGAGGGCGCGGTAGGCGGGCCGGGCCTGGGCGGCGGGCAGCAGGACGGCGGTCAGGGAGGCCGGGGGCTGCCAGCCGGCCCGTTGGACGGAGGCCAGCAGCACGTCCGGGCTCGCGCCGGCGAGGAGGTCGCGGGCGAGGTGTTCCAGGTGGCGCTCCTGGTCCCGGCCCCGGGCGGCCAGCTCGTCGGCGTGGCCCGCGGCGCTCGCGGCGGAGAGCCCGTCGATGTAGGCGAAGGTCAGCTCGGCGAACTTGGCGACCTCGGCGGCGGGCAGACCCGCGGGTACGGCCCCCGCCGCCAGGCACCGCCAGGCCACGCGGGCGCCGACGCGGTAGGCGCTGAGCAGGGCGTCCATCGAGCGCCCGTCGCGCACCTCGCCGCGGCCCAGCTCGTAGGCCGCGTCACCGGCGTCGCCGCCCGTGGCCTTCCCGCTCGCGAGGTCCAGGTAGTTCCCCAGGGCGGTGCGCACGGCTCGCCGGATGGTGACGCCCATCCGGCCCGACAGGGCGTTGGCGTAGGACGGGACCTCGTCGATGATCGCCTGGACGACCTCGTCGGCGGTGGTCTTCAGCGCGGCCCGAAGCGCGGTGACCGTCGTCTCGTCCAGGGCCAGCTCGCTGACCCTCCGGATCGGATGGCTCATGGTTTGTTCCCTGTGAACAATTCGGTCGGCGAAATTTACGTCTTGCGGTCAGGACTTTACGCCCTGAGGCGCATCAAGCTGGGGTCATGACGAGTGCAGCCCTCCGCAGTGGGGCGTGGAAACTGCTGGAGATGATCACGACGCCGCTGCTGCCGTCGGACTACCTCGACCTGGTCAGCCCGCTGCGTGCGGGCGCCGACCTGCGCGGGCGCATCGAGGCCGTGCACCCCGAGACGGGTGACGCCGCGACCCTCGTGATCCGGCCGGGACGGGGCTGGCGCGGTCACACGGCCGGCCAGTACGTGCGGATCGGGGTCGACGTGGACGGGAGGCGCCTGTGGCGCGCCTACTCCGTCACCTCGCCGACGGACCGCCGGGACGGCCGCATCACGATCACCGTGAAGGCGATCCCGGACGGCAAGGTCAGCACCCATCTGGTCCGCCGGGCGAAACCGGGCATGCTGGTCCAGCTCGACCAGTCGACCGGTGACTTCGTCCTGCCGGAGGCCAAGCCCGCCAAGGTGCTCTACCTGACGGCCGGCAGCGGCATCACGCCCGTGATGGGCATGCTGCGCGACACCGGGTTCGACGACGTCGTCATGATCCACTCCGCGCCGCGGCCGGAGGACGTGATCTTCCGCGACGAGCTGCACGACCTGGTCGCGAACGGAAAGCTGCGGCTCACCGAGGTGCACACCGACACGGACGGCGTGCTCGACGTCGCCCGTCTCGCCGATCTGGTACCCGACTGGGCCGAGCGCGAGACCTGGGCCTGCGGGCCCGCGGGCCTGCTCGACGCCGCCGAGGCGTTCTGGAGCGCGCACGGCGTCGGAGAGCGGCTGCACACCGAACGCTTCCGCCCCGCCGTCGTCGTCGCCGGAGACGGCGGCGAGGTCACGTTCAGCGTCACCGGCAGGACCGTCGACGCGGACGGCGCCACGCCGCTGCTGGACGTCGGCGAGGAGGCCGGCGTGCTCATGCCGTCCGGGTGCCGCATGGGCATCTGCTTCGGCTGCGTCACACCGCTCAAGGCGGGCGCCGTCCGCGACCTGCGCACCGGCGAGATCACCGAGGCCGAGCCGGGCGTCCTCATCCAGACCTGCGTGTCCGCCGCGGCGGGCCCCTGCGACATCGAACGGTAGGAGCACCTTGACCGCCATCGACCCCACCGCCCACCTGACCGCGGAGCAGATCGAGGAGCTCGGCCGCGAGCTGGACGCGATCCGCGACGAGGTGATCGCCAGCCGGGGCGAGAAGGACGCCGCCTACATCCGCAAGGTCATCTCGGCGCAGCGCAAGCTGGAGCTGGTCAGCAGGGGCGTGCTGCTGTTCTCCTTCTTCCCGCCGGCCTGGCTGATCGGCACCGCCGGGCTGTCCGTGGCGAAGATCATGGACAACATGGAGATCGGCCACAACGTGCTCCACGGCCAGTGGGACTGGATGCGGGACCCGAAGATCCACTCCACCACCTGGGAGTGGGACCACGTCTCGCCGTCCGACCAGTGGCGGCACTCGCACAACGAGCTGCACCACACGTACACCAACGTGATCGGCAAGGACAACGACCTCGGCTACGGCATCATGCGCGTCGACGAGGACCAGAAGTGGCACCCGTTCCACCTCGGCCAGCCGCTGTGGAACTTCATCAACGCCTGCTTCTTCGAGTACGGCATCGCGGCGTACGACCTGGAGCTCGGCAAGAACCTGCACAAGCGCCGCCGCAAGAACCCGGAGTTCCGCGCACGGGCCAGGGCCGTCGGCCGCAAGATCCGCAAGCAGGTGCTCAAGGACTACGTGATCCACCCGCTGCTGTCGGGGCCGTCGTTCCTCACCACGCTCGCCGCCACCTTCACCGCGAACCTGGTCCGCAACCTCTGGTCCCATTCGGTGATCATGTGCGGGCACTTCCCCGAGGGCGTGCAGGTCTTCGAGCGCCGGTCGATCAAGGGCGAGACGCGGGGCCAGTGGTACCTGCGCCAGATGATGGGCTCGGCGAACATCAGCGGCAGCAGGGCCATGCACTTCATGACCGGCAACCTCTCGCACCAGATCGAGCACCACCTGTTCCCGGACCTGCCGAGCAACCGGTACGCCGAGGTCGCGGTGAAGGTGCGCGCGCTCTTCGAGAAGTACGAGCTGGAGTACGTCACCGGGCCGCTGCCCAAGCAGGTGTTCTCCGCGTGGCGCAAGGTCTTCCGGCTCTCGCTGCCGAACAGGAAGCCCAAGGCCGGTACGCCGGACCGCGAGCGGGAGCTCGTCGCCGCCTGATCCGGGCGCAAGGGAGTGGCGGGGGCGCGCCGGTCGGGTGACCCCGCCCGGCCGGGCGGGCATGTTTCCGGCATATGCGGTCGCGCCTGTGGCTTTGTGGGCGGCATGACTCCTCCCCGCCGTCCCCGCCGCTCCCGTCTGGTCGCGCTCTGCGTGGCCGCCATGGCCGCTCTGCCGCTGGCGAGCGCCTCCGCCACCGGTGTCTCCGCCGCCCCTGCCGCCACCCGGGCCCCGTCTCCCTCGGACGGCGGCGGGGCCGAGGTGCTGCGCGACCGCACCGTCCCGCTCTCCCTCGACCCCTTCCGCGTGCTGTGCACCGCGGCCCCGTTCGGCGCCCCGCGCACATGGACCTTCGACTTCTTCGACAACGTCCGCGTCACCGCCGTCGAGGAAGGCATCGACGACCACGGGGGCACCCGTACCTGGTCCGGGCACGTCAAGGGGAGGCCGGACACCAGCGTCATCGTCTCCCTGCGCGGCGTCTGCTCCACCGGCCGCGCCGCGCCCGACAGCACCGTCGTCGAGGTGGTCGCCGACCTCGGGGAGCACGTCTACCACCTGGAGACCCTGCCCGGCAGCCCGCTGCGCGCCCGCATCACCGAGGAGGACCCGGCCAAGCAGCCGCACCACGCTCCCGACGAGCTGGCGGTGGACCCGGCCGCGCGCACCGCGCCCCGCAGCTCCCTCGCCGGACGGGCCGCGGCCACCTCGCAGAACCCGGTCGTCATCGACGTCATCGCCGGCTACACCCCGCTCGCCGTCCAGCGGGCGGGCAGCGAGCAGCAGGTGGTCAACACCGTCTACTGGGCCGAGCGGAAGATGAACGAGGCCCTCGCCGACAGCGGCATCCCGGCCAGCATCGACATCATCGGCACGTACAACACCGGCTACTCCGGCAACAACACCGCCTCGGTGATGTGGAACAAGCTGCGCAACCCGCAGGACGCCGAACTGGGCAGCACCGCCGCCGACCTGCGGCGCCGCTACGGCGTGGACCTGGTCACCGTCGTCAACAGCGTGCCGGGCGAGTCCTCCGGGCAGGGCAGCCTTCCGGTGCGCGGCAACTTCGACGACAGCCTCGCCTTCTCCGTCGTCGACTACGACTCGCTCACCGGCTGGTACAACCTGGGCCACGAGATCGGCCACAACCTCGGCCTCTTCCACGACCGGCGGACGCTCAACCAGCAGGTGCCGGACGGCAGTTGGATCAACGACCTCAACACCCCCTACGGGACGGGCTGGATCACCGCCGACGAGGAGCACACCTCCCTCATGGCGTACGCCTCCTCCTGCCGCAGGCCGTGCCGCACGGAGAACGTGTACTCCAACCCGGAGTCCGGCATCTACGGCCAGGCCCTCGGCAACGACACCAACAACAACGCCAAGCTGGCCCGCCTCACCACTCCCATCGTGGCCGGGTACCGCTCGCTGGCCATCGCCCGGACCCGCCACGCCCTCACGCTGGAGAGCACCGACGGCGGCAGCGTCCGGCCCTCCGTCTACGGCCCCTACAAGCCGGGCACGGTCGTCGCGGTGACCGCCACCCCGGCCCCCGGGTACCGCCTGGCGTCCTGGATCTACGACGGCCGGCAGTACGGCCCGAACGCGCAGGTCAACGTGACCATGGACGCCGCCCACACCCTCAGGGCGGTGTTCATCGAGGTCTGAGGCCCGGCCCGCGGTCGCGGTGCGCCCGCACGGGTCCTCGTACGACGGTCCAGTGCGGGCGGCCGGGATCGGGCGAGAGCTGGGTGATCCTCCGGTGATGCCGCGCGGGTGGACGCTGTTAGGTTCGGCTGCGCGCTCAGGGCTCCTCCCTATGGGCTGACAACAAGGAGCCACGATGGCGACGTTGGACCGGACGGACGTGGGGCTGCGGGCCCTGCACCTGCTGGAGGGCCAGCGCATGGCGCAGCGCCTCTTCGCCCAGGTGATCGGCACTCAGGTGATCAGGCCGGGGCGCAGCGAGGAGGAGGTCGACAACCGGATCGCCCTGCTCGCCCGGGACGTGTTCGGCGCTCGGGCTTCCCGGGTCGGCCGCCGGTTCGTGCGGGCGGGGTCGGACACGGTGGTGGGCGGGCGCTGGCCGGAGCGGGTCGTCGGCGCACAGGACCTGGTCGTGGTGGACTTCGAGCCGCTGCTGGCCCCGTACGAGACGGGCTTCGCCCGGACCGTCGTCCTCGGCGACGGTCCGGTCCGCCGGGGTCTCGTGCACGACGCGGCCGTCGTGGCCGCCGGTGCCCGGGAGGCCTTGCGGGCCGACGACTCCCTGACCGGGCGCGAGCTCCACGCGACGGTCCGCGGCCTGGCGGCCGGGGCCGGGCGGCGTCTGGGCGGCCGGCATTGCGGCCGGCTCACCGGCACCGCCCCCGCGCACGGTGCGGGGGCGGCCCGGCCGGAGCTCTTCATCGGTCCGCACAACGACCTGCCCCTGCGCCGGACGCTGGGCGAAGGGTGCCGGGCCCACTGGATCCTCCAGATCCGCCTCGTCGACGAACTGCACGGCCACACTGCCGTGCACACGGAACTCCTCGACCTCGTCTGACCGTTCACCGGTCCGCCCCGTGCCCGGCCGGGCACGGGGCTTGTGCCGTGCGCTACGGCGGCGGCGTCCTGAGCGGCTCGCTGACGGGCGCGCCGTCCAGATCGGTCATGAAGTCGCGGTGGACGCGCTTCTCGTCCTTCGGCGCCGGGAGGCCCGGGCACGCGATGCCGTCGCCGTCCCGGTCCAGTTCGTTCGGGTCGAGCGCGTCCGCCCGGAGCACGGCCTGGGCGTCAGCCTGGGCCTTGAACGCTTCGCAGTCGGCCACGTGCCCCTTGTGCACGTACGGGGCGACGTCGAAGGTGCGCTCCGGGGGTTCGCCGCCGGAGCACGCGGCCAGTGTGATCGCGGCGATCACGCCGGCCGCCGCGACGGCGGCCCGGCGGGCCGGTCGCGGCCGCTGCGCGCGGCCCTGGTGGAGGGTACGGGGCTGCTCTGGCATGGTCCTAGGCCGATCCCGTCCGGAAGACCGTGAGCTTGCCGCTCGCCGGATCGAGCGCGTACACCTTCGCCGTGGTGTTGTTCACGGCCAGCGCGCCGAAGTGCACGGGCGCCCCGAGCGTGGGCTGCGGCAGGAGCGTGGTGCCGTCGGCCACGCCGAGGCCGCCCGGCGCGAAGACGCGTCCCGTCGCGTCGGAGGTCATCAGCTGGGCGACGAAGACCCGGCTGAGGTTCCTCAGCACGGCGACCTTGTGCGCCGCGTTCCCCGCGGAGTTCGACACCGCGCAGACCGACCCCTGTTGCTTGGGGGCCGTGCCGACGATGCGGCCGATCCGGGCCCCGGAGCCGCCGCAGTTCGTTCCCTGTCCGCCGCGGGCGTAGACGTAGACCGATCCCGCCGCGGGGTTGTAGACCGCGGCGACGGGGGTGAACAGCGTTCCCACCGGGTCGTCGATCGGTGTTGCGGTGTTGTTGGCGGGGTCGACGGCGATCGTCGTCGCGACGGCCTTCCACGCACCCGGCTTCGTCGTGTCCGGGACGCACTTCTGTGCGAGGAGGTAGACGAGGTGGCGGTTCGGATCGACGGCGGCGGCGCCCCGCACGGAGCCCGCGATGAGGACGTTCCCGGCGTTGTTGCTGCAGGCCGGTTTCGTCGGGGACCACCACACGACCCTGGCCTCGTGGGTCTGTGAGGAGATGGCGAAGAGTCCGATGCCCGCGGCGAGGGTGGTGCCGCTGCCGACGCCCGCCTTCGCGAGGTACACCTCGTGGCGCGCGGGGTCGAAGGTGAAGTCCAGTCCTGCCGCGCTCGCGATTCCCGGAGCGGGCAGGGGGATCGTCGTCGCGGACGCGGTGCCGGCCGGGATGTAGGCGACCACCGAGGCCTCGACCGGACCGCCGCCGACGTACACGTCGCCGTTCTCGGGCGAGACGGCCAGGGCGCTGACGGTCGTCGAGAAGCCGCTGACCTGGGTCACCGTGTTGCCGTTGGCGGTGTCGATGACCGCGACGCCGCCCTCGCCGCCGACGTACACCCGTCCCGTGCCGGGGTGGACGGCGATCCGGGCCGCCTTGGCGACGGTGGTGCCGGAGAGGCTGATCGGAGCACCGACCGGGGTGTCGGTCTTCCCGTCGATCACGGTCACGTCGTTGCTGTCGGCGGCCACGACGTACACGCGGTCGGCCTTCTCGTCGACCGCGAGGTCGCTCGGCTTCGCGCCCACCTGGACCGGGTCCGGCGCGCGCACCAGCGGTGCGGTGTCGTACAGGGTGTACGAGGAGTTCTCGCCCCGGCCGCACTTGTCCTCCGCGCCGACCGCCACCATGTTGTAGACCGGTTCGCCGGTCAGCAGCCCGGCGGCCTTCAGCTCGTCGATCGTCCCGTAGCGCCCGTGCTGCGCGCAGTAGGACTCCTCCGCCGTGCGCAGGGCGGCCGCGTCCGCGGCGACCGCGTTCTTGCGGCCCTTGTCGCCGATGCCCCGGACGGAGAACACCACTATGGCGGCGAGGACGCCGAGGATCACGATGACCACGAGCAACTCGATCAGTGTGAAGCCGTCCTGGCGTCTGGGGCGCAGGGAGAACGGGCGGTGGTCCGGCGTCATGGCGGTCGGGGCTTCCTTCGATCGATGGGTCACGTCCGGCCCGGGTGCACGCGCGGGCCCTCGCCGCGTCACGGCGTTCCCCGCCGTACGGGCTTGAGGTCCTTGGGGCCCGGCAGGTCCGGGCACGCGATGCCCTTCCGGGCACCGTCGAGGCGGTTCGGGTCGGCCGGCTCGAAGCGCAGGACGGCCTGCGCGTCCGCCTGGCTGGCGAAGTCCGGGCAGTCGTAGGCGTCGGCGGCGAAGCGCAGGAACCAGCGGGCGTCGAAGGCCCGTTCCGGCTCGGGGCAGCGTGCGCTGCGCTTGTCGACCGGGGCGCACGGCGCGGTGCGGGGTACCGGTCTGGTGTCGCGCGGTTCCGGCCTTTCGCGGCACGCGACGCCGCTGCCGTCGTCCAGGCGGTTCGGATCGGCGGGGTCGGCCCGCAGTACCGCCTGGGCGTCCGCCTGGCTGGCGAAGATGTCGCAGTCGTTGGCGTCGCCGTGGGTGGTGTACCCCTGCGCGTCGAAGCCCTTGTTGTCCGGGCAGAGCACGGTGCGCGGGGTGCCCGGGGTGCACCACTCGCGGTCCGGTTTCCGGGCCTGGGCGGCCGGATCCGGTCCGCCGCGCACGAACACCACGACGCCCAGCGCCACCGCGACCACCACGAGAACCAGCGCGCCCCGTCTGATCGCGCGTGAGCTCGACAGCTTGTTCAACACCGCCCTACCCCGCCTCTGCCCATCGTGCCGCCGGTCCTCCCCTGCGCCCCGCAACGGGTGGCGGAACCGGTCCGCGAGCCGTTGCAGGCTGGATACGTGCGTGCATTACATCCACAGCCACTCCGGTTGTCAATGATTGACTACTGGGCGCTCAAGTGCGCACCATCTCGGCAGGTGCGGCGCCGCCATGCCCGGAAACCTCGCAGATGCGCAGGAATCCCGGCCATCCGCCCGGCCCGGCCGGCGGAACGTCCATGCGGCCGCCGCCACCGCCCACCAGATCGACGAGGAGTAGCAGATGCAACGACAGCTCAGCCGCACCCGGAGCGCGCCGGGTGCCGGCCGCACCGCGATGCGCCGGGTACGGAACGCCTTCGCCGCGGGTGCCCTCGCCACGGCGCTGATCGCCGCCGCGGCCCCGGCGGCGTTCGCCACGACCGATTCGCAGGTCGGTGTCGCGAACAACATGTACCCCGCCCTGAAGGACATGAAGGGCCAGATCGAGCTGCTGGAGTCGTTCACCCCCTTCACGGCGAACCCGGCATCGCAGATCGGCGGGTTCTGGAACAAGCCCGCGATCGACACGTCGACGCTGCGCGGGATCACCTCGGGGAACCTGCGCCAGCAGCTCAAGAGCGCCGGCCCCTACACCACGTGCAACCCCGCTTCGTCGAACAACTGCACCGACGGGCCCCTGCACATCGACGCGTTCCTGTCGGCGGACGAGGCCAATGTCAACGCGGTCATCCCGACCGCGGCCGGCGGCACCTGCACGGCGAGCGGGAGCGTCGAGTGCAACGGTGACGCCGCCAGCAAGCACCCCGTCGCCGTCGGGCACCTGGCGATCTACAGCTGCAGCGGCACCTGGGCGGGCTCGACCAAGGGCGATGACCCGTCCAACGCCGGCAGCCCGCCGCTCGCGCTCGGCGCGGACGCCAACGGCAGCGGCAACGGCAAGGCCCAGTCGCCCCGTTGTGACGCGACGCCGATCTCCGGCGTGCCCACGACGATGTCGGGCGTGGTGTCCTGGCTCGCGGCGGCGAGCACCAACCGGATCGCGGTCGCCGACCCGGCCTCCGCTCCGTTCGGTGCGGCGTCCAAGCAGGCGCTGACCCAGAACGGCTTCTCCTGGGTCGACAGCGGCGCCGGGCAGAACGTGTTCCGGGGCAGCGCGTGCGACAGCGCGGGTACGGCGTGCAAGGTGCGCCTGGAGTCCGGGATCAGCCAGGTGCGCGGCGCGGTGACGGCGAACGCCGGCGGGAACACCCAGCTGGGTCTCGTCGCGAAGTCGAACATCGCGAACGTGAGCTGGACGTCGAGCTCGCTGAACAACACCACGAGCAACGACCCCAACACGTGGACCGAGGTCGATTCGACCGAGTACTCCGGCTACGGGGACATCCAGCAGTACGGCGTCGCCCTGACCGGCGGCAACTCCGGTGCGGCGGCTGCCTGGTACGACCTGTTCAAGAACCAGTGGGACGGGGACTTCACCATCCAGTCGACCCTCGCCGCCTACGGCTACTAGGGACCCGCCGACCGAGCGCGTCACACCCGTTCCTTCTCCACCAGGCCCTGAGGAGGGGCCTACACCATGAACAGATCACCACGTCGGCACCTCACGCCGAACGGCCTCCCGGCCTCGGCCGGACGCGGTCGGCCCCACCGGATTCCGGCCCTCGTCCTCGCGGTGGCGACCGTCGCCCTGGCCGCCACCCCGGTCACCGCGGCCGGCACCAACACGACCGGCCTCGGCACCGCGGTGAACCTCGACGACAACGGCCGCGGCAGCGCCGCCGTCGTGGTCGGAGACCTCAACAACGACGGGAAGCCGGACCTCGTGACGGCGATCCGCACCGAGGGCCTCGGCGTCTTCCTCGGCTCGGGCGGCGGCGCCTTCGGCTCCGTGACGAAGTACGCGGCGCCGCTCACCGGATCGAGCATCTTCATCAACTCGGCGGTGATCCAGGACGTCAACGGAGACGGCCACAAGGACGTCGTCACCCAGGACGCGCGCGGCAACGTCGCCCTGGTCTGGCTCGGCGACGGCACCGGAGCCCTCGGCGCCGGATCCGCGGTCCAGCTCAACCCGCTGCCCGGGTGCGACACCACGGGCGACAACCCGTGCGTCGTGCGCTTCCCGACCGGCGTCGTCGTGGGCGACTTCGACGAGGACGGCAAGCAGGACCTCGTGACGTCCAACGCGAACACGCAGAACATCGCGGTGGCCCTCGGCAACGGCAACGGCACGTTCGGCGCGGCGGCGCGCTTCGGACTGAACGGCGGCACCGGCCCCCAGGGCATCGCGTCCGCCGACCTCAACGGCGACGGCCACCTGGACGTCGTCACGTCGAACTCGTCGTCCGGCACGCTCTCCGTGCTGCTCGGCGACGGTGACGGGGCCTTCGGCACGGCGTCGAACATCTCGGCCGGCATGACCCTGCCCTCGAAGCTCAAGCTCGCCGACGTCAACGAGGACGGCAAGCAGGACGCCGTCATCGTGGCGCCCGGCACCCCGGGGCGCCTCGCCGTCCTGCTCGGAGACGGTGCGGGCGGGTTCGGTACCGCGAGCCTGCTGTCCGCGGGGTCCAACCTCAGCTCCGCCTCGGTGGCCGACCTGAACGGCGACGGCCACGTCGACCTGGTCGCCTCCAGCGCCAGCTCGCACGAGGTCGTCGTGTTCGAGGGCAACGGCGCGGGTGCCTTCGGGACCCCCTTCGCCTTCGGGCTGAACGGCGGCACCAACCCGCAGTCCGCTGCGGTGGCCGACCTCGACGGCGACGGGCGTCCCGATGTCGCCACGGCCAACAGCAACAACTCGACGACGTACGTCAAGGACGCGTCGGTGCTGCTCAACACGACGAACCGGACGCCGTCGGCCCCGAACGACGCGTACGGCCACATCGGGGCGGACACCCGGCTCGCCGTCGGCGCTCCCGGCGTCCTCGGCAACGACACGGACCCCGACGGCAACACGCTGACGGCGTCGCTCGTGACCGGGCCCGCGCACGGCACCCTGACGCTCAACGCCGACGGCTCGTTCGGCTACCAGCCCGGCAGCGGCTACGTCGGCAGCGACAGCTTCACGTACAAGGCCACGGACGGCACGGTCGACTCGAACATCGCCACCGTGACGATCAACGTCGCGGCCGGCTGCAACGGCCTCGCCGCCACGATCACCGGCAACGGGACCGTGACCGGCACGGGCGGCGCCGACGTGATCGTGACCGGCAACGGGAACGACACCGTCAGCGGGAACGGCGGCAACGACACGATCTGCACCTTCGGCGGCAACGACGCCGTCTCGGGCGGCAGCGGCAACGACCACGTCGACGCCGGCGACGACAACGACTCCGTCAGCGGTGGCAGCGGCGACGACGTGCTCAAGGGCGGAGCCGGCAGTGACGCGCTCTCCGGCGGCTCCGACAACGACACCGTGGTCGGCGGCGCCGACGGCGACACCCTCTCCGGCGGCAGCGGTACGGACCTCTGCGCCGGCGACGCCAACGGCGGTCCGACGCTCCCGGGCTCGGACGCGGTCGCGTCCGGCGGCTCCTGCGAGACGGTCGTCGAGGTTCCCTAGGTCGTCTCTTTCGGATCTTGCCGGTTAAGCCCGCGTCGTCCGGTGCCGTGCATCGGCGCGTTGGCGGGGCGCCCTTGTACTGGACGTACTCGGGTGCTCCGCCAACGCGGCGAGGTGCGGTACCGGGCGGCGCGGGTCAGGCCAGATCCGGAAGAGACGGCCTAGCCGGCGGGCCGCCTCCGGCGGCCGCCGATGAGACGCCGATGCACAGGACGGGCCCGGCGGTCGCGAAGGTGCGATCGCCGGGCCCGTCCCGTCGTGACGTCAGCCGGTCTTGACGGCCGGGTGCGTCGCACCGACGTCGACGGCGTCGAGGAACCGGCGCGCGGCGCTGACGTGCTCCAGCCGCAGGGCGTAGCTCGCGCGGGCGATGTGGTCGCCGGCGGTGTCCTCCTTGGCGCGCAGCTCCTGCTCGATCGCGTCGATGACGGCCCGTTGGCGCTCGACCAGACGGGCCGGGCTGGATTCGCGGCGCTGGAGCAGCAGGAGCTTGCAGGTGAGCTCGGCGCGGACGTCGAAGAGTTCGGTCACGGGCTCGCTGAGCCACCCGCCGACCGCCGTCTTCGCGGAGCGGGTGGCGCCGTAGATCATGCGCTGCGGTCCGCGGTTGCCTTCCTCGGAACCGACCGGTGTGATCAGCCCCCGCTCGACCAGCCGCGTGATCGACCGGTAGACCATGGGCCGCGAGACGTACCAGAACTCGCCGATTTCCGCGCCCTCCGCCGTGAGGGTCGCGAGGGCGAAGCCATGGCTGGGCCGTTCGGCCAGGAGCGCGAGCACGATCCATTCGGCCAGCGGCAGATCAAGTTCCTTCATGGTAACAAGGGTAAGGATTGCCGGTGGCGTTTGCGATGTCCTCCGGAACCCGGAAACGCCGAGGCCGGCGCGGGTGGCCCCGGTCAGCGGCCGACCGTCGTGAGCGCCGCGCCCGTCGCGTACGGGTCGCCCAGCGTCTCGTACCACCGGACGACCGGAGCGCCCGCGAGGAGGGCGGCGATGGCGCCGGCGGCGAGGAAGAGGCCGAAGGGGAGGCGGGTGTGGCGGGTCGCCCGGCCCGCCGCCATGAGCGCGACGGCGACCAGCAGCCCGGCGAGGCTGCCGGCCAGCAGCGCGAGGACGGGGTACCACGGCCCGAACCAGCCCAGCCCGGTGCCGAGCAGGCCGGCGAGGCGCACGTCGCCGAACCCGAGCCAGGCCGGCCGCACCCAGTGCAGGGCGAAGAAGACGGCGAACCCGCCCGCTCCGCAGGCGGCGGTCACGCCGAGCCGGTGCCACTGGCCGGTGGCCGCCGCGGCCGCGAGCAGGCAGGCGGCGGTGAGGCCGAGGGTCGGGTAGAGGAGCCGCCGGGGAAGCAGGAACCGTTCGGCGTCGCAGGCGGCCAGGGCCAGCAGGCCCGCGGTGAAGACCAGTACGGCGGGCAGGACCTCCGACGGGCCGAAACGCAGCGCCTCGGCGGCGAACAGGAGCCCGGTGAGCGCTTCGAGGAGCGGGTAGCGCGCGGGGATCGGGACCCGGCAGGCCCGGCAGCGCCGGCCCAGCAGGAGCCAGGACACGACGGGGACGTTGTCCCGGGCCGCGATCGGCGTACCGCATCGCGGGCAGGCGGACCGGGGCCTGGCGACGGAGCGGCCCTCGGGTACGCGGGAGACGGCGACGTTGAGGAACGAGCCCACCGCGAGCCCCAGGAGACCGATGAACACGGCATATATGGATGACATGGCGGGAATGGTGCCTTATCGGTCTCATCCACTGCTACCGCCACGATCGACCGGTGGACCCCGCGACGGGGCGGGCTCCCGGCAACGGCCCGCCCGCCGGGCGGCGCTCACGACGCCGCCCGGCGGACCGGTGGGAACGCCCCGGCGTCAGACGCCGGCGCAGGCCTTGCCGGCTATCGGGGTGACGTCCGGCCGGCCGCCGGCGGGGTTCGGCGTCACCGTGTGCCACTGGGAAGCGCCGGACAGGAATCCCTTGATCACCAGGGCGTCCATGTCGCCGTACTTGCCCTCACTGGCGAAGTACGCCTCCAGGGCCGTCTCGACCGTGGCCTTGTCCATCTTGCACGCCGACCCCTGGCCCTTGTCGTTGACGCCCCGGACGGAGAAGACGACGATCGCGGACAGGATGCCGAGGATCACGATGACCACGAGGAGCTCGATCAGGGTGAAGCCGGCTTCCGTCGCCCCGTTCCGCGCACGCACGCGCCGACGCAACTTGGCTTGCAGGTATGTGGACATCTCTCTCCATCTACGGCGACCGGTCCGGCCGGGCCCCGAACTAGTTACAGCTTGAGTAATCAGCGGCAGACTACGTAGCGGGCAGGGGGCTGACAAGGGGCGGCCCCGGCGTCGCGCCGTGTTGTAGTATCCGGCTGACTAATCAGCGGCTGACAGTACTGCGGAACGTACGCCCACCGAGCGGTGGCCCGTCGTTCCGGATGCGCGAAAGGGGTGGGTGCCATGGCGAACCTCCGGCTCTTCCGGGGCCGCGCGGCGGCGGGCCCCGCGGACGCGGACGGCACCCCGCCCGACGGAGCGCCGTCCGCGGTTCCGGCGGGCGGACCGGCCCCGGACACCGCGTCCGGCGCGGACCGGCCGCGGTCCGCGGAACAGGACCGGCCGCGCCTCGGGGAACTCCTGGTGCAGCGCGGGCTGCTCACCCCGGCACAGGTGGACGAGGCGCTCCTGCAGCAGCCGGCGTCCGGCAAGCGGCTCGGCGCCCTGCTGCTCGAACTCGGCATGGTCGACGAGCGGTCGCTCGTCGAGGCGCTGTCGGTCCGGCTCGACGTCCCGGTCGCCGACCTGCGCCAGAGCGAGCCCGATCCCGAGGCCGCCGCCCGCGTGCCGGAGGTGCTCGCCCGCGCGCTGGGCGTCGTCGCGGTACGGCGGGCCGAGGGCACGCTGCTGATCGCGGCGGGCGACCCGGGCGACCCGCGGATACCCGACGAGGTGGGCCGGGCCGTCGCACCGGACCGGGTGCGCCTCGCGATCGCGGCCCCCTCGGACATCAAGCGCTCGATCGACAGCGCCTACCGGGCGCTGGCCGGCGTCGGCAGCCTGGTCGAGGCCTTCGAGGCGGCCGAGACCGGCCGCAACGCGGGCGCCGGGGCCAGGGTGGTGAGCGAGGACGCGCCGGTCGTGCACCTGGTCAACCTCATGCTGACCCAAGGCCTGCGCGACCGGGCCTCGGACGTCCACGTCGAACCGCACGCCGACCGGGTCCGCGTCCGCTACCGCATCGACGGCGCACTGCACGACGTGCTGAGCCTGCCCGAGAACATGGGCCCGTCCGTGGTCAGCCGGATCAAGATCATGGCCAACATGAACATCGTCGACCGGCGGCGCCCGCAGGACGGGCAGATCGCCACCGAGATCGACGGCAGGTCGGTCGACATCCGGGTCTCGACCACCCCCACCATCTGGGGCGAGAAGGCGGTGCTCCGGCTGCTCGACAGGAACCGCACGCTGTTCCGGCTGGGCGAGCTCGGCATGCCCGCCACGACCTACGAGCGGTTCTCGTCCCTGCTGCGCTCCCCGTACGGCATGGTCGCCTGCGCCGGACCGACCGGCAGCGGCAAGACGACCACCCTGTACGCCACGCTCGGCGAGCTGAACCAGAGCGAGCGCAACATCACCACCATCGAGGACCCGGTGGAGTACGTCTTCCCGTCGGTCAACCAGATCCAGATCAACGACCAGGCGGGCATCACCTTCGCGACCGGCCTGCGCTCGATCCTCCGGCAGGACCCCGACGTGATCCTGGTCGGCGAGATCCGGGACGCCGAAACGGCACGGATCGCCGTCGAATCCGCTCTCACCGGCCACTTCGTACTGTCGTCCATCCACGCGGCCGACGCCTGCTCCGCACTGCACCGGTACGCCGACATGGGCATCGAGCCGTTCCTGATCACCACCACGGTCTCCGGGGTGGTCAGCCAGCGGCTGGTACGGCGGATCTGCGACCAGTGCCGCGAGCCCCACCGGCCGGGCGTCGACGAGCTGGCGTTCTTCACGAAGGCCGGCGGATCGCCCGACACCGAGTTCTGGCAGGGCCGGGGCTGCAACTTCTGCTCCCGGACCGGCTACCAGGAGCGGATCGGCGTCTTCGAACTGCTCGTGATGAGCGACGCGGTCAAGCGGCTGCTCGTCGAACGGGCCCCGGTCGACAGCCTGCGCAGGGCCGCCCGCGAGCAGCACATGGAGAGCCTGCTGGACGGGGGCGTCCGCCTGGTGGAGGAGGGGACCACCACCATCGCCGAGATCATGTCCAGCGTGTACGTGGTCTGAGACCCGGCGCCGGCCGCCGCACCGGCACACCGACGACGCGAACGTCCCACACCCGCACACCAGGAGAGCAACGGCATGGCCACCTTCAAGTACGTCGCCGTCGGCCCGGACGGGAAGCGGGCCACCGGCGTACTCAAGGGCTCCAGCGTCGACGGCGTGACCGACAGCCTGACCCGCCAGGGCTACGAGGTGCAGTCGGTCAAGGCCGCCGGCCGCAGCCTGCTGCAGCTCGAACTCACCGCGGAGAAGGTCGACCTGGTCGAGCTGAGCAACTTCTCCCGCCAGATGGCCGCCTTCATCAAGGCCGGAGTGCCCCTCCTGGACGCCCTGGAGATCATCCGCGCCGAGACCAAGGACAAGAAGCTGGCCAAGGTGCTCGTCGACGTCATGGACTCCCTGCGGTTCGGCGAGAGCTTCGCCGCCGCGATGGCCGTCCACACCAAGGCGCTCCCGCCGTTCTACACCTCCGTCCTGCGCTCGGCGGAGGCGACCGGTGAACTGGACGTGGTGATGGCCCAGCTGTCCCGCTACATCGAGCGTGACGTCGAGGCCCGGCGCAGCATCCGCTCCGCCCTGACCTATCCGGCCCTGGTGATGGTCCTGGCCGTCGCCGTCGTCCTCGTCCTCGTCGTCTTCGTGCTGCCCCGCTTCAAGGAGTTCTTCGAGTCCTTCAACGCGGAACTGCCCCTGCCGACCCGGATCCTGCTGGGCTTCACCGACTTCGTCACGGCCTGGTACCCGGTCCTCGCCGGCGGGCTCCTCGCGCTCGTCGCGGCAGTGGTCGCCGCACTGCGGACCGAGCGGGGACGGATGCTGCGCGACCGGTTCCTGCTGGCCATGCCGGTGCTCGGCGACGTGGTCCGCTACATGGCCATCGAACGGTTCTGCCGCATCCTGACCTCGATGATCAAGGCCGGCGTGCCCATCCCCCAGGCGCTCACCCTGGCCGCCTCGGGCGCCAACAACCTGGTGTACGAACGGTCCATCGGGACGGCCCGGGTGGAGATGCTCGAAGGCGGCGGCATGTCCCGGCCGATCGCCCGCACCGGCCTGTTCCCGGGGGCGGTCACCCAGATGATGCGCGTGGGCGAGGAGACCGGGACCCTCGACGACCAGCTGGAGAACGTGTCGGAGTTCTACGAGAAGGAACTGCAGCACAAGCTCAAGCGGCTGACCAGCCTGTTCGAGCCGGCCATCGTGGTCGTGGTCGGGGTCGTCGTGGGCTTCGTGGCCGTCGCCCTCCTCTCGGCCATCTACGGCGTCTACAACCAGGTCGAGGTCCAGTGACCGCCACCGGCCCGGCGCGCCGCGCGCGGCTCCCCCGCGGCGAAGAGGGCGAGACGCTGATCGAGGTCCTCGTCGCCGTGGTGCTCATCGGCGTCGCCTTCACGGCCGTCCTCGGGGGCATCGGCGCCGCGGTCGCCGGCTCCGCCGCGCAGCGGAAGGTGACCGGCGCCGACGCGGTCGCCCGCAGCGCCGCCGAGAAGGTGGTCGGCGCCCCGTACGCGCCCTGCGCCCGCGGGTACGAGACCCCGGCACCGCCGGCCGGGTACACGGTGACCGTCGAGATCGAGTACTGGGACGGGGTGGGTGCGTTCGGCCGGTCCTGCCCGACGGCCGACACCGGAGTGCAGAAGGTGACGCTCACCGTGCGCACGGCCGGCCCGCACCCCGTCGGGGACGCGAGGCTCGAAGTGGTCAAGCGGGAGTCGATGCTGTCATGACGGCCCAACGGCCCTCCGGCCGCCCGGAGTCGGGGTTCACCCTGACCGAACTGCTGGTCGCGATCGTCATCCTGGGCGTCATCGCGGTCGTGCTCCCCCAGGCGATCACCCTCGGACTGCGGTTCACGGCGGACACCGGGAAGCGGGTGGCGGCCACCAGCGCGCTGGGCGCGCTCGGCCGCCACTTCTACGGCGACGTGCAGAGCGCGGAGGAGGTCACGACCGGCCCCGCCTGCGGCGTCGCCGACGTGATCGTCCGCCTGGGCCGGCCCGGCACCGACGTGGTCTACGCCTACGACCGGCCGACCGGCTCCCTCAACCGGGTGACCTGCACCGGCGGAACCGTCGTCAGTACGTCGCTGGGCCGGTTCGACGACCCCACGCCGGCCGGCCCGGTGACCCTGACCTGCGGTGCCGGGACCCCCTGCACCTCGCCCATGGAGGTAACGCTGACCGTGCGGAGCGACCCCGCCGCGCCCCCGACGACCCTCACCGCCGTCCGACGGGCGAGCGCGTCATGACCGGCCGACCGGACCCGCTGCGCCCGCGCGACGAGCAGGGCGCCGCCCTGGTCCTCGCGCTGGCCTTCGTCCTCGTCGTCTCCCTGGTCACCGTGGCGGTCCTGTCCTTCGCCGGCACGGGGCTGAAGGCCGCGGGCGCGTACGCCGACCGGGGCAAGCGGGACTACGCCGCGGACGGTGCCACCCAGCTGGCGATCCAGAACTTCGGCCAGGGCAACCCGTGCGCCGACTACACCGCCCCGCCGGTCAACGGCCGGCTGATGACCGTCCACTGCGACCCCCTCAGGGCCTCTGCCGCGAGCACGCGCGCGACCCAGCCCCAGGACGCGCTGCTCAGCCTGGGCCGAGCGGCGGGGGACGGCATCGACGTGACCGCGCCCGGCGTGCGCGTGCAGGGCAGCGTGTTCTCCCACACGGGCATCACCACCGGCGCGGGCGCCTCCATGGTGGTGTCGGGCGACGTGTCCGCCGTCGGCGCCTGCTCCCGTGCCGTGACACAGGCCGAACTGCCCGCGACCCAGGAGCCGTACGCGCACGACTGCGCCGACGACACCCCGCCGGCTCCCGCGGACCAGGCCGTGGGCGCCGACCCGGACCACGCCCCGCCCGTCACGGCCGTCCCGGTCCGGCGGACCGTGCCCGCGTGCCCCGGCGCCGGTGCCTGGCTGGTGCGGCTCCAGCCCGGCTCCTACGACGACGCCGGCGCGCTCACCCGTCTCACCGGCGGCGCCTGCCCGGGCGTCGTGGTGTGGCTGCAGCCCGGCGTGTACTACTTCGACTTCACCTTCACCGGCGCCGCCGGCGTCTGGACGGTCGCCGACCCCACGGTCAGCGTGGTCGGCGGCACTCCGGCGGGCTGGGACCCCGGTGCCCCCGCCCGTCCTGCCGTGCCCGCTCCGGGCGGCTGTGCCACGCCGCGGCCCGAGGGCGTCGAGATCGTGATGGGCGGCGGAAGCCGGCTGCAGGTCGACCGCGGACACGCCGAACTGTGCGCCCCGGTGACCCCGGACGCGCAGCAGGTGGCGGTGTACGGGGTCCAGCCGCCGAAGGCGTCGCACGCGCTGAAGCCGACGGCGGTGGCCGCGAACACCGGCTTCACCGACCCCGGCCACGCCCTCACCGCCGGCGAACGCGCGGCCCCGCCCGGGTGTGCGCGGCCGACGGGCACCGCGAACTGCACGGCCGACGCCGTCCTCGACCCGGCGGGGCGCCGGTCGGCCTCGGTGCAGTTCGCCGGATTCACCCCCCGGGTGCCGGCCGGCTCCGTCGTCACCGGCGCGGCGCTGCACGTCCGGCACGAGGACGTCGGCGACCTGACCGCCCCCGGCGCGGTGAAGGTCACCACCGCCGTCGGCGCGGACACCTGCCGCACCGACGAGCTGCCCCGGCACCCGGCGCTCGCCACCGGTCCCCCCATCGAGCTGCTGGGCGCGTGCGGGCTCACCGATCCGGCCCGGCTCGCCGGCCTGACCGTGACCTACACCGCCGCCCTCGACGCGGGCGGCACCGCCGCCACGGAACGCCTGGACGGCATCTGGCTGGAGGTCTCCTACCGCACGCCGACCACGTTCAAGCCGACCGCCGTGGCCGCGTCGACCGGGTTCACCGCGGCCGGCACCGACCCCCGCAACGCCCTGGAGATCGGCGAACAGCCGGCGGCGGTGGCGGGCGCCGCACTGACCCCGGCGGCCCCGTCCGCGTCGGTCACCCTCGCCGGGTACGGCCAGCCGCCCCTGCCGCCCGGGTCGACGGTCCGCTCCGCCGTGCTGCGGGTGGCCCACCAGGAGACCGGCGACGCGGCGGCGCCCCGGATCAGCGTCACCCCCGCGGGCGGCGGCGGGCGTTGCACCGGCCTGCCGCTCGCCGCGCGGGCCGGACCGGGCGACGACCGCATCGACCTCACGGCGTGCGGCATCAGCGACCCCGCGCAGCTGACCGGCCTGACCGCGACCTACACCGCGTCCCTGGACGCGGGCGGCACCGCGGGCACCGCTTCCCTGGACGGCGTATGGCTCGAAGTCGTCCACGACCCGCCGCCGTCCCGGCCGGCGGCGAGCGCGGAGTCGACGACGTTCCTCCCCGCGGCCGCCGCCAGGGCGATCGACGGCACCGAGACGGCCCGCGCCGCACTCGACCCGGTCACGACGCCGACCGCCGCCATCACCCTCGCCGGTCACGACGCCGGGGTGGCGCCCGGCTCGGTCCTGGACGGGGCCCTGCTGCACGTCGCGCACCGCGAGGACCCCGGGGCGGCAGGAGGGCCGGCCCCCGCGGTCGCGGTCACCCTGGCCGGGCCCGGCCTGCCCCGCTCCTGCACCACCCCGCGGAAGCTCGCGACCCGCCAGGGCAGCCTGGGCACCGACACGCTGGACCTGGTCGCCGCCTGCGGGCTGACCGACCCCGCACAGCTGGCCGGTCTGGTCGTGACGTACACCGCCGCCCTCGGCGCCGGCAGCCCCGCCGCCACCGCCCAGCTCGACGGAGTCACCCTGGAACTGGCCCACCGGCCCCCGATCGCGGTGCGCCCCACCCAGGCGGTCAGCACCGCCACGCCCGCCGCCGCGGCGTTCGCCGACCCGCAGAACGCGCAGGCGCTGGACGCCGCAGCCGCGACGGCGCGGCTCGGCACGGCCGCCCCGTCGGCGTCGATCCGGCTCGGCGCGTTCGCGATGCTGCCGCTGCCCGCGGGGGCGGTGATCGACAAGGTCCTGCTGCGCGTGGCGCACCAGGAGGACGACACCACCCCGGCCGGGCCCGCGCCGGCCCCGCCGGCCCCGCCGCCCTCGCCGGCGGAGCCGCCCGCGGCCGTGCTGGCCGTCTCCGGCACCGGCACCGCCTGCGACGCGAACCACTCCCTGCCGGTCCGCAAGGGCGCACCCGGTGTCGACGTGGTCGACCTCGGCGGCTGCGGGGTCACCGGGGAGGAACAGCTGGCGCGGCTCGCCGTCGACCACGCGGTGAGACTGGGCACGGGCAGCGCCGAAGCCACCGCCCGGCTGGACGGCGTCGAGCTGGACGTCGTGTTCCGGGCCCCGTCGGTCAGAGCCCTGTCCGGCTGCCTCACCACGGGCGGCGGCTGCCCGGTGCTGAAGTCCACCGACGGCGCCGACACGGCCACCGACCACAGCCGCCTGCTGGTCAACGGCACCGTCTACGCGCCGACCGGCGCCGTCGACCTGTCGATGGGCGGGGTCCGCTCGCAGGTGGTCACCCGCGGCATCATCGCCCGGACCATCGCGCTCGGCATCCGGCCGGCCCCCGGACACCTCCGCCCCGTGATCGGGGTGCCGCCGGAGCCGGTGCTGTTCACGGCCTATCCGGCCGTGCTCGCGCAACCGGCGTCGGCCACCGCGGCCACCGGATTCCCGGCCCCCTCCCCCGGCGCGCCCGCCGACGTCGCGGACGCCGCCCTCCCCGGCGGCGGCCGGGCGTCGCTCACGTTCGGCGGCTACGACCGGCCTGCCCCGGCCGTGGCCGGAACCCTCGACCACGCCGTCCTGCGGCTGGCGCACCACGAGGACGGAGACGTGGCGTCGGTGAAGGTGTCGGCGGACTTCCCCGGCAGTACCTGCACCGGTACCGGCACGTCATGGGACGTACCGGTCCGTCCCGGCTCGGGCGGCCCGGTGACCGACCAGGTCGACCTGGCGGCGTGCGGCCTGACCCGGGCTTCGCAACTGGCCGGGCTGACCGTCACCTACACCGTCACCGCCGGGAGCGGCGGGGCGGCCGCACATCTCGGCGGCGCCCGGATCGACCTGCTGTCCGGCCCGCTGGTCAGGGCCGCCGTGTCCTTCGACGGCCACACCGCCACCGTCAGGCAGTGGACGGTCCTCCCCTGAGCACGCACCCGCACCCGCAGACCCCTTCGGAGGCCACCATGTCCGGGCCGAGCGCCGCGATCATCGACCACCTGCTCGGCGAGCTGTGGGAGCGGGGCGGCAGCGACCTCCTGCTCACCGCCCGGTCGGCGCCGTTCCTGCGGGTCGACGGCGCCCTGCGGCCGGTCGAGGGGGACCCGCTGACCGAGGCGGAGGCCGACCGCCTGGTGACCGGGGTGCTGGGCGGGGAACTGACGGAACGGTTCCGCCGGGAGAAGCAGGTCGACTTCGCGTTCAGCTGGGGGGAGAAGGCCAGGCTGCGCGGGAACGCCTTCGTGCAGCGCGGCGCTTCGGCCCTGGCCCTGCGCATCATCCCCTTTGACGTGCCGTCGTCCGCGCAGCTCGGGCTCCCCCCGGTCGTCATCGGGTGGGCGGGCGTGCCGCGCGGGCTGGTGCTGGTCACCGGGCCGACCGGATCGGGGAAGTCGACGAGCCTGGCGGCGCTCCTCGACCACGTCAACACGCATCGGCCGGTCCACATCCTCACCATCGAGGACCCGATCGAGTACCTGCACCGGCACAAGCGCGCGGCGGTCAACCAGCGCGAGGTCGGCACCGACACCGACTCGTTCGCCGACGCGCTGCGCTCGGCCCTGCGCGAGGATCCCGACGTCCTGCTCCTGGGCGAGATGCGCGACCCGGAGAGCATCTCCGCGGCCCTGACCATCGCCGAGACCGGACACCTGGTGTTCGCCACCCTGCACACCAACGACACGTCGCAGACGCTGGACCGCATCGTCGACGTGTTCCCGGCCGAGCAGCAGCCGCAGGTCCGGCTGCAGTTGGCGCACACCCTGGTCGGCGTCCTCAACCAGACGCTCATCCCCCGGACCGGCGGGGGCCGGGTGGCCGCCTTCGAGGTGCTGGTGGGCACGTCGGCGGTCCGCAACCTGATCCGCGAGGGCAAGACCCGCCAGATCCGCAACCTGATCGCGACCGGCCAACGGGACGGCATGCAGACCCTGGAGACCGGCATCAACGCCCTCGTCTGGGCGGGCACGGTCTCCTACGAGGAAGCCGTGCTGCACACGGCCCACCCGGCGGAGCTCCACCGGCCGCCCGTCCCGGCCGTCCCGGCGGGCCGCGTCCGACCGTTCGGCGCGGATACGATCGGATGATGATCAATCCTGCTGCCCGTACCGTGGTGTTCGACATCGACGGCACGCTCTGCTTCGACGGAACGACGGTGGACGACCGCATCCTCGCGGCGGTCGGCGAGTGCCAACGCGTGGGCTACCACGTGGTCTTCGCGTCCGCCCGGCCCGTCCGGGACCTCCTGCCCGTACTCGGCGGATCCTTTCCGTCGGCCACGCTGATCGGCGGCAACGGCAGCCTCCTGTCGGTCGACGGCCGGGTGCGGGCACGGGCCGTCTTCGAGCCCGCCGTGCTCGGCGCGCTGATGGAGGCGGTCGGGCTGTACCGGGCGGCCTACCTGGCGGACGGGCCGTGGGACTACGCCTACACCGGACCCGACGACCATCCGATCCTGAGCCGTGTCGACCAGGGGAACCTCGCGCGCCGGGTCGACCTCGCCGAGCTGCCCGACGTCGCGAAGTTCCTGGTCGTCGGTGCGTCGGACATGGCGGCGCTCGCCGAGGCCGGCCGGCGGCTCGGGCTGACGGTCAACCACCACCTCGACGAGGGGATCGTCGACTTCGCCCCCGGTTCGACGACGAAGCGGGAGGCCCTGGCGGCGCTCGGGATCGACGCGTACGTGGCCTTCGGCAACGACGTCAACGACCTCGATCTCCTGCGGGACGCGGAGCTGGGGGTGCGCGTGGGCACGCACCCCGCCCTGGACGGCGTCGCCCACGTCACCGTCGCTGCGGACCCGGAGGCCGTGGCGGCCGAGATAGCCCTGCTGGCGCGCACGGCCGTCGCCTGACGGTCCGCGGCCCGCGGTCAGAGGGCGACGAGGGTGATCTCGGTGGCCTTCAGGCCGGCCCAGATCTCGGCGCCTTCGGAGAGGGCGAGGTCGGCGGCGGCCTGGGGGGTGATCTCGGCGACGAGGTCGGGGACCCGGTCGGAGGTGATCAGGACCCGCAGGCGGCTGCCGAGGACCGTGATCTCCCGGACGGTGCCGGGCCAGACGTTGCGCGGGCTGCCCGTGGGCCGGTCCCGGTGCAGGGACACCGACTCGGGGGCGATGATCGCCAGCCCCTCGGCCCCTTCGGGGAGCGGGTCGGCGGCGACCAGGATCCCGCCGGTCGCCAGGGTGAGACCCGTACGGGTGGCGGTGCAGGGCCAGGCGTTGCGGCCGAGCATGCGGGCCACCCAGGGGGAGCGCGGGTGCCGGGTGACCTCGGACGGCGGGGCGTCCTGGAGGGTGCGGCCGTCGGCGAGGACGAGGACCCGGTCGGCGAGCGAGACCGCTTCGACCGGGTCGTGGGTGACGATGAGGCAGACGCCGCCGAAGCCGGCGAGGTGCCGGCGCAGGGTGTGGCGTACGTGGGCGCGGGTGGTCTGGTCGAGGGCGGCGAGGGGTTCGTCCAGGAGGAGCAGGCGCGGCCGGGCGGCGAGGGCGCGGGCGAGGGCGACGCGCTGGGCCTGGCCGCCGGAGAGTTCGGCGGGTCTGCGGTGGGCGAGGTGGCCGACGCCGAGCCGGTCCAGCCAGCGGTGGGCCTCCGTGCGGGCCTCGGCCTTCGCCATGCCGTGGGCGCGGAGCCCGTAGGCGGTGTTGGCGAGGGCGTTCAGGTGCGGGAAGAGGGCGCCGTCCTGCGGGACCCAGGCGACCTGCCGCCTGTGCGGGGGCAGGGCGGTGACGTCGAGGTCGCCGAGCCGGAGTTCCGCGTGGGCGCGCGGGGTCAGGCCCAGGAGGGCCCGGAGCAGGGTGGTCTTCCCCGCGCCGTTCTCGCCGACGACGGCGATGGTGGTGCCCGGCTCGGCGTCCAGGGTCAGCTCGTTGAAGCCGGTCACCTCCGCGTGCAGCGGCCAGGGCTCGGTCGCGGGCGGCGGCGCCTGCGGTTCGGTGGTGGCCAGGACGGCGGCGGCCGGCTCCGGCTTGGCGGTGGCGGTGGCGGCGCGGGGACGGCCGGCCGAGCCCGTCCAGCGGCCCCGGAGCGCGATCAGCACGCCCATGGCGATGGCCAGCAGGAGCAGGGAGACGGAGGTGGCGGCCTCGGGGGCGTCCTGGAGGAGCAGGTACACCTGGAGCGGCAGGGTCTGGGTCTCGCCCGGCAGGTTCCCGGCGAAGGTGATCGTGGCGCCGAACTCGCCGAGCGCACGGGCCCACGCGAGGGCCGCCCCGGCGGCGAGCCCGGGGGCGACCATCGGAAGGGTGACGGTGAAGAACACCCGGACCGGGGAGGCGCCCAGGGAGGAGGCCGTCTCCTCGTAGGCGGGTCTGAGGCCCGCGAGGGTGCCTTCCAGGCTGATGATCAGGAACGGCATCGCCACGAAGGTCGCGGCGAGCACCGCACCGGAGGTGTGGAAGGGGAAGACGATCCCGAAGGTGTCCTCCAGCCACGGGCCGAGCAGTCCGCGCCGGCCGAATCCGAGGAGCAGGGCGACGCCCCCGACGGTCGGGGGCAGCACCATCGGCAGCAGGACCAGGGACCGTACGAGCGTCTTCCCGGGGAAGTCCACCCGGGCCAGCAGCCACGCCAGCGGCACGCCGAGGACCAGGGACAGGCCGAGTGCCGCGAAGGACACCAGCAGCGACAGCCTGAGCGCTTCGACGACGCCCGGGCTGGTCAGGTGGGTGCCGAGCTCGCTCCACCGGGTGCGGACCAGGATGCCGAGGAGCGGCAGCAGCAGGAACGCGATGGCCAGCAGCGCGGGCAGGGCCAGCGCGATGGAGGGACGTGTGCCGGAGATGCGGCGGCCACGGAGCATGGGGGACGGTCCTCGGCTGGAATCGGGCGGGGCGGTGACCGCCCCGGTCAGGTCCACTGCCATGTGACCATGTCCTCGCACATCGGCAGCACGTGGCATGCCGTGGCGGCCGCGCCTGCCCGTCACATCGACCCGGTGGGCCGCAGGTGCGATTCTGGAGGGAACGCGCTCGCGTCGCCGGGGCGAAGGAGGTCCGGTCATGGTCGCGTCCGAGACGTTCCGGGCCGGAGCCGGTCCCGTCGGCATGGTCCCCGCCGAGGCCGGCGGCCTGCTGGACGTCCTGAGCGTGGCCGCGGTGGTGCTGGACGCCGAGGGCCGGATCACCCTGTGGAGCCCCCAGGCGCAGGAGCTGTTCGGCTGGCCGGCCGAGGAGGCGCTGGGCCGCTACGCCGCCGAACTGCTGGTCTCCGACGAGTACGTCGGCCTCGTGCTGGAGCTGTTCGCCAAGGTCATGGCCGGTGGCGGGGCCTGGGCGGGCGTGTTCCCGGTGCGCCACAAGGACGGCTCCACCCGGCTCGCCGAGTTCCGCAACATGCGGCTGCAGGACGCGGGCGGCGGCGTGTACGCCCTGGGATCGCCTGCGACGAAGCGGTCCTGCGGGGCGTGGAACGGGATCTGGCCCTGTCGGTGCCGCTGGTGGCCCAGTCCCCGCTCGGGCTGGCGGTGCTGGACACCGGCCTGAGGTACGTCCTGGTCAACCCGACGCTGGAACGGATCAACGGCCTGACCGCCGGGGAGCACCTGGGCCGCACGCCCCGCGAGGCCCTGCCCTTCCTCGACACGGACACGATCGAAGCCTCCATGCGCCAGGTCCTGGACACCGGCGTACCGCTGCTCGACCAGTACGGCGTCGGCCGCACCCCGGCCGATCCGCACGAGGAGCACGCCTGGTCGGGCTCGTACTACCGGCTGGAGGACCCCGGCGGGCGGGTGATCGGCGTGGCCCTGGTGGTCGTGGACGTCACCGACAGTCACCGCGCGGCCCGGGAGGCCGCCGCGGCCCGCCGCCGCCTGGACCTCGTCGCCCGGGCGTCGGTGACGGTCGGGACCACCCTGGATGTGGGGCGCACGGCCCGCGAGCTCGCCGAACTCGTGGTGGAGGACCTGGCCGACATCGCCTCGGTCGACGTCCTCGACTCCGTCCTGGAGGGCAGCGTGGCGACGGCCCCCGGCTCCCGTGCGGAGCCGGCGCTCTTCGTGGCCCTCGCGGTGGCCGCGTCCTACGAGACGGACGCGGTCCGCGCCGCGGACCCGGTGGGCGAGCGCATCACGTATCCGGCCGAGCGCCTGGTCACCCGCTGCGTGAGCACCCGGCGTCCCGCCCTGGTCGCGCACGTCGCCGGGCCGGACCTGGAGCACATCGCACGGAACGCGGACGCCGCGGGCGTCCTCGCGGCGGAGGGGACGCACTCCTACCTGGCCGTTCCCCTCACCGCCCGGGGCCAGGTCCTCGGCGCCCTCGGCCTCCTGCGCACCCGCAATCCGCAGCCGTTCGGCGACGACGACGTCGCCCTGGCCCGCGAGCTGGCCACCCGTGCCGCCGTCGCCATCGACAACGCCCGCTGGTACCAGCACGCCGCCGACACCGCCCTGGCCCTCCAGCGCCACCTGCTCCCGCATCCGCCGCCCCGGGCGGCGGGCCTGCGGATCGCCTACCGCTACCAGCCGGCGGCGGCCGCCAGCGGGATCGGCGGCGACTGGTTCGACGCGATCCCGCAGCCGGACGACCGGACCGCGCTCGTGGTCGGCGACGTCATGGGGCACGGGGTCCACGCCGCCGCCACCATGGGACAGCTGCGCACCGCCACCCGCACCCTCGCGGACCTCGGCCTCGACCCGGCCCGGGTGCTGCGCCACCTCGACCACATCACCGCCGAACTCGACGGGACCATGGCGACCTGCGTGTACGCCACCTGGGACCCCCGGCTGTCCCGCTGCCGCGTTGCCCTCGCCGGCCACCCGCCGCCCGTGGTCGTCCGGTCCGGGCGGGCCCCCTCGCTGGTCGACCTGCCCGCCGGCGTACCGCTGGGCACGGGCGGCCTCGGCGGCGCCGGCTTCGAGAACACCGTCCTCGACCTGCTCCCCGGCGACCGGCTGGTCCTGTACACCGATGGCCTCGTCGAAACCCGCGACGACGCCCTGGACGACCGCCTCGACCTGCTCCTGCGCCTCCTCGCCGATCCGCTCCTCCCGCCGGAGGAGACCTGCGACCGGCTCCTGGCGGCCCTGCGGCACCGTGACGCGGCCGACGACGTCGCCCTCGTGATCGCCGAGGTACGGCCCTGCCCGCCCGCCCGCGGCGACGGGGACGGCTACGGCTCGATCAGTCCGGCGCGGATCGCGTAGCGGGTGAGTTCGAGGCGGTCGCGCAGGCCGAGTTTCTGCAGGAGGTTGGCGCGGTGGCGCTCGACGGTCTTGGGGCTGATGACGAGGAGGTCGCCGATCTCCTTGGAGCTGTGCCCTTCGGCGACGAGTTTGAGGATCTCCTCCTCGCGCTCGGTGATGGGCCGCTCCGGGATCGGGCCGCCGGACCGGGCCCGGTCGAGGTAGGTGCGGATGAGGGTGGTCTCCGCGCCGGGGTAGATGAAGGGTTCGTCCCGCAGGGCTGCGCGGCAGGCTTCGACGAGGTCGCGGTCGGCCACGGACTTGAGGACGTAGCCCGAGGCCCCGGCCCGCAGGGCCTCGAAGAAGTACTGCTCGTTGTCGTACATGGTGAGCATCAGGATCCGCAGTCCGGGCCGGATCCGGGCGAGTTCCCGGGCGGCCTGCAAGCCGGTCTGGCGGGGCATCGCGATGTCGAGGACGGCCAGGTCGATGTCGAGGCTGCGTGCCTGGGCGACGGCTTCGGCGCCGTCGGCGGCTTCGGCGACGACGGTCAGGTCGGGTTCGGCGTCGAGGATGAGGCGTACGCCGCGGCGGACGAGGGTGTGGTCGTCGGCGAGCAGGATGCGGGCCGGTCCGGCCTGCGGCTGGGTCATGGGGCGGCCTTCGGGGTGTCGGGGGTTTCGAGCCGGACCTGGGTGCCGCCGTGCGGGCCGGGGCCGACGGAGAGTTCGGCGCCGATGAGCAGGGCGCGTTCGCGCATGCCCTGGATGCCGGCGCCTTCGGGGGCGCCGCCGGTGCCGGTGCCGTCGTCGCGGACCAGCAGGCCGACGCCGCCGTGCGGCAGTCGCCGCAGGTGGACCTCGACGCGGGTGGCACCCGAGTGGCGGGCGGCGTTGGTCAGGCCCTCCTGTGCGACGCGGTAGAGGACGAGCTCGGTCGCCGGGTCCAGGTGGGGCAGGCCGGGGGTGATGTGCGCGGTCACGCCGAGGCCCGGGGTGGTGAACTCGGCGGCCAGGGAGCGCAGCGCGCTGTGGAGGCCGAGTTCCTCCAGGACGCCGGGGCGCAGGCGGCGGGCGATGCGGCGGATCTCGTCCAGGCTGGCGCGGGTGGTCTCCTGGGCCTGGTGCAGGTCGGTGCGGACGGGTTCGGGGGCACGGTCGGCGGCGTACTTGAGCTGGAGGAGGACGGCCGTGAGGGTCTGGCCGATCTCGTCGTGGAGCTCTTGGGCGATGCGCCGGCGTTCGGCCTCCAGCGCGGTCAGCACCCGGCCGGTGCTGGCCGCCCGTTCGGCTTCGAGCCGGTCGAGCATGGCGTTGAACGTCCGGGTGAGCGCGGCGGTCTCCCCGCCGCCGGTCACGGCCGGGCGGGTGCCGGGCTTGAGGAGGTCGGCGGTGGCCATGGCCCGGTTCAGGCGGGCGAGCGGGGCCAGGCCGACCCTGAGGAGGACCGCGTTGGCGACCAGCATCGCGGCCAGCCCGCCGAGGAGCACGAGCGCCTCGCCGAACAGGACCGGTGTGGAGACGGTGACCGGGCCCAGCAGCAGGGCCACCGCGACGGCCAGGACACAGGCGTTCAGCAGGAAGATCCGCCAGTACAACGACACGGCCACACGCCTTTCCCACCGGTCCCCCGGCCTTGCCGCCGACTGCTCTGACCTGCGACAGAACCTACTTCCCCGGTTGATCCTCACGCCAGCGGAAGGCCGCTGTCCATCCGTGCCGGCACCCATATTTCGGGCAACGGAAAAGTGGCACGATGGGCCGCGCCGAGCGGCCGTCTCCTGCCCGAGACCGCGGGTCCGCCGCAGCGGCGTCACGTACGGAACGAAGACGAGGGGGGACAGTTGTGCCTGCTCCACGGATGAGCACCACGCCACTGCCCGGCATCGGGGTCCAGTACGACCTCACCACCCGCGAACACCGCCACCTGTCCGTGGTCGCGCACCGGGACGGCACCCGGACGGTGAACCTGTACCGGGCGGACGACCCCGACGCGTGCGCGCAGTCGCTGCACCTGACCGCGGCGGAGACCACCTCGCTGATCGACGCCCTGATGCCCGCCCACCACAGCCCGAACCTCCTGCACACCACGGATCTCGGGCTGGTGGCCGAGCGGGTCGAGCTGTCGGCGCACTCGTACTGGAACGGCCGGGTGCTGGGCGAGACCCGGATGCGGACCGAGACGGGCGTCTCGGTCGTGGCCGTGCTGCGCCGGGCGGAGGCCCGCCCCTCGCCGGCGCCGGACTTCCGCCTGGCGGGCGGGGACACCCTCATCGTCATCGGCACCCGCGAGGGCGTCGAGGCCGCCGCCTCCATACTCGGACGGGAGTGACCGCCCGTGCATTCCGCCCTCTTCCTGATCGAGTTCGGTGCGATCATCCTGGGCCTGGGTCTGCTGGGCAGGCTCGCCGGCCGCTTCCACTTCTCGCCGATACCGCTCTACCTGCTGGCCGGGCTGGCGTTCGGCACCGGCGGGCTGCTGCCCATGGGGGCGAGCGAGGAGTTCGTCGCGATCGGCGCCGAGATCGGCGTGATCCTGCTCCTGCTGATGCTGGGTCTGGAGTACACGGCCAGTGACCTGGTCTCCAACCTGAAAACCCAGTACCCGGCCGGGCTGGTCGACTTCGCGCTGAACGCCGTGCCCGGCGCGGTGGCGGCGCTGCTGATGGGCTGGGGTCCGGTCGCCGCCGTGGTGCTGGCGGGGGTCACCTGGATCTCCTCCTCCGGGGTCATCGCCAAGGTGATGGGCGACCTGGGCCGGGTCGGCAACCGCGAGACCCCCGTGATCCTGTCCGTCCTGGTGCTCGAAGACCTGGCGATGGCGGTCTACCTGCCGATTGTCACCGCCCTGCTGGCCGGGGTCGGCCTCGCCGCCGGCAGCGCGACCCTGGCCATCGCCCTCGGCGTCGCCGGAGCAGTGCTGTTCGTCGCGGTCCGCTACGGACGCCACATCTCCCGCTTCGTCTCCAGCGACGACCCCGAGAAGCTCCTCCTGGTCGTCCTCGGCCTGACCCTGCTGGTCGCAGGTATCGCCCAGCAGCTCCAGGTCTCCGCCGCGGTCGGCGCGTTCCTCGTCGGCATCGCCCTCTCCGGGGAGGTCGCCGAAGGCACTCACACGCTGCTGAGCCCGCTGCGGGACCTGTTCGCCGCCGTGTTCTTCGTCTTCTTCGGCCTGCACACCGATCCCGCGAGCATCCCGCCCGTGCTGCTGCCCGCGCTCGCCCTCGCGGTGGTCACGGCGGGCACGAAGATCGCCACCGGGTACTGGGCGGCGAAGCGGGCCGGCGTCGGGGTCCGGGGGCGCTGGCGGGCCGGGGGCACCCTGGTGGCCCGCGGGGAGTTCTCGATCGTCATCGCGGGCCTCGCGGTGACGGCGGGCATCGAGCCCGCGCTGGGCCCGCTCGCGACCGCGTACGTGCTGATCCTCGTGGTGGTCGGCCCGCTGACCGCCCGCTACACCGAACCCGTGGCCGCCTGGGCGGGCGCCCGCCGCCGCTCCCGGACGGGTCCGGCCCCGGCCGCGGCGCCGTCCCGGACGGAGTCCCCGGAGTCCCCGGAGGAGCTCGACGACCGGGCCCAGGCCCAGGATCCGGCCGGCCGCGCTTAGGCCGTCTCTTCCGGATCTAGCCTGACCCGCGCCGCCCGGCACCGCACCTCGCCGCGTTGGCGGAGCACCCGAGTACGTCCAGTACAAGGGCGCCCCGCCAACGCGCCGATGCACGGCACCGGACGACGCGGGCTCAACCGGCAAAATCCGAAAGAGACGGCCTAGGCGGTACCCGCGCGGGCCCGCGTCCCCCCACGGGAGACGCGGGCCCGCGCGCTCCCGTCACCAGGACGACTTGGTGACCCCAGGCAGGAGGCCGGCGTGGGCCTGCTCGCGCATCCGGACCCGCGAGAGGCCGAACTTCCGCAGGTGTCCGCGGGGCCGGCCGTCCACGGCGTCCCGGTTGCGCACCCGGGTGGCGCTCGCGTCGCGGGGCTGCCCGCGCAGTTCCGCCCGCGCCGCGCCGCGCTCGGCCTCCGTGGAGGAGGGCCTGCGCAGGACCTCCTTCAGCTCGGCGCGCCGGGCCGCGTACCGCGCGACGACCGCCTTGCGCCTCTCGTTCTGCGCGATCTTGCTCTTCTTGGCCATCAGACCTTCACCCCCCGGCCGCGGATCCGGGCCACTGCGGCCTCGATGCCGATGACGTCGACGGTCTTGACCGCCTTCGCGCTCAGGGTCAGGCGGACGTGCCGGCCCTCGCTCGGCAGCCAGTAGCGCTTGCGCTGGACGTTGGGGTCGAAGCGGCGGGAGGTGCGCCGGTGCGAGTGGGAGACGTTGTTGCCGAAGCCCGGACGGGCGCCGGTCAGCTGGCAGTGGGCGGACATGGTGCTACCTGCCCCTCTCTGAACGGAAGCGGTTATTGGAAATGATTTCCATTCCCGTATAGTAGCGGCATGGCACGCAACGAAGTACGCCCGATCGTCAAGCTCCGCTCCACGGCCGGCACCGGCTACACGTACGTCACCCGCAAGAACCGGCGCAGCGACCCGGACCGCATGGTGCTGCGCAAGTTCGACCCGGTGGTCCGCCGGCACGTCGACTTCCGCGAAGAACGCTGACCCCCGCCCTCCCCCACCGACCCAAGGACACCGCCATGAAGCCCGGGATCCACCCCGCCTACGGCCCCGTCGTCTTCCGCGACAAGGCCGCCGACTTCGCCTTCCTCACCCGCTCGACCGCCACCAGCGACAAGACGGTGGAGTGGGAGGACGGCCACACCTACCCCGTCATCGACGTGGAGATCTCCTCGCAGAGCCACCCCTTCTACACCGGCACCGCCCGCGTCCTGGACACCGCCGGACGCGTCGAACGCTTCCAGCGCCGCTACGGGAGCACGGCGTGACCCTGCCCGTCGTGATCGTCGGCGGACTCCACTCCGACGCCCGCAAGGAGGTCGTGGACCGCCTGCTGCACACCGTCCCGGGCAGCGTCGCCCTCCACCACGACCTGGCCCCGGCCGCCCGGGGCACCGTGCGGCGCGTGGTGCGCGACGCCTCGGGCGAGCTGTCCCGGGGCGAGACGCCCCTCGTCAACGACTGCGCCTGCTGCGCGCTCCGCGAGGACCTGGTCCCCGAGCTGGAACGGCTGGCCCACGGGGGCCTGACCCGGCTGGCCGTCGTCGAACTGTGGGACTCCGTCGAGCCGAGGGCGATGGCCGAGGTGGTCGCCGCGCACGGCGCCGGCCTGCTCGACCTCACCTGCGTGATGACCGCGGTGGACCCGGCGCTGGTGCTGCCCTACCTGGCCAACGGCGACGACCTGGCCGACGCGGGCCTCGCGGCGGCCGCCACGGACCGGCGGACCGTCGGGGACACCTGGGCGCGGCAGCTGGAGTACGCACCCGTACTGGCCCTCGTCGACGGCGGTGGGGCGGACGAGGAGGACCTGGCCCTGCTGGCCCAGCTCCACCCGACCGCCCGGCGGGTGGACTGCGGGTCCGGCGAGCTGGCGGCCCTGGCCTTCACCGGGTTCGACGTGGAGGCTGCGGCCGCCGCCCAGCACCCGGCCTGCGCCCTGCTGCCCCAGGAGGCGGAGGAGGCCGGGGTGAGCACCCTGGTCTGGCACCGCCGCCGCCCCTTCCACCCCGAGCGCCTGTACCGGGCCCTGGAGGACCTCTGCTGCGCGGCCGCCCGGAGCCGCGGCCGCTTCTGGCTCGCCGACCGGCCCGACACCCTCCTCGCCTGGGACGCCGCGGGCGGCGCCCTGTGCGTGGAGAACGCCGGGCCCTGGCTGGCGTCCCTGCCGGACGCCGCCTGGGAACTGGTCCCGCCGGTGCGCAGGGCGGCGGCCTCCCTGGACTGGCACTCCGACCACGGCGACTGCTGCCAGCACCTCGTCTTCACCTCCCCCGGCCTCGACCGGGACGGCCTGGAGCGGCTGTTGGAGTCCTGCCTGCTCACCGATGCCGAGTACGCGGCGGGACCCGAGGCGTGGAAGTCCCTCCCCGCCGCCTTCGACGCCCTGCTCGACCCCGTCCCGTAGGACCTGCAAGACCCGTACGACCCGACGACCCGACGACCTCAAGGAACGCGCATGGCCCGCCGTCAGACCCCGTACAAGCCGCTCAAGGCCCGCCCCAACCCGCTGGACGCGGCGGGGATCGCCTACGTCGACTACAAGGACACCGACCTGCTGCGGAAGTTCGTCTCCGACCGCGGCAAGATCCGCAGCCGCCGGGTCACCCGCGTCACGGCCCGGCAGCAGCGGCAGCTCGCCGCCGCCGTGAAGAATGCCCGCGAGATGGCCCTGCTCCCGTACGGGACCCGGTAGTCCCGGGCGGAGCCGGCGGGGGTGCCCCGCTCACTCACCGAGGAGGCGGCGGGCTTCCGTGAGGAGGCGCAGGAGTTCGGTGCGCGGGGGGTCCTCCGGGTCCGGCGGGGGCGTGCGGGCGGTGAGGACGTGCAGGGCCACGGCGGCCTGACGGGCGAAGAGGCCCAGCAGGTCGAGCTCCGGCAGGCCCGAGCGGGCCTGCGGGGAGGGGTCGAGCACCTCCAGGACGCCGAGGACCCGGTCCCCGCGGACCAGCGGGGCGGCCATCAGCGCGTCCGGGACGTAGCCGGTGGACTCGGCGATGTCCCGGTCGAAGGACACGCTGGCGCGGAGGTCGTCGACCACCATCGGCTCCCCCGAGGCGGCGACCCACCCGGCGATCCCCCGGCCCGCCGGGAACCTCCGGCCCACCAGGAACTCCTGTCCCTGCCCGGACACCGCCGCGAAGGCGAGCTCGTCCGCCCCGGTGTCCAGGAGCATGATGGAGCTCGCCTGCGCACCGAAGATGGCGCGCGCGGTGTCCACCACCGACTGCAGGAGTTCCGCCACGGCCGGGTCGGGCCGTGGTGCCGCGGGGACGGCGGGGGCGATCGTCTGGGCCATGGGGCTCCCCTTCCGGCGCCGGTCGTTACCGGCGGCCGTGGACACGGACGTTGGCTGCGGACAGGTACAGGGCGTTCTTCAGCTGGAACGGCGTCAGCCGGGGGCCGCTCGACAGGATCCGGGCGCAGAGCCCCGAGATGAACGGGGTGGCGAAGCTGTTCCCGGAGCTGCGGATCGAGGTGCCGCCGAGCCAGGCCACCTGGACCTTCTGGCCGGGGGCGAAGAACTCCACCGGGGGCTCGGGGTTGTAGAGGTGGAGGTCCGGGTCGTCCTCCTGGTGGCTGCCGACGGAGATCACCGAGGAGAAGCGCCAGGGGAAGCTCTCCACGCGCGTGTTGTGCGCGGCGGCGACGATCACCGTCTGCTGGAAGTACGCCTCGTCGGCCAGCCGGCGCAGCTCCTCCACGAAGCGGTCGTGGGTGGTGGACAGGCTCAGGTTGACCACGTCGAACCGCTGGCGCACGGCCCACCGGATCCCTTCGAGCAGGACGTCCCCGCTGCCGGAGAACCGGTCGCCGAGCACCCTGATGCTGGACAGCTCGCAGTCCGGCGCGGTGCGGCGGATGATCCCGGCGCACGCGGTGCCGTGCCCGCAGGCGTCCCCCTCCTCCGTCTCCTCGACACGGACCCCGTCGCCGTCCTTGACGACGCGCCAGGAGCGGTCGACGGGGCCGACCATGGGGTGGTCGCGTTCGACGCCCGAATCGACCACGCAGACGCGTACGCCGCGCCCGGTGCCGCCGAGGAGGCCCGCCTCGGGCGGGTCCGGCGGGCCGTCGGCCTCCACCGGCACGTCCGCGGCGCCCCGCCCGCGCAGGCCCCAGGTGAGTGCGGGTCCCGATGGCTGCCCGTCGGTCATCGCGCGGCCTCCGTTCCGGCTCCGGCGGCCCGCCCGGCGTCCTGGCCGTGCCAGGGCGAGAGGCTGTGGCAGCGGGAGAGCACGGCCTCGGCCCGGCGTACGGCGGGCAGGTGGCCCTTCGCCGCGAAGCACCGGCGGGCGCGCGTCGCCGACGCGGCCGCGTCGGCCGGGCGGTCCAGTGCGAGATCGGTACGGGCGAGGTCGAGGGCGGCGGTGCCCCGGACGACGGGCGAGTCGGTGCGGGCGGCGGTGGCCAGTGCCCTGGCGGCCAGCCGGGTGGCGGTCGAGGCCTGCCCCTGGGCGGCGGCGATCCGGGCGCGCAGTCCGTCGAGGTCCGCCGACTCGGCCCGGGGCCGGCCCGGTTCCCGCCGCTTCCCCTCCAGTGCGGCGAGGGTGTCGCGGGCGGCGCGCCAGTCGCCGAGGTCCAGCCGGATGCGGGCGGTGTCCAGCAGGGCGCTGCGCAGCAGCCCCGTGGCGCCCAGTTCCCGGGCGGCGGCGGTGGCCCGCTCCAGGCTCAGGAGCGCCTCCTCCCGGTGGCCGGTCAGGTCGGCCACGGTGGCGGTGAAGAGCGGCAGGAAGGCGTCGGCCTCGGCGTATCCGAGCCGCTGCGCGAGGTGCTCGGCCTCCGCGAGGCAGGCCAGGGCCCCGTCGCGGTCGTCGTGGAGGGCCAGTACCACCGCCAGCGGGCAGTTGAGCGTCAGCCGGACGGCCCGGCGGCCGGCCCCCTGGTCGGCGAGGAGTGCGCGGCAGCGGGCCACCGCGTCCGGGACCGGCTGGGGGCCGCGCCAGAGCGAGACCCCGGTCGCGCCGAGGGCCGCGGCGCGTTCCGGTTCGGCGTCGGCGCGCACCGCGTGGTCCAGGGCGGAGGCGAGCAGCCGTTCGGCCTCCCGGTGGAGGCCCTGTTCCTGGGCGCGCTGGGCGAGCCGCAGGCAGGCCCTGGCCTGGCCGAGGTGGTCGCCGGCGGCCGCGAAGACCGGCAGGGTCGCGCCGGCGGCCTCCGCCGGGGACTCGTCCGGCCCCGTCCCGGCCGGTCCGGTGGACCGGCCGGCGGAGGCCAGGGCGAGGCGGGCGTGCGCGGTCTCCACCGCCTCGCCGGCGCCGGCCCGGGACTCGGCCAGCACCTCTTCGAGGAGCGCCCGGCCCTCCGTGCCGCGCCCCAGGTCCAGCAGGGTCTGGCCGAGCCGGCGGCGTGCCGCCGTGCTGCCGGGCTCGCCGGGTGCGTACCGGGCCGTGGCCCGGGAGAGCACGTCGGCCGCCCATACGGGGTCGGCGTGGGCCAGTGCCAGGCGGCCGGCTTCGGCGAGGGTGTCGGCGGCGCGCCGGCGCAGCCCGTCGGTGTGGGCGTCCTGGGCGCCGAGTTCGGCCCGGTAGCGGTACGCCTGTTCCAGGTGGCCCCCGACCGCCGCACTGCCCCGCCCGCGGACGGAGTCGAGCCGGGCCGCGCGTTCGTGCCGGTCGGCCCGGTCCTGCTTGGACTGGCTGGCGTAGACGACCTCCTGGATCAGCCCTCCGGCGAAGCGGAAGGCGTCGCCGTCCGGCCGGATCAGGCGGTGCCGGACCAGCCGGTGCAGCACGGGCCCGAGCTCGGTGCCGGTCCACTGCGGTGCGGGGTGTCCGGCGAGTGCCGTCAGTTCGCCGGCGGTGAAGTCGCCGCCGAGGACGGACGCCAGGCCCAGGGCCTGGTGTTCGGGCGGGTCGAGCGCGTCGATGCGGGCGCCGATCAGGGCCTGGAGCGGGAGCGGGACGCTCTCCGCGTCGACCGGGTCGACGGCGGCCAGCAGCTGTTCCAGGTGGAGCGGGTTGCCGCCCACCCGTGCCAGGACCCGGGGGCCGAGCGGCCGGCCGGCCGCGGTGTCCCCGGTCAGCTCGGCCGCGAGGAGCTGTGCCTCGGCGTCGGAGAGCCCGCCGAGCGGCACGGCGTCCGGGGCCAGCCCGGGGCGTACGTCGAAGAGCTGGGGGCGGGTGAGCAGGACGATCAGGACGGCGGCGTCGGTGAGGGCCCCCAGCAGCCGGTCGAGGACGTCGAAGAGCGGCTGCGCGGCCCAGTGGCAGTCGTCGATCACCAGCACCACGGGCTCCGCCGCGGCGAGCCCGGCGAGGACCTTGGCGAGCGCGGCGCAGGTGTCCGCCGGTGACGGGTTGGGGGTGCCGTCCAGGAGCAGGCCCTGGTGGAGCAGGTCCAGTTCGGGTGCCGGGGCCGGTGTTCCGGCGGTCCTCAGCAGCCCGGCGACGGCGTCGGCGAGCGGTCCGAGGCTGGGCTGTTCGCCGCGGGCCCGGCAGCGCCCGGCGCCGTGCCGCGGGCCGCGGGGCGCGGTGGCGGCCCGGCGGAGCCATTCCCGCAGCAGCCGGGTCTTGCCCTGGCCGGCCTCGCCGCCGATCACCAGGCGGCCGGCCCGGCGGGTGCGGACCACGCGCTCCAGCGCCGCGTCGATCAGGGCGAGTTCGCGGGTGCGGCCGACGAACGCGAGGTCGAAGCGGCGCAGCGCCTCCGGGCCCTCCTCCTCGTCGAGGCCGAGCAGGCGGTGGGCGCCGACCCGGTCGGCCTTGCCCTTGAGCAGCAGCGGGCCGGTCTCCGTCGTGCGGACGCCCGGACCGGCGGCCGCCAGGGTGTCCGGTCCGACGAGGATCTCCCCGGCGGCGGCGTTCTGTTCCAGGCGGGCGGCGATGTTGACGACCTCGCCGGAGACCATGGCCTGCCGCAGGGTCGCCGAACCCGTCACGGCCTGACCCGTGTTGAGGCCGATGCGCATCTCCAGCCGTACGCCGACGCCCTGTTCCAGCCGGTCGTTCAGTCCGGCGAGGGCCTCCCGCATGGCCAGGGCGGCGGCGACCGCCCGGCGGGCGTCGTCCTCCCGCACGGCAGGCACGCCGAAGACGGCCATCACCGCGTCCCCGATGAACTTCTCGACGGTGCCGCCCTGTTCCTCGATCCGCAGCCTCATCAGGTCGAACCAGCGGAGCGTCACCGAGCGGAGGGTCTCCGCGTCCAGTGCCCCGGAGAGGGCCGTGGAGCCCACGAGGTCGCAGAAGAGGACGGTCACCACCTTGCGGCCGGTCGGCTGGGCCGTGACCGGGCCGGGGGCGCACGGACTGCCGCAGGAGGGGCAGAACCGGGCGTCGGGCGGCAGTGCGCTCCGGCACGAGGGGCACGGCATGGTTTCCTCCGGTGGACGCGGGACGGCGGGGCGGCCGGGATCAGAAGAGGGCGCCGCCCGCCACGTCGGCGTGGGCCTGCACTTCGGGGGCGGCCGCGTCGAGCCGTCCCCTGATGTCGACGAGCAGGGCGAGTTCCTCCGGGGCCAGCGCGCGCAGCACCTCGTGCTGCTCTTCGCTGAGGGCGGCGAGGTCGAACCCCGCGGCGGTCAGCGCCTCCAGGGTGGGTTCGTGCGGAGCGGTGTCCTCGGTCACGGGTGTCCTCCGGGGTCGGCGGCGAGGGAGAGGAAGAGGCGGGTGAGCAGGTTCGCCGTGTGCAGGGCGCTGACGGAGACGGCGGTCTGCAGGTCCGGGGGCAGGTCGAGGCCGTCGAGCACCCGGTGGAGGTCGTCGAGGTGGCCGCCGTCGAGTTCGGCGTGTTCCCTGAGGGTGCGGAAGGCGCCGTCGGGGAGTCCGGTGGCTTCGGCGAGGCGGTCGGCGAGCCGGGGTCCGGGGGCGTTGCCCTCCAGGACGGCGACGTACCCGAGCAGGGTGACGGGGTGCTCGTGCTCGATCCGGTAGTACTGCGCCCCGGCGAGTTCGACGGCGACGGGGTGCGGTACGGCGGCCGGGCGGGCACCGGCGGCGGCGAGGTCGTCGAGCAGCCAGGCGTCGTGGTCGCGTTCCTCTCCGGCGTGGCGGGTGTAGTAGGCCGCGAGGGGCCCGGCGGCCGGGCCGTCCAGTGCGGTGCACCGCTCGGCGGCCCGTTCCAGCAGTGGCACGGAGGCCCGTACGAGGGGGTGCATGGCCGCCAGGTAGCGGGGGTACCGCCGGCGCAGTCCGTCCGGCCGCCACAGGAGGGCGGTCGCGGCCCGCAGGGCGGTGGTGGTGGGCATGAGCTTGGTCCTGAGCGCGAGGGACGCGGTGGCGGTCATCGGCGGCTCTCCTCCTGCGCGGGCGTCGGCTCGACCAGGTGGGCGTAGCGGGCGCAGCCCATCCGGCCGACCAGGGCGGCGGGTCCGGCGGCGCGCTGCTGCTGCGCGGTGATCCGGTCGAGGAGTTCGCCGACCCTGCCGCCGGCGTCGCGGGCCGCGCCGGCGAGGACGTCGGGGCGGTCGGCGAGGGCGTGGCAGCTGCGGCAGTAGCCGGCCGGGGCGGGCGAGTCCGCGTAGCGGGCGTGCAGCCGCCGGGGGCCGACGGTGCGCAGCATCCGCAGTACGGGGGAGCCGAGGGAGCGTGCGCGGACGGCCGGCCAGTCGTCGTCGGCGATGTGGCCGAGCCTCAGGTGCGGGGGGACGGGGCGGCGGTCCACGGTCCACTGGTTGCAGCAGGCGGCCACGGTGCCGTCGAAGGCGACCACGGGCCAGGCCGCGAGGGTGCACGGGGCGGCCCTGGAGGCGTCCGGTCCGGGCGGTGTGGCCGGGGCGAGGCCCGTGGCGCGGCCGAGCGGCCGGACCTCGTTGACGAGCAGGGGCACCCGGCCGGCGAAGGTGCGGCGGACGTCCGCGACGGCGTCCGCGAGGTAGGGGTCGTCGGGTCCGGTGCCGGTGAGGTGGACGCTGACGGGGATCCCGGCGTCGAGCACGGTGCGCAGGGCGCGCAGGACCCCGGCGCGCGGGACTTCCCGTTCGTGGTGGACGTCCATGCTGGCGGAGAAGTGGTCGAGGGCCGTGATCGCCCGCATGATCCGGTCGGGGACGCGTCCGTCGCGGGCGAAGAACATGCCGCTGAGCAGCGCCGTGCGGGAGCCCGCGGCGCGGGCGAGACCGGCCAGGCGGGCGGCGAGTTCCGGCAGCAGCAGCGGTTCGCCGCCGGTCAGCATGACCACCTCGGGGCGGTCCTCGGCGCCGAAGGAGCCGAGGAAGCGCAGCAGGTGGCCCGGGTCGGGTTCCTCCGTGGCCGCCATGGAGGAGCTGGTGGAGCAGTGTGCGCAGCTCATGGGGCAGCGGCGGGTGAGTGCCACCAGCAGGCCGCCGCAGGGCACCGGCCGCAGGCCGATGAGCTCTGCCAGCTCCACGTCTCCTCCTCCGGGTGCGGGCCGCGCGCCCGTGTCGCGCGCGGATGGTGGACCGGATCGTGCCCGTGCGCGGCTGGCTTCCGGTTCACGAACGCCTGGTGATCGGTTGGTCCGCAGGTCGCAGGGGTCGTGCGGCGGGGCGCGGCGGGGCGTGCGGCGGGGTTCCGGGGCCGTACCGCGTCCGTGTGCTCGGCGCATACCGGTGCCGAACCGGTGGCCAGGCGTTCCCGTACCGGGCGTCCGTACGTTTCTTCTCAGCCGGCGCAGCGACGCCGACAACCAAAGGAGACGGACATGCCCGAGAACACGAACCCCGAGACCGAGAACGAGGACATCGAGGTCGTCGCCCACAGCGAGGACGAAGAGGCCGAGGCCGGCTGCATCGTGAACCACTCCCACGAGATGTGACGTTTCTTCATCTCGCTTGAGCACCGCGCGGGCCCCCCGGCTCCCGGCAGACCCTGCCGGAGCCGGGGGCCCGCGGCCACCTTGGCACCGGAACCGCCACACCGTGGGGAGCGGCACGTCGTGAAGGTCCTTCTCTGTCCGCTCAGTGACGGCGGCTACCTCTATCCGGCGATCGCGGCCGGCCGGGAACTGCGGCGGCGGGGCCATGACGTCAGCGTGCTGGGCCGCTCCACCGCCGCGGCCGCCGCCGACGACGCCGGACTGCCCTTCGCCGCGGCCGAGGACTACGGCGGCCACCGCGCGTTCTCCGCCACGTGGTGGGGGCCGGGCGGCGCCGCGCAGTACCGCGCGACCCTGCGCGCGGCCCGGGAGACGGGGGCCGACCTGCTGCTCACCTCCGTGCTCTGCAACGGCGCCCTGCTCGCCGCCGAGACCCTGGACGTCCCCGTGGTGGTGGTCGGGCTCTCGGTGCACCTGTGGGACTACCGGGCCGGCGGCGAGGACGAACCGCACCTGGGGCGGACCCGGCGGAGCCGGACCCTGGACTGCCTGCGGATCCACACCGGTCTCCGGGAGGAGACCGGCCTGGCGGGGCGCGCGCCCCGGTGGGGGGACGAACCGCTGCTCGGCGACGCGCTGCTGCTGCGCGGGGATCCGGAGCTGGAGTACCCGGGCGCGCTGCTGCCGGAGCGGGTCCGGCACGTGGGTCCGCTGTCCTGGGAGCCGACGCCCGACCCGGCGGAGGTCGAGGCGATCGGGGACCGCCTGTCGCGCAACGGCAAGCCCGTCGTCTACGTCCACCTCGGCCGCTTCTTCGAGGGCAGGAGCCTGTGGCCGCGGCTCAACGAGGCCTTCACCGGAGGCCGGTTCCAGGCCGTGGTGGAGCAGGGCCGGTCGACGGACCCGCAGCCCGCCCCGGACGCGGACGTCCTGCTGGTCCGCAAACGGTGGATGGGACCGCTCGTCGACCGCGCCGGCCTCGTGCTGAGCAGCGGCACCTCCGCACCCGTACTGGCCGCGCTGCTGCGCGGCCGGCCCCTCGCGCTCGCCCCCAACGGCTCCGAGCAGCCCCTGCTCACCGGCGCCTGCCTGCGGGCCGGCGTGGCCTCGCACTTCCCGAAGAGCCCCTCCGTGGCCGCTGCGGCCCTGCTGGAGTCCGCGTGGCGGGACGACGGCCTGCGGGCCCGCGCCCAGGAGCTCGGCGGCCGGCTGGCCGCGGCGGACGGCGCCGCCCGCGCGGCCGACGTCGTCGAGCGGACGGCCGGGGTGCCCGCCGCCGGCCCGGCCGGGCCGTCCGTTCCCCCGAAGGAGAAGCATGAGTACGCGATCAGCAGGCCTGGATGAGGCCGTGGCCCGCCTGTCGGCGGGCGCACGGCGCTGGACGGGGGTGCACGCCGCCTTCCTCGACTCCCCCGCGGGCCGCGCCGAACTACCGGTGCTCCCCCGGGTGAAGGCCCTCCTGCAGCTCGCGATGCTCCGCCGCTCCTGGGAGAGGTGCGCGCCCGGGGACCCGTACCTGGCCCGGGTGACCGAGGTGGTCGAACAGGTCTGGCGCGACCCCGACTTCCCCCGGCTGCTCACCCTGGAGGGCAGGCACGCGCGGCAGTTCGAGCTCATGTACGCGGCCCTGGATCCTGCCGGGGCGGTCACCGGCGCTCCCCGTGCCGTACGGGACCGGCTGGCGGCCGGCAGCTACCTGGCACCGGGCCGCAAGCCGCCGTTCCTGCACCTGGAGGCCAGGTTCTACGCCGATGTCGCGGGCGTCGCGCACCGGTTCGCCCCGTACGAGGAGCTGTACGCGGCGAGCCCGCTCCCCCGCGCCGCCACGCTGCCCGCGGCCGACCTGGACGGCTGCCAGGTCGCGCACACCCTCTGCTACCTCGGCGACTTCGGCCTGCGCGGCCTGCCGCTGCCCGAGGACGAACGGGGGCGGGCGCTGCGCGTCGTGGAACGGCTGACGGAGCACTGCGTGGCGCTCGGCGACTGGGACGTCACGGCGAAGCTGCTGCTCGCCCAGTACTGCCTGGGCGCGGATCCCCTGCGCACCCCCTCCGGCGCGGCCGGCCTGCGGATGCTCTGCGCGGCCCAGGCCCCCGACGGAGCGGTCCCGGGACGCTCCGCCGCCGAGCGGGCCGCGGCGGACGCCACGCCCGTGGAGCGCTTCCGGAAGTCCTACAAAGTGACCCTCGTCGTGGCGCTGATGACGCTCGTCGTCACCGGCGGCCGGACCGGCGAGCCTGCCCTGACAGCGGCAACGGCCCAGCGGGAGAACTAGTGAGCATCGACCAAGCGGTGGGCATCGGCATGCCCGTGAACATCAGCCCGGCTGCGGGCCCGGCGGCGACGGCCGACGGGACCCCCGATCCGCTGCCCGCCGGGGCCCGCCTCCTGAAGGGCGAGCGGAACTGGTGGTTCCTGGGCCCGGGCGGGGTGGCCCGGCTCCGCGACCGGCACGTCACCGCCGACGGGGCCCTGCGCCCCGACGCGGAGCGGCGGCTGCACGAGAGCGGCATGTTCACCCCCGGCCGGATCGGCGCCTACGCGCTGACCGTCCTCACCAGCACCCACTGCAACCTGGGCTGCGGGTACTGCTTCCAGAACACCGCCCAGGACCAGGCGGGCGGCAGCCGGCCGCCCCGGATCGCGCAGACCCGCCTCACCTCGCAGACCATCACCCAGATCCTCGGCTTCACCCGGCGGCAGATGACCTCCGCCGGCCTGGACCGGCTCAGGATCCTGCTCTTCGGAGGGGAGCCCCTGCTCAACCCGCGCGGCTGTCTGGAACTGCTGGAACGGGCCGCGGAGCTCGCACCGACCTCGGCGTGGATGATCTCCAACGCCACGCTGCTCACCCCGTCCCTCGCCCGCCGGCTCTCCGCCCTGGGGCTGACGTCCGTCCAGGTCACCTTCGACGGCGACCGCGCCGACCACGACCGGATCCGGGTCGGCCGGGCGGACGGCGGCGCCACCTTCGACAAGATCGTCGGCAACATCGCCAAGGCCTCCGAGGCCACCGGGCTCCAGTGGACGCTGCGGGTGAACGTCTCCCAGGAGACCTTCCACGGCGTGGACGCCCTGATCGAGCGGCTCGCCGCCGCGCTCGACCCCGCCCGGTGCACCCTGTACTTCGCCCGGATCGGCGACGTCGGGGTCGGCTACGCCAACAGCCTGCTGCACACGGGCGAACTCCCGGCCGCGTTCAGCCGGTGGCAGCGCCGGGCGCTCGACCTCGGCTTCACCGTGAGCCGCCCCGGCGCCCGCAAGACCTGCGTCACCTGCGGCCACACCGACGGCCGCTACGGCGCGGTGGTGAGCGCGGACGGCACCCTGGCCAGCTGCTGGGAGACCGCGGGCAAACCCGACTGGGAGGTCGGCACGGTCGCCGACGGGTACCTCCCCGGCGAGCGGACCCGCGACCGCTGGATCGCCTGCCAGGACCTCTACCGCTACGACGAGGACGCGCGGACCCTCGCGCGGTTCCGCGACTCCGTCGACACGGCCCTGCTCGACTACCTGCACGAGACGGGGCGCCTGTAGCCATGTCCTCACCCCTGGAGCGGCTCTCCGCCGGCGCGCTCGGCTGGCTGGACGGGAACCTGGACCACTTCGACCCGTTCTCGGCGGGCGCCCGGCCGGCGGGCCACGCACGGGCGAAGGCGGTGCTGGAACTGGCGCTGCTCCGCCACTGCGCGGCCCGCCTCCCCCGCCCCGCGGAAGCACTGGGCGGGGCGGAGGCCCTGGTCGGCAAGCTCTGGCAGGACCCGGAGCTGCCGCGGCTGCTCGCCGGCGTCCCGCAGTACGCGGACGCGTACGGGCTGGTCTTCGCCGCGCTCGCCCCGGACGGCATCGACACCGCCCAGGTCCGGGCGGTGCTCGCCCGGCTCGACCCCGCGTACCTCTCGCCCCGGGGGAAGTCCCCCTACCAGCGCATCGAGCTCCGCCACTACGCGGACAAGGCCGGGGTCCCGCACACCGTCGAGCCGTACGCCGAACTCCTGCCGCGGAGCCCGCTCCTCGCCTTCCGGGCCGCCGGGCCGGCGGACGGCGCGCCGCTCACCCTCCCGCAGGCGTACGCCGTGACGCACACCGCCTTCTACCTCGGCGACTTCGGCCGGACCTCCCCCGGGCTGGCCGGGGACGCCCTCGCGCACGCCCTGGACCTCGTCGACCGGCTGCTGTGGCACAGCGTCGAGCACGACCTGTGGGACCTGGCCGCGGAGCTGGTCCTGACCCGGTTCGTCCTGGGGACCGATCCGCTGGACACGCCCCCGGGAGCCGCCGCCGTGGACTGCCTGGTGCGGGCCCAGCGGCCCGACGGGGCGCTCCCCGGGCGGTCGGCGGCGCAGCGCGCGCACCCGTCGGCCCCGGCCGGGGAGTTCTTCCGGAAGGCGTACCACACGACCCTGGTCACCGCTCTGACGGCCCTGGTCGTCTCGTCGCCGAGGCCGTCGTGAGACCGCGGCTGACCCTGATCAACCGCGACTACACCCGGCTCTGGTTCGGCCAGGCCGTCTCGTCCGTCGGGGACGCCGTCTTCAGCACGACGCTGGTGCTGTGGGTGGCCACCGTGCTGGCGAAGGACGAGCCGTGGGCGCCGTTGGCGGTCAGCGGCATCGTGGCGGCGTCGAGCGTCTCCGTGCTGGTCATCGGGCCGCTCGCGGGGGTGTTCGTCGACCGCTGGGACAAGCGGGCCACGATGCTGCGCACCGAGGTGCTCCGCGGCGGGCTGGTGGCCGTGCTGACGGCCGTCGCCTTCCTGCCGGCCGGCGCCCTGCCGGCCGGGGTCTGGCTCGGCCTGGTCTACGTGACCGTGCTCCTGCTCCACGCGGCCGGCCAGTTCTTCTCCCCGGCGCGCTTCGCGGTCCTCGCGGACCTGGTCACCGGGGACGCCGACCGCGCGCGGGCGGCCGGCATCGCGCAGGCCACCGGCGAGACGGCCTGGATCATCGGGCCGCCCCTCGCCGCGCCGCTGCTGTTCACCGCCGGTCTGCAGTGGGCCCTGCTCTTCAACGGCCTCACGTACGCGGTGTCCTGGGTGGCGATCCGGTCCCTGCGGGTCCCCGGGGCCGGTGCGCGCTCCGCCGGAGCGGGCGGCGCCGCACGGCCCGCCGGACGGCAGGGGGCCGGGCTGCGGCGGGAGTTCACCGACGGGCTGCGCTTCTTCGCGGGCAGCAGGTTCCTGGTGGCACTGCTCCTGCTCTCCGTCATAGGGCAGTTCGGCGTCGGCGCCCTGGGCACCCTGAACGTCTTCTTCGCCACCGACAACCTCCACGCGGACGCCCGCCTCTACGGCTACCTCGGCATGGCCATGGGCGCGGGCGGCATCGCGGGAGCGCTGTGCGGGGGCCGGGTGGTGCAGTGGCTCGGGGCGCGCCGGACCACCTGGGCCGCCCTGCTGGTGAGCGGGGTGCTGCTGGTCGCCTACTCCCGGCAGAGCGGCTTCGTCGGCGGCGTGGCGCTGCTCTTCGTGTTCACCGTTCCGCTCACCGTGTTGAACACCGCGATGTCGCCGCTGCTGCTGGCGGCGGCGCCGCCGGACTACCGGGGCCGGGTCATGGCGGTCTTCTACCCGGTGACCAGGCTTGCCTCGATGCTGTCGGCGGCCCTGTCCGGCTGGCTGGCCGGGTCCGTGCTGCGGGACGCCGGGGGCACGGTCGGCGGGATCCGCTTCGGCCCCGTCGACACGATCATCGCCGCGGCGGGGCTGATCGTCCTGCTGGCCGGCTGCTACGCGGTGGCCGCCCTGCCGCCCGATGCGGAGCGGTCCGCCGGGAAGCCCACCGGGGGCTCCCCCGACGACACCGACGACACCGACGACACCGACGGCGTCCCGCGGCCGGAGGCCGGTGCCCTCGTACCCGGACCGCGCGGCGGACGCCCCGCGCCCGGGAGACCCGCCGACGGACCACCAGGGAGCAGAGAGTGAACCCGCAGCCCCGCCGCTATCCCCACGCCGAACGCCTGGACCTCGTCGAGGAGCTGCACGGCCTGCGCGTACCCGACCCGTACCGCCTCCTGGAGGACGCCGAGTCCCCCGGGACGCTGCACTGGGGCGCGCAGCAGGAAGCGCTCTACGAGGCCGAACGGGCCTCCTGGGCCGACCTGGAGCGGTGGCGGGCCGAGGTGGCGGCGATCGACGCCGTGGACCGCACCCGGTCGCCCAAGGTCCGCGGCAGCAGGGTCTTCTGGCTGCGGCAGGACGCCGGCCGGGAGCATCCCGTGCTCATGGTCGCGGAGGCCGGGACGGACCCGGCGGGGCGGGTGCTGCTGGACCCCGGTTCCCTCGACCCGTCCGGACGCACCGTCCTCGACGCCTGGGAGCCCTCGGTGGAGGGCTCCCTGCTGGCCTTCCAGGTGTCCCGCAACGGCACGGAGGACTCGCTGCTGCGGGTGCTCGACGTGGCCACCGGGCAGGTCGTCGACGGGCCGGTGGACCGGGTCCGGAGGTCGTCGATCGGCTGGCTGCCCGGCGGCGGGGCGTTCTACTACGTCAGGAACCTCGACCCGCGGCTGCACCCCGGCGAGGGGCGCTACCACCGCCGGGTGTGGCTGCACCGGGTCGGCACGGACCCCGAGACGGACGCCCTGGTCTTCGGCGAGGGCCGGGACCGGACCCAGTTCTACAGCGTCTCCGTGACCGCGGACGGCCGCTGGCTCGGCGTCACGGCCACGCTCGGCACCGGCCGCGGCACCGACCTCTACCTGGCCGACCTGTCGGCCGGGCCGCCGGAGCGCCCCGGACTGCGGCCCGTCCAGGAGGGCATGGACGCCGCCACCCGCCTGCACGCGGTGCCCGGCACCGGTCCGCGGGACCCGGTGTGGCTGCGCACCGACCGCGGCGCCGCCCGGGGGCGCGTCGTCGCCTGCCTGCCGGACGAACTGCCGCTGGGCCCCAGCGCCTGGCGCGAGGTGGTCCCCGAGCGGCCCGACGCGGTGCTGACCCACCTCGTCGTGCTGTCCGGTCCGCGGCTGGAGCACCCGCTGGGCCTGGCCGCCTGGACCCGGAACACGGTGGCCGAGGTGACCGTGCACGACCTCGTCGAGGGGCGGCTGATCGGCACGGTCCCGCTGCCCGGCACGGGCGCGGTCGGGGACTTCTCGGCCGGCCCGCCCGGCGGCCACGAGGCGTACTTCGCCTACACCGACTTCGTCACCCCGCCGCAGGTGCTCCGCTTCGACGCCCTCACGGGCCGGGCTACGCGCTGGGAGCGCGACACCGCGGACGCCCCGGACGCCGGCGGCGCGGTCACCCGCCAGATCGCCTTCCCCTCGCGGGACGGCACGACGGTGCGCATGTTCGTGATCTCCCCGACCGGCCGTCCGGACGTGCCGCGCCCCGCGCTGCTCACCGGCTACGGCGGCTTCGGCAAGACGATGTCGCCGCGGTACCGGGCCCAGGTCCTCGCCTGGGTCAGGGCCGGCGGGGTGTTCGCCTGGGCGGGCCTGCGCGGCGGCGGCGAGGAAGGCGAGGCCTGGCACCTGGCGGGCAGCGGGAAGAACAAGGAGAACACCTTCGACGACTTCGCCGCGGCCGGCGACCGCCTGGTCGAGGAGGGCTGGACGGAGCCGGGCCGGCTCTCGGTCATGGGCGGCTCCAACGGCGGGCTGCTGGTGGGCGCCGCACTGACCCGGGAGCCGGAGAAGTACGCCGCCGTGGTGTGCGCGGCCCCCCTGCTGGACATGGTCCGCTACGAGCGGTCCGGCCTCGGGCCCAGCTGGACGCCCGAGTACGGCAGCGCGCAGGACCCCGCCCTGCTGCCGGTCCTGTTCGGCTACTCGCCCTACCACCGGGTCGTGCCGGGGACCGCCTACCCGGCGGTGCTGCTGGTCGCCGCCGACGGGGACACCCGCACCGATCCGCTGCACGCCCGCAAGATGTGCGCCGCGCTCCAGCACGCCTCGTCCGGCACGGGTCCGGTGCTGCTGCGGCTGGAGCGCGGCGTCGGCCACGGCGACCGGTCCGCGTCCCGGGCGGTGGCCCTGCAGGCCGAGTGCCTCGCCTTCCTGGCCCGGCACGCGGGCCTCCCCGCCCCGCGGTCCCGTTAGGCCGTCTCTTCCGGATCTAGCTCCCCCAGCTACCGCTGGGAGGTGCCCCCAGACCCGCGCCGCCCGGCACCGCACCTCGCCGCGTTGGCGGAGCACCCGAGTACGTCCAGTACAAGGGCGCCCCGCCAACGCGCCGATGCACGGCACCGGACGACGCGGGCTCAACCGGCAAGATCCGAAAGAGACGGCCTAGGCGGTCCGGGGCCGTCCGACCGGGTACTCCTTCCGGCCAGGCCCGGGGCTTCGCCGGGCAAATCGCCGGCGGCGAACTAGGCTGGTGGGTTGTTCTCCGCCGGACCGGAACAACCCGGGCAGACCCGGGCTCCACCGGCACCCCGGACGTGTCCGGGCGCGAGACGCGAGGGCCTATGGCAGCCACACCCGACCGCGGCGAACTCACCCTGACGGCCGACGGGGCCCGGCCCGACGAGCCGACGTCCGACGACGCCGTGTCCGACGAGGCGGATCCATCCGGCGAGCCCGGCAAGTCCGCCCGGTTCTCCGCCGGGCCCGCCGCCCCCGCCCGGACCCTCCTCGACGTCTTCGAGGCCACCGTCCGGGCCCACCCCGACGAGCCCGCCCTGGACGACGGCACCTCCCGGCTCACCTACCGGGCCCTGGCCGCCCGCGTCGAACGCCGCCGGCGGGCCCTCGCGGCCGCCGGGGTGGGACACGGCGACCGGGTCGGCGTACGCGTCCCCTCCGGCACCAACGAGCTCTACGTGTCCGTCCTCGCGGTCCTCGCCGCGGGCGCCGCCTACGTGCCGGTCGACGCCGAGGACCCCGACGAGCGGGCCCGGCTGGTCTTCGGCGAAGCCGGCGTCCGGGCCGTCCTGGGCCCCGGCCGGCGCATCGACCCCGCCGGCCTCCCCGCCCGCGCCCCCGCGCCCCCCGCCCGGCCCGGCCCCGGGGACGACGCGTGGATCATCTTCACCTCCGGCTCCACGGGCCGGCCCAAGGGCGTCGCCGTGAGCCACCGCAGCGCCGCCGCCTTCGTCGACGCCGAGGCCGCCCTGTTCCTCGCCGACGAGCCGATCGGCCCCGGCGACCGGGTCATGGCCGGGCTCTCCGTCGCCTTCGACGCCTCCTGCGAGGAGATGTGGCTGGCCTGGCGCCACGGCGCCTGCCTGGTCCCCGTACCCCGCCACCGGGTCCGCAGCGGCGCCGACCTCGGCCCCTGGCTGGCGGAACAGGAGATCACCGTCGTCTCCACCGTCCCCACCCTGGCCGCGCTCTGGGAACCCGCCGCCCTCGACGAGGTCCGGCTGCTGGTCTTCGGCGGCGAGGCCTGCCCGCCCGAACTGGCCGCCCGCCTGGTCACCGAGGGCCGCCAGGTCTGGAACACGTACGGCCCCACCGAGGCCACCGTCGTCGCCTGCGCCTGCCCGCTGACCGGCGAGGAGCCCATCAGGATCGGCCTCCCGCTCGCCGGCTGGGAACTCGCCGTGGTCGACGGGTCCGGCGAGCCCGTCCCCATGGGCGGCAGCGGCGAACTCGTCATCGGCGGCGTCGGCCTCGCCCGCTACCTCGACCCCGCCAAGGACGCCGAGAAGTACGCCCCCCTCGCCTCCCTCGGCTGGCCGCGCGCCTACCGCAGCGGCGACCTGGTCCGCGCCGAACCGGAGGGCCTGGTCTTCCTCGGCCGCGCCGACGAGCAGGTCAAACTCGGCGGCCGCCGCATCGAACTCGGCGAGGTCGACGCCGCGCTCCAGGCCCTGCCCGGCGTCGCCGGCGCGGCCGCCGCCGTACGCACCGCCCGCGGCGGCAACCAGCTGCTCGTCGGCTACCTCGTCACCCAGGACGGCTGGGACCGCACCGCCTCCGTCGACCGGCTCCGCGCCGCACTGCCCGCCGCCCTCGTGCCGCTGCTCGCACAGGTCGACGCCCTGCCCACCCGCACCTCCGGCAAGGTCGACCGCGACGCCCTGCCCTGGCCCCTGCCCGGCCTGGAGACCGCCGGCCCCGCCGAGCCCCTCCACGGCACCGAGGCCTGGCTCGCCGAACAGTGGAGCGAGACCCTGGGCGTGCCCGTGACCGGCCCCGGCGACGACTTCTTCGCCACCGGCGGCAACAGCCTCGCCGCCGCCCAGCTCACCACCCGGCTGCGCACCCGCTACCCCGGGGTGGCCGTCCTCGACGTCTACCAGAACCCGACCCTGCGCAAACTGGCCCGGCGGCTGGAGCGGTCCGTGCGCGAGGACGGCGCCGCCCGCGCCGTCGCACCGGTCCCGGCCCGCGCCAGGGTCGCCCAGTGCCTCCTGCTGCTGCCGCTGTTCACCCTGGTCGGGCTGCGCTGGACCGTCGCCCTGCTGGCCCTCGGCAACCTGCTGCACCGCCTCGGACCGTACCCGTGGGCGCCCACCGCCTCCTGGTGGTACGTGGCCGCCGGCGCGGCCCTGCTGTTCAGCCCGCCCGGCCGCCTCGCCATCGCGGCCGGCGGCGCCCGCCTGCTACTGCGCGGGGTGCGGGCCGGACACCACCCGCGCGGCGGCAGCGTGCACCTGCGGCTGTGGACGGCCGAACGGCTCGCCGAATGCTCGGGCGCCACCGCCCTCACCGGCCCCTGGCTCCAGCGCTACGCCCGCGCCCTCGGCGCCCGCGTCGGCCCCGACGTGGACCTGCACTCCCTGCCCCCGGTCACCGGCATGCTCCGGCTCGGCCGCGGCTGCGCCGTGGAATCGGAGGTGGACCTCAGCGGCCACTGGCTGGACGGCGACCGGCTGGAGATCGGGCCCGTCCGGATCGGCGCGGGCGCCGTCGTCGGCACCCGCAGCATGCTCTTCCCCGGCGCCCGCGTCGGCAAGCGGGCCGAGGTGGCACCGGGCTCCGCCGTGGCCGGACAGGTCCCCACCGGCCAGCGCTGGGGCGGCGCCCCCGCCGCCAGGATCGGCCGGGCCAAGCACAACTGGCCCGGGGAACGTCCGCCGCGGGCCCCGCACTGGCGGGCCATGTACGGGGCCACCGGCTTCTGCCTCACGGCCCTGCCGCTGCTCGCCGCCCTGCCCGCGCTGCTCGTCGCCGGCCGGTTCGTACCCGCCGGCGCCGGACCCGCCGAGGCCCTGCGCGGGGCGCTGCTCGCCGTCGTGCCGGGCGCGCTCGCCTTCGCCCTGGCGTACGCGCTGCTCGTGCTGGCCGCCGTACGCCTGCTCAGCCTCGGGCTGCGCACCGGCAACCACCCCACCCACAGCCGGGTCGGCTGGCAGGCCTGGGCGGTCGTCCAGCTGATGGACCTGGCCCGAGGGACGCTCTTCCCGCTGTACGCCGGCCTGGTCACCCCCGTGTGGCTGAGGCTGCTCGGCATGCGGGTCGGCCGGGGCGCCGAGGTGTCCACCGTGCTCGCCCTGCCCAGCCTGACCACCGTGGGCGACGGCGCCTTCCTGGCCGACGACACCCTGACCGCCCCCTGCGAGCGGGGCGGCGGCTGGATCCGGATCGGCCGCTCCGAGATCGGCCGCCGGGCCTTCCTCGGCAACTCCGGGATGACCGCGCCCGGCCGCAGCGTGCCCGACGGCGGGCTGGTCGGCGTCCTGTCCGCCACGCCGAAGAAGGCCAAGAAGGGCAGCTCCTACCTGGGCCTGCCGCCGGTGCGGCTGCCCCGGTCCGCCGCGGCCGCCGACCGCAGCCGCACCTACGACCCGCCCGCCCGGCTGCTGTGGGCCCGCGGCCTGGTCGAGGCGTGCCGGCTCGTGCCCGTCTTCTGCTCGGCCGCCCTCGCCGTCCTCACCCTCGCGGCCCTGTGCGCGCTGGCCGCGACGGACGCGCCGGGCGTCGCGGGCGCCGCCCTGCTGTCCGGTGCGGTCCTGCTCACGGCGGGCGCGGCGGCCTGCGCCGTCACCGTGGCGGCCAAGTGGCTGCTGGTCGGCCGGCACCGGCGGGCCGAGCACCCGCTGTGGAGCGGGTTCGTCTGGCGCAACGAGCTCGCCGACACCTTCGTCGAGGTCCTGGCCGTGCCCTGGCTCGCCGGATCCGTCCCCGGAACCCCGCTGCTCTCCCTGTTCCTGCGCGGGCTCGGGGCCCGGATCGGCCGGGGCGTGTGGTGCGAGAGCTACTGGCTGCCCGAGACGGACCTGGTGACCCTCGGGGACGCCGTCAGCGTCAACCGGGGCTGCGTGTTGCAGACGCACCTCTTCCACGACCGGATCTTGCGGACGGATACTGTGGTCCTCCGCGAGGGCGCCACCCTGGGCCCCGGCGGAATCGTCCTGCCCGGGAGCACGGTCGGGGCGCGCAGCACCCTGGGTCCCGCCTCCCTCGTGATGGCCGGGGAGTCCGTCCCCGCCGACACCCGCTGGCTGGGCAATCCGATCGAGGCGTGGCGGTCCTGAGGACCGGGGCACAGAGCGGGGAGCGGAACCGGCGATGAGTGGCCAGACAGCGGCGGCGGACCCCTACTTCCCGGACAACGGCGACCCCCGCTACCGGGTGCACCGCTACGAGCTCGCCCTGGAGTACCGGCCCGGCCCCAACCGGCTGGCCGGCACCGCCCGGCTCAGCGCCATCGCCGGGCCGGCCCCGCTGGCCGAGTTCCACCTGAACCTGGCCGCCTTCCGGATCGGCCGGGTCCTGGTGGACGGACGCGCCCCGCACTACGCCCACCGGGCCGGACGGCTCCGCATCCGGCTGGCCAAGCCCCTGCGCCCCGGCGCCGCCTTCACCGTCGAGGTCCACTGGTCGGGCAACCCCAGACCGGTGCGCAGCCCGTGGGGCGGCATCGGCTGGGAGGAGCTGACCGACGGGGCGCTCGTGGCCAGCCAGCCCGTCGGCGCACCCTCCTGGTACCCGTGCAACGACCGGCCCGCGGACAAGGCCGCCTACCACATCTCCCTGAACGTCCCGTCCGCGTACACGGTGGCGGCCGTCGGCCGCCTCCTCACCCGGACCACCAGGGCCAGCACCACCACCTGGGTGTACGAGCAGTCCGCGCCCACCGCCAGCTACCTCGTCGGCCTGGCCATTGGCCAGTACCAGACGGTGCTGCTCGGCGACCCGGGCCCGGTCGGGGTGCCGCAGACCGCCCACGTGCCCGCCCACGTGCTGCCGCGCTTCTCCCGGGACTTCGCCCGGCAGCCCGCCATGATGCGGCTCTTCGAGGAGCTCTTCGGCCCCTACCCGTTCGGCGAGTACACGGTGGTCGTGGCCGACGAGGAGCTGGACGTCCCGGTGGAGGCCCAGGGCCTGTCCCTGTTCGGCCTGAACCACGTGGACGGCGCGCGCGGCTCCGAGCGGCTCGTCGCCCACGAGCTGGCCCACCAGTGGTTCGGCAACAGCGTGGGCATCGCCGACTGGCGCCACATCTGGCTCAACGAGGGCTTCGCCAAGTACGCCGAATGGCTCTGGTCCGAGCGCTCCGGGGGGCGCACCGCGCACGGGCACGCGGCCGCCGCGCACCGGCTGCTGGCCGCACTGCCGCAGGACCTGCGGCCGTCCGACCCGGGCCGCCGGCTGATGTTCGACGACCGCCTCTACCAGCGGGGCGGCCTCGCCGTGCACGCCGTCCGCTGCGCCCTGGGCGACGGGGCCTTCTTCCGGATGCTCCGCGACTGGGCGGCCCTGTACCGGTACGGGGTGGTGACCACGGCCGCCTTCGCCGCCCATGCGGCGGGTTACGCCGCCGGGCCGCTGGACGGCCTGTTCGCGGCCTGGGTGCACGGGCCGGCCCTGCCGCCGCTGCCCCCGCCGCCGGGCGCGGACCCCGCCGCCTGACCGGGCCCGTGCGGGGCCCGGCCGGGCGGCTGCGTCACTGCCCGGCGCGGCCGCTCACCAGGGGCCATTCGCGGTGCAGGGCGCCCAGGGGGACGCGCCGCTCGACGACCGGGGTGCCGAACACCGACAGCTGGAGCTGGAGCTGCCCGCTCAGGTCGAAGCCGCCGTACAGCGCCCAGGAGCCGGTCGCCGAGGTCTTCCCGTCGGTGGCGGCGCTCGCCGAGGCGTCCGCCTCGCCGCGCAGGTAGGGCGCGAAGTCGGCGGTGACGCCGACGGCCCCGTAGAGGCCCACGGAGGCCTCGGCGCCGAGGGCGCCCTTGACCCGGCCGGCGGCGGTGACGGCCGCCTTCACCGGGGTGCTGTGCACGGCCGAGGTGCTGACCGGGGTCCAGCCCTTGCCGGTCGCGTAGCTGCCGCCGACGCGGAAGTCGCCCTTGACGTCCTGCTGCACGTCGAGGGTGACCTTGCCGTCGGCCTCCACCTGTACGTAGCAGGTCAGTTCGAGGTTGACGACGACGGGGACCGGGCCGACCTGGAGGACGGGGTTGCTGCGCAGCTTGGCGAACGGGATCCGCTTGGGGGCGCCCGTGCTCGCGGCGGCGCGGCCCTTCAGGGCCCACTGGGAGGACCAGTCGCCGCTCATGCCGAGGAAGGCCCCGTCCGGGCCGTGGCCGCCGCTCTTGGTGCCGTCGTAGCCGAACTCGACCTGGGGGGCGAGCTGTACGAAGCCGGAGACCGAGGCGCCGGCCGACGCGGGGGCGTCCTTGGCGGTGTCCACGGCGGCGTCCACGTCGAGGCGCAGGCTGCCGAGCGGCAGCTTGGCGCCCTGGGGTCCGAAGGTGACGCCCTTGCCCTTGGCCCAGGAGAAGGTGACGCCCTTCATCAGGGGCTCGACGACCACCGAGGCCGGGTCGACGGGCACCTTGCCGTCGGCCTTGTCGTCGCCGAGCGCGGCGGCCAGCGTCGTGGGGGCGGTCTTGACCTCGGTGCCGCGGTCGGTCTTGCCGACGACCTCGGTGACCTTCGCGAGGAGGCCGTCGGGGGCGCCGGGAGCGGGGGCGCTGGCGATGACGTCGCCCACCGCGACGGGCTTGGGGGCCGCCGCGGAGGAGCCGGCGGAAGGGGCGGCGGAGCGGTTCGGCGACGTGCCTCCGCCCTGCGCGGCCGCGGATATGACGGCGCGTCCGCTGGCCTTGTCGTAGGAGGCGACCTTCAGCGGGGCCTTCTCCGGGCCCTGCCCGGCGCGGGTGCGGGCGATGGCGGAGGGCGCGCCCGCGCCCTGGGGAGCGGCGTCCACGTCCAGCCGCTGGGTACCGTCGGAGGCGGCGGGGAGCGCGGCCGGGCTGCCCGGTCCGGCCGCGCTCGTGGGGGTGGGGGAGGCGCATCCGGCGGTGGTGAGCGCGAGGGCGGTCAGTCCGGGCAGCAGGAGGCGTCTGGCGAGCGTACGCACGTGGTGTGACCTTCGAATCGGGGGGAAGTGCCGTTACTGGTAGGTAACGTGAAGGTCGATCATGTCACGCGCGCCCGGCGCCGGTCATCTCGGGTGCGGGTCAACTCTCCTGCGGAACAAGGTGGTTGAAGCTTCACTCATGGGTCTCCCCGGCCTGCCAGATCCCCCGGTACGCCTCGCGGTAGCCCGGCGGGTCCCAGGAGGACGCCCCCCGGCTGTTGCCCGCCGTGGCGATGTGGACCGGGGCGACGTAGCCGCTGGCGGGCTGCCCGGCGAAGGCCCGGTTGAACTCGTCGACGATCTGCCAGCCCTGCTGGGACAGCGGCTCGGGGACCGTGGCCGCCTGGAACTGCCCGCTGTTCACCCGCTGGAAGGCGGACGGGTCCCCGTCGCCCGCACCGATGTTCAGCGGCGGCCCCGCACCCGGGCGCCCGGCCGCCCGCAGGGCCGGGGCGGCGTCGGCGAAGTACAGGTCGTTGATGGCGACCGAGTGGGTCCACTCCTTCCCGAAGCGGGCGAGCAGCGAGGAGACCGCCTGCGGGGTGCGGCTGCTCGCGTCCGGGATGGGGATGTTCTCGTACGCCAGGAGCCGTACGCCGGCACAGGTGGCCAGCTCCCGCTCGATCAGGTCGGCCTTGTTGCGCGCGAAGGGGATCGAGTCGTCGGTGAACAGGACGGTCCCCGCGTCACCCCCCGACCGGGCGATGATCCAGTCCGCGCTGATCCTCGCCACGTCCTCCACCCTGGTGGTGACGTTGGTGAAGAGCGCGGGCTCCCGGCTGGGCCCGGGGGTGTCCACGGCGTGCCAGCCCACCACCGGGATGCCCGCGGCGCGGGCCGCCGCCATCTGCCGCGAGGCCTGGCGGGGGTCGAACCCGCCGATGACGATGCCCGAGGGCTTCAGGGCGACCGCCTGGCTGAGCGCCGCCTGGATGCCGGCCGGGGTGCCGTCCCCGTCGATCACCCGGAGTTGCCAGCCGATGGCCTTCGCCGCCTCCCGGACCCCCTCGGCCACCCCCGCGACGCCCGGGTTGGTCATCGTCTGCGCGACGTACACGATGTTCTTGCCGGGCACGGCCGCAGGCCCGGAGGACGGGCCGTTCCAGGTGGCGTCGGCGGTCTCGGCCCGCCGGACCGCCGCCTCGGCCCGGGGGAGTGCCCCCGGACAGCCGGCCTTCGACGGCCCGCTGCCGGACGGCGGGCCGCCGCCGCAGCCGGCCAGGAGCGCGGCGGCCGCCGCGGCCAGGACCGCGGTCGTGAAGGGCGTTCTCGGGTTCGGGTGCTTCGGGAACACGGTGCTCCTGGCGTCGGTGCGCGTACGGGGCGTGCGGGGTGCTACGACGGGCCGTCCCGGCCCGCCGGGGGCGGCTCCTCTCCGGCGGGCGGCCGGCCCGAGGCGGCGGCACCGGCGCGCAGCCGGCGGCGCGCCGCGTACCCGGCCAGGCCGACGGCGACGAGCAGGGTCCCGCCGTTGAACAGCGGAGTGGCCCAGAACTGGGCCCCGAGCTGGCCGATCCCGGCGAGCCCGACGGCGAGCACGGCGACGGCCACGAGCGTGCCGAGGGCGTTGGCGCGACCCGGCCTGATCGTGGTGGACCCGAGGAGGGCGCCGACGAAGGCCGGCAGCAGGTAGTCCAGCCCGGTGCTCGGGTTGCCGGTCTGCTGCTGGGCGGCCAGCAGCACCCCGGCGAAGCCGGTGACCAGGCCTGATCCGGCGAACGCGGCCACGCAGTAGGCCCGCGTGGGGATGCCCAGCACGGCGGCGGCGCGCGGGTTCGAGCCGATCACGTACAGGTACCGGCCGGCCGGAAGCCGCTCCAGCAGCACCCACAGGACCCCCGCGACGGCCAGCACGTAGAAGGCCGGCAGCGGCAGCCCGAGGAACCGGGAGTCGTACAGGGCGGTGAAGGACGCCGGCAGACCCTCCGGGCCGGGCACGATCCGGGCGCCACCGGTGATCCAGCCGGTGGCCGCGTACATCATGCTGCCGGTGCCCAGGGTGGCGATGAAGGAGTCGATCTGCCCGAACTCGACGATCACCCCGGTCAGCGCGCCCGCCACCGCGCCCCCGCACACCACCACCAGGCAGGCCAGGGGCCAGGGCCAGCCCTCCGTGACGAGCAGCCGCATCACCATGACGTGCGCGAGGCCCAGCCCGTAGCCGATGGACAGGTCGAACCGGCCGGTGGCGATGGGGAGCGTCGCCCCCAGCGCGAGGACGGCCGGGACCGCCTGGTTCGACAGGATCGCGGAGACGTTCTCCCGGGTGGGGAAGGTCTGCGGCAGCAGGAGCGAGAAGACCAGGAAGAGCAGCACCCCCAGGACCGGCAGGCCGTAGCTGCCGATGTGGTGCCCGTGCGGGCGCACCGGGGACGGCCGGGACGGCGGGGCGGCGGTCACGGGCCGGTCGCGGTTCCGGTGACGGGCGGCAGGTCCGAGGCCGTCCGGGTCAGCTCGGCCACGGTCAGGTCCCGGCCGGAGAGTTCGGCGCCCACCGCTCCGCGGACGAAGACCAGCGCGCGGTGGCAGAGGTCCGCGACCTCCTCGAAGTCGGTGGAGACGAGCAGCACCCCCAGGCCGGCCCCGGCGGCCTCGTCGAGCAGCCGGTGGACCACCGCCTTGGCCCCCACGTCCACACTGGCCGTCGGCTCCTCCAGGACCAGCAGCCGCAGCCCGCCCCGCAGCCACCGGCCGACCATCACCTTCTGCTGGTTGCCGCCGGACAGCGTGGCGACCGGCACCTCGCCGTCCCGGGGCCGTACGGAGAACCGGTCGATCAGCGCGGCCGCCTCGGCCCGCTCGCGCCGGGGGGAGGTCCAGCGCCACGCGGGCACCCCCGCGGCCCCCGGGTTGGCCAGGAAGTTCTCCCGCACCGTCAGGTCCGGGGCGCAGCCCTCCGCCTGGCGGTCCCCGGCCACGAAGCCGACACCGGCGGCGACGGCCTCCCGCACCGTACGCGGCCGGTACGGGCGGCCGTCCAGCAGCACCCGCCCGCCGCGCGGCGGCCGGACCCCGGCCAGTGCGCGGCCGAGCTCCCGGTGTCCCGCGCCGGTCAGCCCGACCATCCCGAGGATCTCGCCGGCGCGCAGCTCCAGGCCGACCGGCCCGGCGTGCCCGGTCCGCACCCCCTCCAGCCGCAGCAGGGGCGGACCGGCGGCGCGGACCGCGGGGGCGGCGGGGCGGCGGACGGCCGGCTCGTGCCCGGCGACGGCGCGGACCAGCCGTCCGGGGGAGTACCCGGCGAGCGGGCCGTGCTCCACCACGCGGCCGTCGCGCAGGACGGCGAACGCGTCGGCGACCCGGTACACCTCGTCGAGCCGGTGGGTGACGTAGAGGATGCCGTGCCCCCGGTCGCGCAGGGCGTGCAGGACGCCGAACAGCCGGTCGCAGTCGGCGGCGGGCAGGGTGGCGGTCGGCTCGTCGAGGACGAGGGCACCGGCCCGCGAGGCCAGGGCGCGGGCGATGGCGACGAGCGCACGCTCCGCCGGGGCGAGGTCGGCGATCCGGGCATCGGGGTCGAGGTGCCCGGCGACGATCCCCAGGACCTCCTCGCACCGCTCCCGGGTCCGCCGCCAGGAGATCAGGCCGGCCCGCCGCGGGTAGCCCGTGCCCAGGGCGACGTTCTCGGCCACCGTCATCCACTCGACCAGGCCGGGGTCCTGGTGGATGAAGGACATCTGCCGGGCGGCCCCGTGGGAGCCGAGCGGCCGGCCGGCCACGGTCACCTCGCCCGCGTCGGCCCGGTGGACCCCGGCGAGCACCTTGATGAGGGTGGACTTCCCGGCGCCGTTGGGGCCGAGCAGGGCCAGGACGCCACCGCGGTACAGGTCGAGGTCGACCGAGTCCAGCGCGAGGGTGCCGCCGAACCGTTTGCGCAGGCCGCGCACGCGGACGAGGGGTTCTCCACCGACGGGGGGTTCTCCACCGGAACGCGGAGGTGGGCTCATCCTCCGACTCTAGATGACCTTGCCGCCCGGACCCGGTCACGCCGCGTCGAGGGCGAACTCCGCCCAGATGACCTTTCCGTCGGGCGTGTAGCGGGTGCCCCAGGCCTGGGCGAGCTGCGCCACGAGGAACAGGCCCCGGCCGCCCTCGTCGGTGTTGGCCGCCTGGCGCATGCGCGGGGCGGTGTTGCTGGAGTCGTACACCTCGCAGATCAGCGTGCGGTCGTGGATCAGGCGCACCCGCACGGGCTCACCGCCGCCGTACCGGATCCCGTTGGTGACCAGCTCGCTCAGCAGCAGCTCCGCGGCGAAGGCCGACTCCTCCAGGCCCCACCGGGCCAGCTGCTCCACGGCCGCGGCCCGGACCTCGCCGACGCGGGCCGGGTCGGCCGGCAGCTCCCAGGCGGCGATCCGGTCCGGGGGAGTGGCGTGGGTACGGGCGACCAGCAGCGCGATGTCGTCGGCGGGGTGCTCGGGCGCGAGGGCGTCCAGGACCGCCCGGCAGGTGTCCTCGGGGGAGCGGCCGGGGTCGGCCGCCAGGGTGCGGTGCAGCTCTTCGAGGGCGAGGTCGATGTCGCGGTGGCGGTCCTCGATGAGCCCGTCCGTGTAGAGGATCAGCCGGCTGTTCTCCGGGAGGTGGACCTCGGCGGACTCGAACGGCAGGCCGCCCAGGCCCAGCGGGGGCCCTGCGGGCAGGTCGGGGAAGGTCACGCTGCCGTCGGGCAGCAGCAGGGCGGGCGGCGGGTGCCCGGCGCGGGCCATCGTGCACAGCTGCGTGGTCGGGTCGTAGACCGCGTACAGGCAGGTGGCGCCGACGATCGCGCTGCTGCCGAGGGCCGGGTCGTCCCCGCCCTCCTCGCGGTCCAGGCGCACCATCAGGTTGTCCAGGTGGGTGAGCAGTTCGTCGGGGGCGAGCTCCAGCTCGGCGAAGTTGCGGGCGGCGGTGCGCAGCCGGCCCATGGTCGCCGCCGCGTGCAGTCCGTGCCCGACCACGTCGCCGACGAGGAGGGCGACGCGGGTACCGGACAGCGGGATGACGTCGAACCAGTCGCCGCCCACCCCGGATTCGGCGGGCAGGTAGCGGTGGGCCACCTCGACGGCGCTCTGCTCGGGCAGCCCGTGCGGGAGCAGGCTGCGCTGGAGGCTCAGGGCCAGGGTGTGCTCGCGGGTGTAGCGGCGGGCGTTGTCGATGCACAGGGCGGCGCGTGCGGCGAGTTCCTGGGCGAGGGAGCGGTCGTCGTCCCCGTACGGGGCGGGGTTGCGGGAGCGGTAGAAGCAGGCGACGCCGAGGACGACGCCCCGCGCGAGCAGCGGCACGGTGATCAGCGAGTGGACGTTGTGGGCGAGGAGCAGCTCGGAGTGCTCGGGGTCCTGGGCGATCCAGCCGAAGGCCGCCTTCAGTTCGGGCTCCAGCACCGGCTGGCCGGTGGCCAGGGAGCGCATGTGGGGCGTGGTCGGGCGCAGCTCCAGCCGCATCCCGACCGGGTAGAAGGGGCAGTCGTCGCGGATGCCGTGGACCACCGTGCGGTGCAGCTCCCCGGTCGGGTCGCCGGACTCCTCGCCGCGCAGCACCGACTCGGGCACGTCGACGGTGACGAAGTCCGCCAGTCTCGGGACCGCGGTCTCGGCCAGCTCCCGGGCGGTGCGGCCCACGTCGAGGGTGGTGCCGATCCGGGTGCTGGCCTCGGCGAGCAGCTCCAGGCGCCGGCGGGCCGCGACGGCGTACTTGCCCACCTCCGGCTCGCCGACCAGCACCAGCCCCCGGACCCCTCCGGTACCGGAGCGGGAGGCCGGGGCGCCGGCGGGCGGGCTCCCGGCCGGAGGCGGGGCGGCGTGGGCGTGCAGGGGTGCGGGGGCGGGGGCGTGGTGCTCCTCCTCGTCGGGCAGCAGCGCCTCGACGACCATCCCCTCCACCCCGTCCGGGCCGGTCACGGGCCGGCTGACGAGGGTGACCCGGCGGCCGTGGGACAGGGACACCTCCTCGGCCGCCCGGCGCGCGGCGGACAGCAGCTCGGTGGCCTTCTCCTTGAGGGTCGTGTGGTCGCTCTGCTCCAGCTCGCTCAGCAGCAGCTCGGCCAGGGCCACCGGATGCCCGTCGAGGGCGTCCCCGTGCGCCCGGACCCGGAGCCCGGCCTCCAGGTAGGCCTGGAGCAGCCCGCGCTCGCGCGCCGAACTCTGCTCCATCAGCCTCCGTTCGATGGCCTCGGCGGCCCGGCGGACGATGGCGGCCAGGGCCGGGTCGGCGTCGGTGTAGGGGTAGCCGAGGCACAGGACGCCCTCGATGTGCCCGCTGAGCTGGTCGCGGATGGGGGCCGCCGTGCAGGCGCTGGACTGGGAGCGCTCGGCGAAGTGCTCGGCGCCGTTGACCTGGACGAGCTGGCGCTCCGCGAGGGTCAGGCCGATCCCGTTCGTCCCCGCGACCCGCTCGGCGAACACGAAGCCGGGCTGGGTCTGGATGGCCGGGAGCCGGCCGGCCAGCGACTTGTCGCCGAAGCGGCGTTCGAGCACGGTGCCGTGGCCGTCGGCGAGGCAGATGTTCATCCGGCTGCCGGCGAAGAGCGACGCCAGCCGGTCGAGCACCGGTGAGGCGGCACGGACGACGGGGCCGTCGGCGTCGAAGTCCTCGGTGAACGGCAGCTCGGTCTGGTCCGGGGACAGCCCCAGCAGCATGCTGCGCTGCCACGAACTCAGGATCGGACTGCGCACGCTCCGCACGACCGACTCGGCCGAGCCGCCGTGCAGGAAGCGGTCGCGGGACTGCACGGGGCCGGTGCGGTCGTCGACGACGCCCATGTGCACCACATCCCTCGTCGGAGCAGTCTCGATGGCCCGGTTTTGAGTATATTCCTCAGGTTTTGTCGGGGCGTGGGGGCCGGGACGGCCGTGCGGGAGCCGGGCCGCCCGTGCGGGAGCCGGTCACAGCACGGCGACCGGGTTGACGGGCGAACCCGTACCGCCCGGCACGTTCAGCGGGCTCACCACGAGCAGGAACGCGTGCCGTCCCGCCCCGGCGCAGGCGGCGGAGAGCGCCTCCAGGTCGAGGTTGTCCAGCAGCGGCACCCCCATCGCCGTGAGGGCGAGGGTGTGCACGGGCGAGTGCAGACCCTCCACCGGCGAGGGCCGTACGTCGCTGTCCCCGTCGGCCCCGAGCAGCGCCACGGCCCGCTCCGCCAGCAGCGCCACCGCGTCCACGTGCCAGCCGGCGCTGCCCGTCGCCGGGTCCCAGGGGCCCAGCTCCCGGCGGCGGCGGAACCGTCCGGAGCGCAGCAGGACCGCGTCGCCCTCCCCGATCCGCACGCCGAGGGCCTCCTCCGCGGCCAGGACGTCCCGCGCCCGGACCGCGTGCCCCGGCTCCAGCCAGGGCACCCCGAGGACGGCGGGCAGGTCCAGCAGCAGGCCCCGGGCGACCAGCGGGCCGAGGTCCGCCACGGAGCCGAACCGCACGCCCCCGGCACCGGCCTCCTCGTGAGCCGCCCGGCCGTCGTAGAGTCGCCCCCGGTAGCCGATGTGCGACAGCGCGTCGAGGTGGCTGACCGACTTGCCGTGGTAGTCCGCGCCGAGGAAGTCCTTGTACGCGGACGGCTCCGGCTCCTCCACGTCGCCGAGGTCGGTCATGTGGTGCAGGGCCGGCCGCGCGTTGTCCGGCCCGGGGGCGGTGTCCCAGGGCCGCCCCAGGGGCACGACCGTCCCCGAGCGGACCAGCGCGGCGGCCCCGCGCACGTGGTCGGCGGTCACCCGGTTCCAGGCGCCGCGCCCGGCCTCCTCCCAGCGGCCCCAGGTGCGGACCGCCTCGAACAGGGCGTCGAACTCCCGGCGGGAGACGGCCGCCGCCCCCGGAGGGCCCTGCGGCGGGGGAGCGGGGGCAGCGGCGGCACTGGGGCTCATGGGGCACTCCGGGGTCCGTACGTCCGTGGCCCGACCTCTATGCCCGCCGGGGCCCGCCGTCTACCAGGCCCGCATCGGCTCCCCCTCCACGAGCTGCGAGACGAACCCCCGCGGCCCCTGCGCCGGCTCCCCCAGGACCGTCACGCGGTGCATCACCCGGTCGACGTCGAGGTGGGCGAAGTCGGTCGGCGCGAAGTGGCAGGTGCTGCGGTTGTCCCAGAGGGCGATGCTGCCCGGCTCCCAGCGGAAGCGGACGGTGTACTCGGCGCTGGTCAGGTGCTGGAACAGCAGCTCCAGCAGGTGGCGGCTCTCCAGCTCGGTGAACCCGGTGATCCGGGTGGTCGAGCCGGGGCTGACGAACAGGGCCTTCTCGCCGGTCTCCGGGTGGACCCGCACCACCGGGTGGACGGCCACCTGCGGGTCCTCGCAGTAGATCCCCAGGATCTCGCGGTCCCGCTCGTCGGAGTGGCGCAGGTGCACGGCCGTGAAGAAGGCGTGCTCGGCCGTCAGCCCGTCCACGAACTCGCGCAGCGGCGCCGACAGGCCCTCGTACGCGGCGACCGTGTTGGTCCACTGGGTGTCGCCGCCGAAGGCGGGGGTCCGCTCGGCCCGCAGGATGGAGAGGCTGGGCGGGTTCACGGCCTGGGTGAGGTCGCTGTGCCAGCCGGCCAGCGGGGAGGACCACTTGCGGCGGTAGTGCTCCTCGAAGTCGGCCCCGTAGCGCTCGGTGTCCGCCTTCGGGTCGACGGTGAGGATCTCCGGGTGCCCCTCGGGGTGCACGCCGTGCTTCTTGCCCTCGCGGCGGGTCAGCGCGCCGAAGCGGCGGCCGAAGGCTATGTGCTGGGCGTGGGTGATGTCCTGGCCCCGGAAGAAGACGACCCGGTGGGCGAGGACGGCCCGGCGGATCTCCGCCACCACGGCCTCGTCGAGCTCCTGGCCCAGGTCGACCCCGGAGATCTCGGCCCCGATGCGGCCGGCGACCTGCTCGACGGAGATCCTGGAGTGCTGCACGGTCTGCGTCACGGTTGTGCCTTTCTGGAAGATCGGTACGGCTCGGGCCGTCTCAGGACGGATGGGCCACCAGCTGCGTCCACAGCGGGAGCAACAGCAGCGCGACCACCGAGCTCTTGATGACGAGGGAGGCCGACATGTCGACCCCGACGTCGTAGCGCTGGGCGAAGATGAACAGGTTCTGGGGCGCCGGCATCGCCGCGATCAGGACGAGGTAGCTCAGCCACTCGCCCTCCACCCCGAAGACGAACCGGCACACCGCGTAGGTGATCAGCGGCAGTGCCACACACTTGAAGCCGGTGATCCAGACCTCCTCCGCGGTGGTGCCGCGGATCTTGATCCCGCTTCCGCCCAGGTGCAGGCCGAGGGCGAACAGCGCGACGGGCGAGGCGCTGTCGCCGACGAAGGTGAAGCTGTCGAGCACGACCCCGGGCACCGTGACGGGCAGCAGGTTGAGCACGATGCCCGCGTTGCAGGCGATCACGACGGGGGTCATCAGCGAGGCGGCGACGGCGGACCCGAGCCGCCGGGCCGGACTCCCGACCCGGTCCGGACGCCCCAGCTCCATGATCGAGATGATGATCAGGGACAGCACGCAGACCTGGAACAGCAGCACCGGGAAGATCGGCGCCGCGTTCCCGAACAGCATGATGAACACCGGCACGGCGAAGTAGGCCGTGTTCACCTGGACGGCCGCCATGATGCGCAGCGCCACGCCGCGCGGGTCGCGTACGCCCAGGAACCAGGCCAGTGCCCCGATCAGCGCGGCCGCGGCGCAGGCCGCGGCCGCGTAACCGCCGATGGCCCGCCAGTTGAACAGGGCCCCGAGGTCGCTGCGGTAGATGTTCCCGAAGAGGAAGCAGGGCACGGCGAAGAGGAACGCGTAGTCCGCGAACACCTTCGAGCTCTCGGCCGGCACCACCTTCCGCCGCGCCAGGACGACCCCGCAGCCGAAGGCCAGCACCACCGGTGCGAGTTTTTCCAGAGCATCAACCGCTCCCATGCACGTGCCCTTGCTCTTGCGGCCCCCTCCGGGGAGCAGGCCTGATTCCCTGTCGCGACGGCTTCCTACCGGGCCCCGGCGCCGGGGAAGCGCACCTCGGCGCGCCCCCGGACCAGGTCCCGGTAAGCCGTGACGATCTTGCCCGTCACCGCGTTGCCGGCGACGTCGTAGTGATGATCATCGAGGCGGCCGACCGGGAGGATCTCACACGCGGTTCCGCACAGGAACGCGCCGTCGGCCTCGCCCGCGAACGCCGGGGCCAGGTCGGTGACCACGCACTCGATCCCCTCCCGTGCGGCGATGGCCAGCACGCACGCCCGGGTGATCCCGTCGATGGTGCAGCGGGTCGTCGGGGTGTACAGCGCCCCGTTCCTGGTGAAGAACAGGTGCGCCCCGGTCGCCTCGACGAAGTTCCCGCGGTCGTCGAGGAGCAGGGCGTCGTCGAAGCCCGCCCGCAGCGCCTCGTTCTTGCTGACCGTGCCGATCATGTAGTTCCCGGCGGCCTTGCTCTTGACCGGGGCGTACTCCGGCGAAGGCCTGCGGTAGCGGCCCGTGACCAGGGAGATCCCCCGGTCCACGGCGTCCTCCGCCGCGTAGTAGCCGGCCGGGAGTTCCCAGGCCGCCACCGAACTGTGCACGGACGTCTTCAGCGCCGCGGTCTGGATGATCTCCGAACCGCGCCAGGCGTTCATCCGTACGTAGCCCTCGGTGATGCCCGCCTCGGCGACCACCGCGCGGGTGGCCGCGCACAGCACCTCCTCGGCGTACTCCAGCTCGAAGTCGAGGATGCGCGCCGAGGCACCGAGGCGCGCGACGTGCTCCTCCAGCATGAAGGGCTCGCCGTCGTAGACGCGGATGCCCTCGAAGATGCTGGAGGCGTAGTGCAGTCCGTGGCTGAGCACGTGGAGCCGGGCGTCGCCCCAGTCCACGAGGGCGCCGTCGTACCAGATCTTGCCGGTGCGCTGGTCGAAGGGGATCACGACTGCCCCTCCTCAGAGCGCCAGGTCGAAGAGCTGCCGCGGCAGGTCCCCGACGAGGGCGATGAAACGCCGCTGGTGCTGCGTCAGGCTGCGCACCGACACCCCGTGCAGGGCGAGCGGGTTGATCGGGTACAGCACCAGGGTGTTGCTCCGGTAGGGGACGGTCGTGACCTCCTCGACGTACTGCGGGTCGATGTCGAAGCGGTTGTCACCGTACTCGGAGGCGCTGGTGTGGAACTTGTGCGCGCCGGGCCGGTACTTGTAGAGCACCAGGTCGCCGCCGGTCGCGTCGTCCTCGGGCAGCCGCATGTAGAACAGCCCGCCGAAGAGCTTGTGCGGCTTGTCCACGTGCGGGCCCCGGTAGGCCGAGGGGCGGCCGGTGACCGCCGAGTTGATGACGGCCGTGCAGTCCAGCAGGATGTCGTGCGTCTCGAAGGAGTCCCGGTTGCGGCGGCCCACCCGCAGCTCGCGCAGCGGGCCCACCTGCTCCTCGGCGTCCGGGAGGTTGGCCAGCAGGTCCTCCTGGAAGAGGTCGAGGAACTCCTCGTAGAAGGCCGGGGAGGAGTGGTAGGTCACGAAGTCCTTCCACACCTGCGCCATCGTGCCGTCGGCCAGCACCATCTCGGACATGTAGTTGTAGCGCTCGTTCGAGGTGATCGGCTTGCCGATCCGCTCGCCGATGTACTCCGCGGTCGGCATGGACTTCGCCAGCGCTTCGTACAGCTCCTGCGGCAGCGCGTCGCTGATCACCACGTGCGGGAACGGGTCCCGGCGGATGTCCGCCTTGGTGACGCCGGCGAGCAGGGAGGTGACGGCGGGCCGGGACCCGGGCGTTTCGGTCATTTCCGGTCTCATTTCTGGGCGGGGAGCGGGGAAGGGTTCAGACCGCGGCAGGAGAGCCAGGTCTCCAGGATCAGGAGGGACCAGAGCAGCTCGGCGGCGTGCGCCCCCGGGCTCTCGGTCTGGGTGCGGAAGAGCTCGTGGACGGCGTCCCGGCGGACGTAGTCGCCGCAGCGGGCGCCGGGGCCCAGGAGGAGGTCGCCGATCATGTCGTACAGCGCCTCGCCCGGGCGGATCATCGCCGCCACCGGCAGGGTGAACGGCTGCTTGGGCCGGTCGATCACGCTGCGCGGCACCCAGCTGCGGGCCGCCCGCGCCACCGGCGCCTTCACGGTGTCACCGGCCACCTTCACGGCGGCGGGCAGCGCGTGCGCCAGGCGCACCACCGACGGCTGGAGGAACGGGATCCGGGCCTCCACCGAGTGCGCCATGCTCAGGTGGTCCACCCGGCGCAGGATGTAGTAGGGGAACCGCTCTGCCTGGTCGTAGCGCAGCAGTGTCTCCAGCTTCCCGTGCGGGCCGGAGCGGACCCGGCGCGCCAGCTCGTCGCCGCCGAGGTCCCCGAAGTGGCCCCCGGCCGCCCGTACGTGCTCCAGGTAGCCGGGCGTGTACAGCCGCCCGAGCGCGGCCGGGCCGGCGACGGCCATGGTGTCCTGGTAGGCGCGGTGCCAGGCGGAATCGCCGTCCCGGGCGGCCTTGGTGAAGCGTGCGTACCCGGCGAACAGCTCGTCCGCCCCGTCGCCCGTCAGGGCCACCTTGAACCCGGCGTCGTGCACGGCCTCGAACAGGGCGAAGGTGCTCAGGCTGTGCGGGGCGTTGTTCGGCTGGTCGAGGTGGCGGGTGAACCGCTCGACCAGCGCGGGGAAGGAGGCGGGGTCGAGGAGCACCTGGTGGTGCTCGGTCCCGCAGTGGCGGGCCACCTCCGCCGCGAAGTGGCGCTCGTCCGCCGGCCAGTCGCCCCGGTAGGCGATGTTGAACGAGGCCACGTCCGACACCAGGTGGGCGGCGAGCGCGGTGGTGTAGCTGGAGTCGAGCCCGCCGCTGGTGATCACGCACACCGGGACGTCCGCGTCGAGCATCCGGCCCATCTCGGTGCGCAGCAGCCCGTCCAGCAGCTCCGCCGCCGCGTCGACGGACGGCGCGCCGCCCGGCCAGTCGATCTCCGCGGGCTCCAGGGCCGTACGGGTGAGGGTCTCGCGGCCGTTCGCGAAGCGCAGCACCGAGCCGGGCTCCAGGGTGCGGACCCGGGTGTACACGGTGCCCGGGCCCCAGACCGCCTTCCCGCCGAGGTAGCGGTCGACCGCGAGCGGGTCGAGGGCGTCGGGGAAGTCCGGGAAGCGGGCCAGCGCCCGCAGCTCGGAGGCGAAGCACAGCCGGCGGCCGTCGTCGGACACGTAGTAGTACAGCGACTTCATGCCCGCGTGGTCGGTGAAGAGCTTCAGGCACGGCTCCTCGCGCTCGTCGACCACCGCGATGGCGAACATGCCCTCCAGCCGCCCGGTGAAGGCGTCGCCGTACAGCTCGTACAGCGGCAGCAGCACGTCGCCGTCGCAGTCGCCCTCGAAGGAATATCCGTGCGCGGTCAGCTCGGCGCGCAGCTGCCGGTGGTTGTAGATCTCGCCGTTGAACACGCAGCACAGCGCCCCGCGTACGAACGGCTGGTCGCCGGCGGCGATGCCCTGGATGGCGAGCCGGTTGTTGCCGAGCGCCCAGCCGTCACCGCGCCGGACGGTCTGCGCGTCCGGCCCGCCCTCGACCATCGCCGCCGCGACGGCGTCGAGCACTTCCCGCCCGGCGGGCTCCCCGCCGAAGCAGCCGTGGATGCGGCACATCCCTCAGCCCTCCGTCCGGCGGCCGGGGGCGGGGACGCTCCCGGCCGCCTCGAAGGAGCGGGCGGCGGTTCCGGCGCGGCTCTGCCGGGCCCCGGGGTGGTGGCGGCCGACGAACTCGGTGACCAGCTCGACCTGCCGCAGGATGTCGTCCAGCTGCGCGGGCGTCGGGCTGACGCCGTGGCCCTCCAGGGCGCTGTTGCCCGTCTTCAGGTACACCGGCGCCGCCACCCGGACGATGTCGGGGGCCTCGTAGGTGCGGATGAACCCGCCCGAGCTGCGCGGGTTGTCCACGTGCAGGTCCAGCGGGACCGTCACCGCCTGCCGCAGGGCCGCGATCATCGGCAGCGTCAGGTCGCGCACCGGGTTGAAGCTGTTCGCGCCGAGCATCTCCAGCATCTGCGCCGACGCCGGGTTGCCCTGCCCGCAGTGCGCGGACACCTTCAGGTGGATCCCGGCCGGCAGCTCGCCGGCGGTCCGCAGCCGCCCCAGCACCCACAGCAGGCCCTCGTCGTAGACGACGAACCCGCGCACGCCCAGCCCGATCCCGCGCTTGACGTCCTCGACGGCGCGCACGATCTGCTCCTGGCCGCGCAGCCGGTAGCCGATCCGGGCGCCCTCGGGGGTCTGCGCCCCGGCGCCGATGTCGTTGGTGGCGCGCGGGCCGACCGACATCAGGACCTCGGCCCCGAACTCCTCGCCGAGCGCGACGTACTCGCCGATCTCCCGGGCCGTGTGCCGGTACATGCCCCGGGTCTCGGTGATGCGGTTGACGGTGAAGCCGCGGCGGCGGCTCTCGCGCAGCAGCCGCTCCGCGGCCTGCACCGAGTTCACCGTCGGCACCTCGATGCGGAAGTGCCCGCCGTCCGCGAAGACGGCGTCCGAGTCCGGCGCGAGCTGCGGGTCCCCGTCCGGGAGGCCCAGCCGGGCGAGCTGCCGGCGGGTCTGGTCGAAGAAGGCGGTCGTGGTCGTCATGGTCGTCGTCCTCACCTCGTCACCTCGATGCCGAGCCGGTCGGCCATGCCCCCGACGACCTCCTCGGCGATGCGTATGGACGTCGCGCGGTCGGGGTGGACCACCTGCACCTCGCCGAAGTTGCCGAGGTTGCCCCGGCAGGGCGGCAGGGTGTCCCCCTCGGGGAAGCGGACCGTCAGCGCGTGCAGGCTGTCGCCGTACTCCTCGGCGGCCCAGCCGAGGTCCGGGACCCGCTCGGGGGCGGGCACCCGGTCGGCGGCGCCGAACCAGCGGACGGTCGCGTACCTGTCGAAGACCGTCGGGCCGCGCTCGATCGGCTCGTTCAGATGGATCCGCACGAGCAGCTCGAAGATGTCCCCGCCGCCCGCGAGCCGGAACAGGTTGGGCAGGCAGGAGCCCATGATGCGGGGGTTGAGCTCGATCAGCCGGGGCGTGCCGTCCGTGCCCAGCATGACCTCCACGTGGAAGATCCCCAGCCGCAGCCCGACCGCGGAGACCACCTCCTCCGCGAAGCGCATCACCCGGTCGTGCTCCTCGGCGGAGATGCCCGCCGGGATCGTCGTCCCCGTCTCCAGGGCCTCGTGCCGGTCCCAGGTGGAGCGCTCGCTCACCGCGAGCCGCAGGAACCGCCCGTGCACGAGTCCGATCTCGGCGGACAGGAAGCGTCCCTCCAGGTACTCCTCGACGAGGATCCCGGCCGCGTACGCGTCGTCCGCGGCCTCCGCCAGGACCCCGGCCAGCCGGTCCGCGTCCGCGACGACGTGGGCGCCCTCGCTCCCCGAACCGCGGGCGGGCTTGACGACGACGGGGTAGCCCGCGGCGTCCGCGAAGGCGGCGGCCTCCTCGAAACCGCCCACCAGCGCGTGCCGGGTGGTGTCCACCCCGGCGGCCGCGAGGATCTCCCGGCAGCGGTTCTTCTGCTTGGCCGCCTCGGCGGCGCCCGCGTCGGTGAAGGGCACCCCGATCTCCTCGGCGATCCGCGCGACGGGCACCACCAGGGCGTCGACGGTGGCGACGAAGGCGTCCACCGGCCGCTCCCGGTGGACGTCCAGGACGCAGGAGCGCAGCGCCGCGAAGTCGGTGGCGTCCTTCAGCACGTGGACCCGGTCGACGAAACGCGCGTACGGGGAGGCGTCGAAGTCGACGTTCTGCGCCTGCTCCATCAGCAGCGAGCGGATGAGCGTCACGTGGTGGCCGAGCCGCTTGGCGGCCTCGAACGCCGGGGCGTTCCCCGTCTTCCAGGTCACGAAGACCACGTGCCGGGCGGCGGGTGCGGACGGGTGCGGGGGGTGGTTCGGGTCGGTCATCGTGTCTTCCTCGCGAAGCGCTGGCCGATGCGGACGAATCCCGGGACGGCGGTACCGGGGGTGGGGATGAAGGAGATCGAACCGGCGAGGACGTTCCTCTCGGACATGGAACTGAAGCCCCCGGCGCCGGACAGCACCAGGTCGCCCTCGTCCAGGCACAGCCACGAGGCGTCCGGCTGCCGCTCCGCGTACGCGTACCGCAGGTGCTCCGCCTCGCCGTGCAGGACCTCCAGCCGGTACCCGTCGGAGGCGTACAGCCCGGCGCAGTCGGCGAGTTCCATCTCGAACGGGCGGCCGGTGCGGATGAGGCCCTCGCCGGTGAGGGAGCGCAGCAGGTCCTCGTAGAGGCCGAAGGCCGGGTAGGCGTTGGCGAGCAGCAGCAGGAAGGAGCGCTCCTCGGGGAAGATCTGGATGAAGTTGTGGTGGCCGCTGCCGTTGGAGTTGAAGCCGAAGGCGGACGGCCCGAACATCAGCCAGCCCAGGCCCCAGGCGTGCATGAAGTGGTGGCCGGGGACGGGCACCTGCGGCGTGCGCATCTCCCGCGCCAGCCCGGCCGAGAGCAGGCGCTCCCCGCCCGGGGCCACCCCGTCGTCGACGGCCAGCATCGCGATCCGCGCCAGCTCCTCCAGGGTGAGGCAGACGGAGAACGAGCCGGCCGCGTCGTCGGCGATGGTCTGCGGCGGCGGGTCGTGGCGCAGGTAGCCCTTCTCCTTCTCGGTCCACACGTAGCCGACGGAGACGGCGCCCCCGTAGTGGCCGCCCTCCGTGAGGGTCTCGGGGACCTCCCGGATCCCGAGCGGGGCGAGCAGCAGCTCGGTGACGGCGCGCCGCCAGGGCACCCCGAGCAGCTCCTCGATCAGCGCGGCGACGATCGAGGTGCCCACCGCCGAGTACGCGAACACCTCGCCCGGCTCGAACAGCTGGCCGTAGGCGGGCAGGGTGGCGATGTAGGAACCGAGGTCCGGCAGGCCGGTGTCGTGCCAGACCTCGTACGAGTCGTCGACCCCGCTGGTGTGGGACAGGAGGTGGCGCAGGGTCACCTTCACGGTGCCCCCGTCGCGGCGCCGGAACGCCTGCGGCAGCAGTTCGTCCAGCGGCTGGTCCAGCCCCAGCAGGCCCCGGTCCACCAGGCGCAGCGCGACGAAGGCCAGCATCGGCTTGGTGACGCAGGTGACGCGCTGGCGGGTGTCCGCCCCGTACGCGGCGCCGGAGACGGTGTCGGTGACGCCGTGGTAGGTGAGCTCCAGGGTGCCGTCCAGGAACACGGCGGCGCCGGCCCCCGGCACCCCGTGGCCGTGCGCGGACTCGCGCAGGGTCTCGGCGACGGCGCGCAGCCGCTGCGCCGGGCCCGCCTCGGCCGGGGCCGCGGCCGCTTCCGCGCGGGTGCGGCGCAGCAGGGCGGCCTGCTCGGCGAGGGTGCGGTGGCGGTAGATCTCGGCCACCCGGACGGGCCGTCCGGCCGCGTCGGACAGGCGCGCCGCCAGCAGGGTGGCGAGCAGCGAATGGCCGCCCACGGAGAAGAAGTCCAGGGCGGGGGAGACCCGGGACAGGCCGAGCAGATCGGACCAGACCGCGGCCACCTCGGCCTCGTCCGGGTCGTCGAAGACGTCCGTGCCGGTGTCGGGCCGCCCCCAGTCGACGTCCCGGGCGCCCAGGGCCTTGCGGTCGACCTTGCCGTTGGGCAGCCGCGGCAGCCGCTCCTCGACGACGATCCTCGCGGGCTGCATGTAGTGCGGCAGCTTGGCCCGCAGGTGGGCGGCCATGGCCTCGACGGCGACCTCGTCGCCCTCCAGGCCCACGTAGCAGACCAGCCGGGTGTCGTCCCCGCTCCGCACGGCCAGCGCCGCGACGTCCCGCAGCCCGACGACGCCGCGCAGTGCCGCCTCCAGCTCGCCGAGCTCGATCCGGAAGCCGCGCACCTTCACCTGGTTGTCCCGGCGGCCCAGGAAGCGGAGTTCGCCCTCCTCCGTCCACCGGGCCAGGTCGCCGGTCCGGTACAGCCGCCCGCCCTGCACCTCCCCGAGGTGCGCCGGGGCGTCGACGAAGGAGGCCGCCGTGCGTTCGGGGTCGTTGATGTAGCCGGCGGCCAGGCCGTCGCCGCCGAGGTGGAGTTCGCCGGTGGCGCCCAGCGGGACGGGCCGGCCGAGCGGGTCCAGCAGGAACGCGGTGGTGTTGTGGACGGGCACGCCGATGGTGGGTGCGCCGTCGGTGGGGCCGGTGAAGCACTTCCAGGTGGAGTAGGTGGTGTCCTCGGAGGGCCCGTAGAGGTTGTAGAGCCGCTCGACGGCGGTGGCGGCGAAGGCCCCGTTCACCAGCTCCCGGGACAGCGGCTCGCCGGCCACGTTCAGCACGCGGGTGGAGGCGGGCACCGCCCCGCGCTGGAGCAGCACGTTCAGGGCGCTGGGCACGGTGTTGACGAGGGTCGGCCGCAGCCCTTCGTCCTCGGTGAGCGCGAGGACGTTGTCCACGACGACGACGCAGCCGCCCCGGGTGAGGGGGGCCCACAGCTCGTACACCGACAGGTCGAAGTTGAGGGAGGTGGAGAAGAGGACGCGTCGCAGGTCCTCGGCCCCGTACGTCTGCCGGGCCCAGGCCAGCAGGGCCACCACGTTGCGGTGACTGATCACCACGCCCTTGGGGAGGCCGGTGGAGCCGGAGGTGTGGATCAGGTGGGTGGTGGCGGACGGGTCGACCGTGACGGCCGGCGGCCGTTCGTCCTCCGAGTCCGCCTTCTCCCGCAGCTCCTGCCACGGCAGTGCGCGCACGCCCCCCGCGCCGAGCCACCCGGGCGCCCCGTCGCCGTCGTGGACGACGGCGGCCAGGTCGGCGGTGGAGGCGATGGCGGCCAGCCGGTCCGCGGGGTAGGCGGGGTCGAGGGGCACGTACGCGCAGCCCGCCTTGTGGACGGCGAGCAGCAGGGCGACCGCGTGGTGCGTACGGCCCAGGGAGAGGCCGATCCGCGAGCCCGGGACGATCCCGTGGGAGGCCAGGGACCGGGCCAGCCGGTTGGCCTGGCGGTCGAGCTCCCGGTACGTGAGCGTGCTGCCCCGCCATTCGACGGCGGGCGCGTCGGGGGTGCGGGCGGCCTGGGCCGCCACGAGGGCGTGCAGCGGGGTGTCGCGGTCGTAGGGCAGGGCCGTGTCGTTGAACCCGTGCACGACCCGGCGGTACTCCTCGGGGGACAGCAGGGCCAGCTCGGCCGCGGGTGTCCCGGGGCGGGCGGCGGCGTCCGCCAGCAGGGTGTCCAGGTTCGCGGCCATCCGCGCGATCAGGGTGCCGGGGAACAGGGCCCGGTCGTAGTGCAGGGTGAACAGCGGGCCCTCCGGTGCCGGCCGGGCCTCCAGCAGGAGCGCGAAGCCCTCCGGTACGGGGGTGGTGCCGTCCGACTCCAGGAAGCCCGCCCGCAGGCCGCCGCCGAGGTCGGCCGCGGTGCCGGGCACGGACGTCCGCACGGCCTCGTGGTGGGCGGCGGCGAACTCCCGGGCGAGGGCGGGCAGGGACTGCTCCGGCGCGGGGCGGGAGCGGACGGCGACCGGCGCACCGTGCGCGCCGCCCGCCCGGCCCAGCAGGACGTCGTCCTGACCGCTGTAGCGGTGCACGAGGACCGCGAACGCCGCGTGCCACAGGTCGGCGGGCCCGGCTCCGGTCGGCCCGTCCGGCGGCCACGTGGCCCCGGACCAGGAGTGCGTACCCCGGCCCGCGCCGTCCGGGGCGCCGTGCCCGGAGTCGCGGACGGGCAGGTGCAGGGCCTGAGGTGAGTCGGCGGAAATGTCGCCCACAGTGATGGTCCCCTCGTTGCATTTCGTTCGACTGGCGTGCGCCGGGCATGCCGAATGGACACGCCGCGCAGATATCCGGCCCCGCCCAATTGAATGCTCCGTGGCGGGGTGTTTGCGTATCCCGAGAATCCACCGGCCCGAAATCGGTCATGTCCGGAGCGGTGCGCGAAAACGCGGGAAAGGAAAGGTGAGTGAATGGTGAATGGTGGAAAGTAGAAACCGGAACGGAAACGGCGGTCAGTGGCCGATGCCCGTGCCGGCCGGGTGCGGGCTCACGCGGCGACGGCGTCCGGAGCGGCTTCCCGCTCCCGGCGCGCCCATGCCGCGATGCGCGGCATGGCGGCTCCGGCCAGCGCGAACCCGAGGGCCATGACCAGCCAGCCGGGGCCCCCGTGGTCGACGGCGAGCCAGGTCAGCAGCGCCGGGGCGATCATCTTGCCCAGGTCGGAACCCATGGCGTAGGTGCCCTGGTACTGGCCCTGGGCATGCTCGGGCGCCAGTGCGAACGACATGCCCCAGCTGCCCGCGGACTGCCGGATCTCGCCCAGGACGTGCGCCAGCGCGCCCAGGAACAGCAGGGCCCCGGCGACGGCCGCGGAGGTTCCCCCGCTGAAGGAGAAGATCACGCACGCGGCCGCGAGGCACAGCGCCCCGGACCGCGAGGCCTTGGCCGCAGCCGTCGGCTCGTCCGTCCCGCGCGCCGCCCTGACCTGGAGGAGGACCACGGCGACCGTGTTGGTCAGCAGGATCGCCGCGATCATCCAGCGGGGTGCGTGGGTGCGGTGCAGCACCCACAGAGGCAGGACGACGTCGAGCAGCAGGTTGTGCATGGACAGCAGGCCGTCCAGCACCACGAAGGCCAGGTAGGGCCGGTCCCGCAGGACCGTCAGGGCCGGTCCGGGGCGGGCCGGCTGCGCCGCCACGGCGGGCAGCAGCAGGGTCAGCAGCCCCGTCGCCAGGTAGGTGGAGGCGTTGAAGACGACGGCCGCCTGGTACGCCCGCACCGAGTCCGCCGCGAGCAGCAGGCCCGCCAGGGCGGCTCCGACGGAGACGCTCACGTTGCTGGTGGCCCGCAGGTAGGCGCGGACCGAGACCCGGTCCTGCGGCGGCACCAGCCCGGCGACCATGGCCATCCGGGCGCTGCGGCTGGCGCTGTAGGCCACCGCCTGGGCGCTGATGACCAGCAGGTACGAGGCGAAGCCGTCGACCACGAGCAGGGCGGCCGTGAGCGGCCCGAGCGCGAGGAAGGAGCAGATCTGCACCGAGCGCGGTCCGATGCGGTCGGCCAGGTGCCCCGTGGGCGTGCTGACCAGCAGCGCGATGCCGGCGGCGATGCCGACGCCCACGGCGAAGCGGCCGGGCGACAGCCCGAGCACGGTGGTCGCGTAGATGGCGCTCAGTGCCATCCAGAGGCCCTGCCCGAGGGTGTGCACCAGGGTGATGCCGGTGAGGACGCGGGCCGGGCCGGCGGGCGGGAGCAGCCGGCTCAGCATCGTGTTGCCGCTGTGCGGTCCCCGCGTTCCGACGTCGTGATTCTTCCTCGTGCGCACGCCAGGATCACTGACACGCCCCCACCCCTCGTTAAGCGCCGTTGCCAACGACAAGATTCGGGAATTTCCCCGTGGTCGCGGGCCGAGATCGTCGGCGCCGCAGGCCATATCGAAACTTGATCGACATCGGGCTGTCCAGGAAATATCCCTGTGACCCCGGTCACATGGGCGAAATCCCCGGATCGGGTAAAGCCCGAAGAAAAATCATGTGCAGATACGGTCGACGCCCTACCCCTACCGGCCGGTATGGGTATAGGGCCGGAGGGTTTGATTCCGCCTAAAGAGGGGTGGGCGGGCCCTTCTGGCGGGCGGGCGCGGGGCCCGGCGGGGAGGTCGGCGCGGAGGAGGCCGTCGAACCGGCTCGCGGCCCTGGAGGCGCGCGCCCTGGCTGGTTTCCGCCGTCGTCGCCCGGCATCGGCCGTGCCGGTCCGTGCTCGTTCGGGTGCGGCCCAGGGCGCGGGGAACAGGACCGCCCCCGCCGTCCCGACCGGACCCCGACCGACGCGGCGCGCGGCGGCGCCCGGCAGGGTCCGCCGCTCCACCAGGTGGCGGCGCCCGGACCCCCTTCCGGGTGACACCCCTGCCGGGCTTCGGCCCGCGACGCCGGGCACGGGCCCACGATCGCCACCGGCCGTACCCGCACCGCCCGCCGATCGCGGGGTTCCGGACGCCTGGGAGATCACGTGCACGTCCTGCTCGTCGCGAGCGCCTTCAACAGCCTCACCCAACGGGTCCACGCCGAACTGCGGGACCACGGACACAGCGTGGCCGTCGAACTCGCCCTGCCCGGCACGGACCTCGCCGAGAGCGTCCGCCGCCACCACCCGGACCTCGTCCTCGCACCGATGCTGAAGACGGCCCTCCCGCGCGAGGTCTGGTCCGCGTACACCTGCCTCGTCGTGCACCCCGGCCCCGTGGGCGACCGGGGCCCCTCCTCCCTGGACCGGGCCGTCACCGAGGGACGGACCCGGTGGGGCGTCACCGTCCTCCAGGCCGACGAGGAGATGGACGCCGGCGACGTCTGGGCCACGGCCGACTGCGCGCTCCCGCCCGTCGGCAAGAGCGACGCCTACCGCGGCGAGGTCTCCGACGCGGCCCTCGCCGCCGTCCTGCTCGCCGTGGAGCGCTTCGCCTCGGGCACCCACGTCCCGGCCCCGCAGGGCGCCGCCACCGCACGCCCCTACCTGCGCCAGCCGGAGCGCCGGATCGACTGGGAGCACGACACCACCGACGCCGTCGTACGCGCCCTGCGCGCCGCCGACTCCCGGCCCGGAGTCCTCGACGACCTCCTCGGCGGCCAGTGGTTCCTGCACGGCGGCCACCCCGAGGACACCCTGCGCGGCACCCCCGGCCGGCTGCTCGCCACCCGCGCCGGAGCCGTCTGCCGGGCCACCCGCGACGGCGCCGTCTGGATCCCCGAACTCCGGGCCAGGCGCGCCGCCGGCGAACCCGCCCCCGTCAAGCTCCCCGCCGTCCTCGCCCTCGGCGACCGGCTGCCCGCCCTCCCCGAGGTCCCGGCTCCGCCCGACGGACCGCCCGGCACCCGCACCTGGACCGACATCCGCTACCGCGAGCAGGGCGGGGCCGGCTTCCTGACCTTCTCCTTCCCCGGCGGCGCCATGAGCACCGGCCACTGCCGCCGCCTGCTCGCCGCCTACCGCGAGGCCTGCTCCCGCCCCACCTCCGTCCTCGTCCTCGGCGGCACCCGCGACTTCTTCTCCAACGGCATCCACCTCGGCGTCATCGAGGCCTCCGCCGACCCCGCCGCGGAGTCCTGGGCCAACATCAACGCCATGGACGACCTGGTCGAGGCGGTCCTGACCACCACCGACCGGCTCGTCGTCGCCGCCGTCGCGGGCAACGCCGCCGCCGGCGGGGCCCTGCTCGCCCTCGCCGCCGACGAGGTCTGGTGCAGGTCCGGCGCCGTCCTGAACCCGCACTACCGGCTCATGGGGCTGTACGGATCCGAGTACTGGACCTACACCCTGCCCCGCCGCACCGGCACCGGCGTGGCCGAACGCCTCATGGCCGACGCCCTGCCGATCGGCTCCGCCGCCGCCCGTCGGCTCGGCCTGGCCGACCGCACCCTCGACCGCGGCCCGCAGGAGTTCGCGGACGAGACCGCCCGGCTCGCGGTCCGCCTCGCCGCCTCGCCCGCCACGCAGTCCGCCATCGCCCGCAAGAAGGCCCGCCGCGACCGGGACGAGGCCGCCACCCCGCTCGCCGCGTACCGGGAGGCGGAGCTGGCCCGGATGCGGGCCGTCTTCGACGACCCGGCGGCGCCCTACCACGCGCTGCGCCGCGCCTTCGCGCGCAAGGAGCCCGCCGACCGGACGCCGCCGCACCTGGCCCGCCCCGTCCCCGGCCGGCAGACGGCGCCCCTGCCCGCGCGCCGTCCCCCCGTCACTGGACCGGCCCCCTCCGACAGGGCACCCGGCCCGCGGCCCTGCTAGCAAGAAGGGTGGGGCAGATCCCCCGGCCCCGGCCCACCCCCACCCCCCCCGCATCCCTCCCCGAGGAGCACCCCATGGATGCAGCAACGCCCAGCGCGGTAGAGGACCCCCCGATCCACATCCTCTGGATCAACGCCGGACTCAGCTGCGACGGCGACTCGGTCTCCCTGACCGCCGCGATGCAGCCCAGCATCGAGGAGATCGTCACGGGGGTGCTCCCCGGCCTGCCGAAGATCGCCGTGCACTGGCCGCTGATCGACTTCGAGTGCGGACCGGTCGGCGGCGCCGACACCTTCATCGAATGGTTCTTCAAGGGCGAGCGCGGGGAGATCGACCCCTTCGTGCTGGTCGTCGAGGGCTCGATCCCCAACGAGAAGATCAAGCCCGAGGGCTACTGGTGCGGGTTCGGCGACGACCCGGAGACCGGCCAGCCCATCACCACCAGCGAGTGGATCGACCGGCTGGCCCCCAAGGCCCTCGCCGTCGTCGCCATCGGCACCTGCGCCACGTACGGCGGCATCCACGCCATGGAGGGCAACCCCACCGGCGCCATGGGCGTCCCCGACTACCTGGGCTGGGACTGGAAGTCCAAGGCCGGCATCCCGATCGTCTGCGTCCCGGGCTGCCCCATCCAGCCGGACAACTTCTCCGAAACCCTCACCTACCTGCTCTACCAGGCGGCCGGCTCCGCGCCGATGATCCCGCTGGACGACAAGCTCCGCCCGACGTGGCTGTTCGGCGCCACCGTCCACGAGGGCTGCGACCGGGCCGGCTACTACGAGCAGGGCGACTTCGCCCACACCTACGACTCGCCCAAGTGCCTGGTCAAACTCGGCTGCTGGGGCCCCGTCGTCAAGTGCAACGTCCCCAAGCGCGGCTGGATGAACGGCATCGGCGGCTGTCCGAACGTCGGCGGCATCTGCATCGCCTGCACCATGCCCGGCTTCCCCGACAAGTTCATGCCGTTCATGGACAAGCCGCCCGGCGCGACCCTGTCCACCAAGGCCAGCGGCGCCTACGGCGCGGTGATCCGCAAGCTCAGGGCGGTCACCACCCACACCGTGGACAAGGAGCCGAAGTGGCGCCAGAAGGGCCGGCAGCTGACCACCGGCTACCGCCCGCCCTGGTGACGGCCGCCCCGCGCCCGCTCCCCACCGCTCCGCCGCGACGCACACCCCGCTCCCGCTCACACGAAGGGCCACGGCAGACACGATGACACCGAAGACGAAGGCGGCCGGCGACGGCAGCGGGCTGGTCGAGATGGCCTGGGACCCGATCACCCGGATCGTGGGCAGCCTCGGCATCCACACGAAGATCGACTTCAAGCAGAAGCGGGTCGCGGAGTGCTACAGCACCTCGTCGGTCTTCCGCGGCTACAGCGTCTTCATGCGCGGCAAGGACCCCCGCGACGCGCACTTCATCACCAGCCGGATCTGCGGGATCTGCGGCGACAACCACGCCACCTGCTCGGTGTACGCGCAGAACATGGCCTACGGCGTGAAGCCGCCGCACCTCGGCGAGTGGATCATCAACCTCGGCGAGTCCGCCGAGTACATGTTCGACCACAACATCTTCCAGGAGAACCTGGTCGGGGTCGACTACTGCGAGAAGATGGTCCGCGAGACCAACCCCGGCGTCCTCGAACTCGCCGAGCGCACCGAGGCCCCGCACGCCGCCGAGCACGGCTTCCGCACCATCGCCGACATCATGCGCTCCCTCAACCCCATCGAGGGCGAGTTCTACCGCGAGGCCCTCCAGGTCAGCCGCTACACCCGCGAGATGTTCTGCCTGATGGAGGGGCGCCACGTGCACCCCTCCACCCTCTACCCGGGCGGCGTCGGCACCGTCGCCTCCGTCCAGCTCTTCACGGACTACATGAGCCGCCTCATGCGGTACGTCGAGTTCATGAAGCGCGTCGTCCCCCTCCATGACGACCTCTTCGACTTCTTCTACGAGGCCCTGCCCGGCTACGAGGAGGTCGGCCGCCGCCGCGTCCTCCTCGGCTGCTGGGGAGCCCTCAACGACCCCGAGTACTGCGACTTCACCTACGCCAACATGACCGACTGGGGACGGAAGATGTTCGTCACCCCGGGCGTCGTCGTGGACGGCAAACTGGTCACCAACGACCTCACGCAGATCAACCTCGGCATCCGGATCCTCCTCGGCAGCTCGTACTACGACGACTGGGAGGGCCAGGAGCAGTTCGTCACCCACGACCCCCTCGGCAACCCCGTCGACCCCCGCCACCCCTGGAACCAGCACACCATCCCCGCCCCGCAGAAGCGCGCCTTCGACGACAAGTACAGCTGGGTGATGTCCCCCCGCTGGTTCGACGGCAAGGACCACCTCGCCCTCGACACCGGCGGCGGCCCCATCGCCCGGCTCTGGTCCACCGCCCTGTCCGGACTGGTCGACGTCGGCTACGTCAAGGCCACCGGCCACAGCGTGGTCATCAACCTGCCGCGCACCATGACCAAGCCGGAGACCACCTTCGAGTGGCGCATCCCCAAGTGGAGCAACGCCCTGGAGCGCAACCGCGCCCGCACCTACTTCCAGGCGTACGCCGCCGGCATCGCCCTGCACTGCGCCGAGAAGGGGCTGGCCGAGGTCCGCGCCGGACGCAGCCAGACCTGGGAGAAGTTCGAGGTCCCGGACGAGTCCATCGGCTGCGGCTTCACCGAGGCCGTCCGCGGCGTCCTCTCCCACCACATGGTCATCCGCGACGGGAAGATCGCCAACTACCACCCCTACCCGCCCACCCCCTGGAACGCCAGCGTCCGCGACAGCTACGGAACACCCGGCCCCTACGAGGACGCCGTCCAGAACACCCCCATCTTCGAGGAGAACACCCCGGAGAACTTCAAGGGCATCGACATCATGCGGGCCGTGCGCAGCTTCGACCCCTGTCTGCCCTGCGGCGTCCACATGTACGTCGGCGGCGGCAAGACCGTGAAGTCCATGCACGTCCCCACCGGCCTGAGCGGACTGGGTGGATGAGCGCCCCCACGGCCGACGGCCTCCAGGCGGGCCGCCGGGTCGAAGAGGTCCTCGACCGGCTCGCCGCCACCGGCGACCGGCAGACCCACGAGGCCGCCGAGGAACTGGTCCGCGTCCTGATGGACTTCTACGGAGCCGGCCTCGGCCGGATCGTGGAGCGCCTCACCGCCCTCGAACCCGGGGCCGACCCCCTGGCCGCACTCCTGGAGGACGAGCTCACGGCGAGCCTGCTGACCCTCCACGACCTCCACCCCGAGGACGTCCGCACCCGGATCGCCCGCGCCCTCGACACCCTGCCCGAAGCCGAACTCGCCGGCTACGACGAGGCCGACGGCACCCTGCGGCTGCGCACCGCCCCCGACGCCGGCTGCGGCTGCGGCAGCAGCGCCGAGGACACCCTGCGGCGCATCGAGGACGTCGTGGCCGCCTTCGCCCCCGAGGTCACCTCCGTGGAACTGGCACCCGCCGCCCCCGCACCCCCGCTGCTCCAGATCACCACCCGGCCGCCCGCCCCGGCGCGGGTCCCGTGAGCCCCGACCGGCGGCCGGGCGCCCCAGCCCCCGGACTGCGCCGCTTCACCCGGCCCCGCACCCCCCGCCCCGAGACCTGCGAACTGTGCGGCACGGCGGTGGCCGGGGACGGCCACCGCCACCTCGTCGAGACCGACCGGCGCGCCCTGGTCTGCGCCTGCACCCCCTGCGCCCTGCTCTTCGACCGGCCCGGCGCCGGAGCGGGCCGATTCCGCACCGTCCCCGTCCGCTACCTCAGCGACCCCGGCCACCGTTGGGACGACGAGGCCTGGGACCTCCTCCAGATCCCCGTCGGCGTCGCCTTCTTCTTCCGCAACGCCGCCCTCGACCGGCTCGTCGCCCTCTACCCCAGCCCCGCCGGGGCCACCGAGAGCGAACTCGACCCCGCCACCTGGCAGCGCGTCCTCGGCGCCGGCCCGCTCGCCGGCCTCCTCGAACCCGACGTCGAGGCCCTGCTGCTGCGCCGCGAGCACGGCCGCACCGCCTGCTACCTCGTCCCCATCGACATTTGCTACGAACTGGTGGGCCGCATGAGACTGCTCTGGCAGGGCTTCGACGGCGGCGCGGAAGCCCGCGCCGCCCTCGACGCCTTCTTCGCCGAGGTCGAACGCCGCGCCGTACCCGCCGACCGGCAGCCCGCCACGGCCCCGGCCGGGGAGCCGCGGACATGACCGACCTCACCTTCACCTGCACCGGGGTGCGCGCCGACCCCTACGCGGCCGGCCCCACCCTCCTGCTGCGGCTGCGCGTCACCGCCCCCTCCACCACCCGCGTCCACGCCCTCGCCCTGCGCTGCCAACTGCGCATCGAACCGGCCCGCCGCGGCTACGGCCCCGGCGAGGCCACCGCCCTCCAGGACCTCTTCGGCGAGCGCTCCCGCTGGGGCACCACCCTCCAGCCCGTCCAGTTCGCCCAGGTCGCCGTCATGGTCCCGAGCTTCACCGGGGAGACCGAGACCGAGGTGCCCGTCCCCTGCACCTACGACATGGACATCGCGGCGACCCGCTACTTCGACGCCCTCGAGGACGGCGACGTCCCGCTGCTGATGCTGTTCTCCGGCACGGCCTTCACCGGCTCCGGCGGCTTCCGCGTCGAACCCGTCCCCTGGGACCGCGAAGCCACGTACCGGATGCCCGTGTCCGTGTGGCGGGAAATGATCGAACAGCACTTCCCCGGCTGCGGCTGGCTGCGGCTGCCCCGCGACACCATGGACGAACTCCTCGCCTTCCGCTCGCGGCACGCCCTCGCCTCCTGGGAGTCGACCGTACGCACCCTCCTGGACGCCGCCGCCACCCCGGACACCCCCGCCGGCGGCCCGGAGCCCGTCCGGGCCGCCGCACTCCTCGACCGGCTCGCCGGGAGGACGACCCCGTGACCACCACCTCCCCGCCGGACGCCCGCTTCGCGGCAGCCCGGCAACTCGCCGACGCCGTCCTCTTCGAGGGGTACGTGCTGTACCCCTACCGGGCCTCCGCCGCCAAGAACCGGATGCGCTGGCAGTTCGGCGTCCTGGTCCCGCCCGCCTGGGGCCCCGCCCACGGCGAACACTCCTTCCAGCGCACCGAGCTGGTGATGGAGCCCAGGGGCGACACCGACCTCCACCTCGAACTCCGCTTCCTGCGCGCATGGCGGCGCACCGTCGAAGAGGCCCGCGGGGACGGCTCCTTCCACCCCGTGCCCGAACTCCACCTGCCCGACCGGGTCCTCGTCCCCTGGGACGAGGGCACCGAGGAGCACGCCGAGCTGACCGTGCCCGTCGCCGAACTCGCCGCCGGCGAGGTGACCCTGCCCCTGGTCCGCCCCGCCCGCGAGGAGACCGAGCCCGTCGCCGACGCCGACGGCCGCGAACGCGGCCGCCTGGTCCGGCGCGCCGAACGGATCGACGCCGAGGTCCGGCTGCGCGCCGAGGAGCTCGACGTGCCCTACCGGGCGCTGAAGCTCACCGCCGTCGTCGAGAACACCGGCACGTGGACCCCGGAGCCCGGCGCCGGCCGCGACAGCGCCCTGCCCCGCTCCCTGGTCGCCGCCCACCTCCTGCTGGGCCTCGGCGCGGGCTCCTTCCTCTCCATGACCGACCCGCCCGAATGGGCCCGGCCGGCCGTCCGCGGCTGCGCCAACCGGCATACCTGGCCCGTCCTCGCCGGCGAGGACGGCCGCGCCGACGTGGTCCTGTCCTCCCCGATCATCCTGGAGGACCACGCCGCGATCGCCCCCGAGAGCGCCGGCGCCATGTACGACGCCCTGGAGATCGACGAGATCCTCGCCCTGCGCACCGCCGCCCTCACCGACCAGGAGAAGCGCGAGGCCCGCGGCACCGACCCGCGCGCCGCCGCCGTCGTCGACCTCGCCGAGACCATGCCCCCCGAGGTGCTGGAACGCCTGCACGGCGCCGTCCGCGCCCTGCGCGAGATCACCGAGCCCGGCCGGGCGGCGGTACCCGACGACGTGTTCACCCCGGACACCCCCTGGTGGGACCCGGCCCACGGCGCCGCCGCCGAACCGGCCCCCGAACACGTCACCGTCGAAGGCCGCTCCGTCGGCCCCGGCAGCCGCGTCCTGCTGCGGCCCGGCCTGCGCCGCACCGACGCCCAGGACCTGTTCCTGCGCGGCAGCGCCGCCCGCGTCGAAGCGGTCCTCCACGACGTCGACGGCGGAGTGCACCTCGCCGTCACCGTCGACGGGGACCCCGGCGCCGACATCCGCAGGGAACAGGGCCGCTTCCTGTACTTCCAGCCCGACGAGGTCAGCCCCCTGGAGGACGCGTGAACGGCCGGACCCTGGTCGCCGGCATCGGCAACGTCTTCCTCGGCGACGACGGCTTCGGCGTCGAGACGGTCCGCGCCCTGGCCGCGCAGCCGCTGCCCGACGGAGTGGAAGCGGTCGACTTCGGCGTGCGCGGCGTCCACCTCGCCTACCAGCTCCTGGACGGCTACGACACCCTCGTCCTCGTCGACGCCACCGCCCGCGGCTCCGCACCCGGCACCCTCCACCTCATCGAGGCCGACGGAACCGGCCCCATCGACCCCGGGGGCGCGGTGCTCGACGGGCACGACATGTCCCCCGACACCGTCCTCGCCCTCCTCGACACCCTCTGCGCCGGCACCGGCGCCACCCCGCCCCGGCGCACCCTCGTCGTCGGCTGCGAACCCGCCACCGTCGAGGAGGGCATCGGCCTGAGCCCGCCCGTGGCCGCCGCCGTCCCCCACGCCGTACGCATGGTCCAGGAACTGCTCCCGAGGAGGACCCCGTGAAGAAGGCCGTCGCGTTCGCGCTCGCCGCCCTGTTCGGCGCCGTCGTCGTCACGATGCTCCCCGACCTGAGGCGCTACCTGCGCATCAGCCGCATGTGACCGCCGGGCGCCCGCCGCCCGAACGGCGTACGCGCCCCCGGTGCGTCGGCGCGCCCGTCCGCCCGGCACCCGCCCCGCCGGTCTAATGAGGCCCGGCAGGACGGAGTCCGATGCACGAGATGTCGATCGCCATGGCCGTCGTGGACCAGGTGGCGGAGGCGGCCCAGGCCGGAGCGGCCCGCTCCGTGAGCCGCGTGGAGCTGGAGATCGGGGAACTGGCCGGTGTCGTCCCCGACGCACTGGCCTTCTCCTTCGGACTGGCCTGCACCGCGACGCCCCTGGAAGGCGCCGAGCTCGTCACCCACGCCGTGCCGGCCCGCGCCCGCTGTGCCTCCTGCACGGGGGAGTGGGCCGTCGGCATGCCCCCCGACCTGCGCTGCCCCGACTGCGGGAAGGCCACCGCCGTGGAGCTCCTGACCGGGCGCGAACTACGGATCCTCCGCGTGGTCTGGGAGGACGCCCCCGCCCCCGCCCCCGAACCGATCCCCGAGGAGGCCTGAGCCGTGTGCCGAGTGGTCGACCTGCGACAGGCGGTGCTCGCCAAGAACGACGGGGCCGCGCAGGCCCTGCGTGACGAACTCACCGCCCGCGGAACGGCGGTGGTCAACCTGCTCTCCAGCCCGGGGAGCGGGAAGACCGCCCTGCTGGAACGCGAACTGACCCTCGCCCGCGAGCGCGGCGTGCCCGTGGCCGCGCTCACCGCCGACCTCGCCACCGAGAACGACGCGGTACGGCTGGCCCGTTCGGGCGCGCCGGTCCGACAGGTCCTCACCGACGGCCTCTGCCACCTGGAGGCCCACATGCTGGGCCGCCACCTCGACGGCTGGCTCCCCGAGGACACCCGGCTGCTCTTCGTCGAGAACGTCGGCAACCTGGTCTGCCCCGCCTCGTACGACCTCGGGGAGTCCCTGCGCGTGGTGCTCGCCTCGGTGACGGAGGGCGAGGACAAGCCGCTGAAGTACCCGACCGCCTTCGGACTCGCGCAGCTGGTCCTGATCACCAAGACCGACATCGCGGAAGCCGTCGGGTTCGACGAGGACGCCTTCCGGGAGAACGTGCAGCGGGTCAACCCCGGCGTGGAGGTGCTCCGCACCTCCGCCCGCTCCGCCGAGGGCACGGGCCTCCTCCTGGACCACGCCCTGCGCACCGCCGCCGGCACCCGCCCCCACACCCCGGTGATGTCCCGCCACGTCCCGGGCCACACCCACCCGCACGGCCCGCACGACCACGGCCCGGGGCACGACCACGACCACGAGCACGGTCCGGGGCACTCGCACGGCCCCGGCCACGCCCCCGCGCAGGCACACGCCCACGCGCAGGCCCACACCCACGGACCGGGCCACACCCACCCCGGCCCCGGCCACGCCCCCGGGCGCACCCACGGCCCCGGGCACGTCCACGGCCCCGGCGCCGGATACGTCCACGACCACACCCCCGGACGGCCCGCCGGCTCGGAGGAACCCCGCTGATGGACGCGGCCGCGGAACGCCGCCGCGTCACCGTACGCGGCGTGGTCCAGGGCGTCGGCTTCCGCCCCTACGTCTACACCCGCGCCACCGGACTCGGCCTCGCCGGCCACGTCACCAACACCCCCGAGGGCGTCGTCGCCGAGGTCGAGGGCGCCCCCGCCGCCGTCGCCGCGTTCTGCGCACGGCTCGCCGCAGACGCCCCGCCCCTGGCCGTCGTCGACACCGTCGACCACCACCCCCTGCCCCCGGTCGGCACCACCCCCGGCGAGGGCTTCACGATCATCCCCTCGCGCTCCGGCGGCCCCGCCCGCACCCTGGTCTCCCCGGACGTCGCCACCTGCGCCGACTGCCTCGCCGAACTCGCCGACCCGGCCGACCGCCGCCACCGCCACCCGTTCATCACCTGCACCCACTGCGGGCCCCGCTTCACCATCGTCACCGGACTCCCGTACGACCGGGCCCACACCACCATGGCCCGCTTCCCGATGTGCCCCGACTGCGCCCGCGAGTACGCCGACCCCGCCGACCGGCGCTTCCACGCCCAGCCCGTGGCCTGCCCCGCCTGCGGACCCCGGCTGCGCCTGCTCACCGGGACGCCGCCCCGCGAGAGCACCGCCGCCGACCCCGTCGCCGAAGCCCGCCGGCTCCTCGCCGAAGGGGCGGTCCTCGCCGTCAAGGGCCTCGGCGGGTACCACCTCGCCTGCGACGCCACCCGGCCCGCCGCCGTCGCCGCACTGCGCCTGCGCAAGGCCCGAGGGGACAAGCCCTTCGCCCTGATGGCCCGCACCCTCGCCGACATCGGGCACCTCGCCGAGATCGGCCCCGCCGAACGCGCCCTGCTCACCGGACCCGAACGGCCCATCGTGCTGCTGCGCCGCCGCCCCGCGGCGGCCGCCGCCCTCGCCGCCGAAGTCGCCCCGCGCAGCCCCGACCTCGGCGTGATGCTCCCGTACACGCCCGTGCACCACCTGCTGCTGGGCCTGCCCGGCGACCCGCCCGGGCCGCGGCTCCTCGTGATGACCAGCGGCAACCTCTCCGGCGAGCCCATCGTCACCGACGACGCCGAGGCCCTGGAGCGCCTGGGCCGCCTCGCCGACGCCTGGCTCACCCACGACCGCCCCATCCACGTGCCCTGCGACGACTCCGTGGTGCGCGTCTGCGACGGCGAACCGATGACCCTGCGCCGCTCCCGCGGCCACGCCCCGCTGCCGCTCGCGCTGCCCGTCCCCGTCCAGGCGACCCTCGCCGCCGGCGGGGACCTGAAGAACGCCTTCTGCCTCGGCGAGGGCCGCCGGGCCTGGCTGTCCGCGCACATCGGCGACATGGACGACCTGGCCACCCAGACCGCCTTCGCCGGCGCCGAACGGCAGCTGGAGTCCATCACCGGAGTGGCACCCGCCCTGTTCGCCGCCGACCGGCACCCCGGCTACCGCTCCACGGCGTGGGCCGTCCGGCACGCGGGAGCCCGCCCCCTGGTCCGCGTCCAGCACCACCACGCCCACATCGCCTCCGCCATGGCCGAACACGGCCTGGACGGCGGCCGGCGCGTGATCGGGATCGCCTTCGACGGCACCGGCTACGGCGACGACGGAGCCGTCTGGGGCGGCGAGGTGCTCCTCGCCGACTACACCGGGCACACCCGCTTCGCGCACCTCGCGTACGTCCCCCTGCCCGGCGGCGACGCCACCGTGCGGCGCCCCTACCGGATGGCCCTGGCCCACCTGTGGGCCGCCGGCCTCGACCGGACCCCCGACCTGCCCCCCGTGGCGGCCTGCCCGCCCGCCGAACTCCCCGTACTGGAACGCCAGCTGGAGCGGGGCCTGAACTGCGTGCCCACCTCCAGCATGGGGCGCCTCTTCGACGCCGTCTCCTCCCTGGCCGGCGTCTGCCACCTCGCCGGGTACGAGGCACAGGCCGCCGTCGAGCTGGAGGCGGCCGCCCTCGCCGCCCCCGCCGGCGACCCGCACCCCGGCTACCGGTTCGCCCTGCGTCCCCCGCCGCCCGGCCCGCCGGGCCCGTACACCGCCGACCCGGCGCCGGTCCTGGCCGCCGTCGCCACCGACGTACGGGCGGGCACCGCCCCCGGGACGGTCGCCGCCCGCTTCCACACCGCGGTCGCCGCCCTCGTCGCGGACGCCTGCCTCGCCGCCCGCGCGGAGCACGGCCTCGACACCGTCGCCCTGACCGGCGGTGTCATGGCCAACACCCTGCTCTCCGGCACCTGTTCACGGCTGCTGCGGGAACACGGCTTCACCGTGCTGCGCCAGCACCGGGTCCCCCCGAACGACGGGGGACTGGCCCTCGGCCAGCTCATGGTGGCGGCGGCCACGGCCGGCCGCGCCACGGAACAACCACAGCAAGGAGGGGCCCATGTGCCTGGCGGTACCCGGCAGGGTGATTGACATCGGGGAGAAGGACGGCACCCGCATGGCCACCGTCGACTTCGGCGGCGTCGTCAAGGAGGTGTGCCTGGAGTACCTGCCGGACCTGGAGGTCGGCGAGTACGCCATCGTCCACGTCGGCTTCGCCCTCCAGCGCCTGGACGAGGAGTCCGCGCTCAAGACCCTGGAGCTCTTCGCCGAACTCGGCATGCTCCAGGAGGAGTTCGGCGACCCCTGGGAGCAGGCCGAACAGTTCGGCGGCGCCCCCGGTCCGGAGGCACCCGGCCACGGAGACGTCCCGCGGGAGGCGGCGCAGCAGTGAAGTACATCGACGAGTTCCAGGACCCCGCCCTCGCCCGCCGGCTCCTCGACGACATCCACGCCACCGTCACCCGGCCCTGGGCGCTGATGGAGGTCTGCGGCGGCCAGACCCACACCATCATCCGGCACGGCATCGACCAGCTCCTGCCCGAACAGGTGGAACTGATCCACGGGCCCGGCTGCCCCGTGTGCGTGACCCCGCTCGAAGTCATCGACAAGGCCCTGGAGATCGCCTCCCGCCCCGGCGTCATCTTCTGCTCCTTCGGCGACATGCTCCGCGTCCCCGGCACCGGCCGCGACCTCTTCCAGGTGCGCGGCGAGGGCGGCGACGTACGCGTCGTCTACTCCCCCCTCGACGCCCTGCGCATCGCCCGCGAGAACCCCGACCGCCAGGTGGTCTTCTTCGGCATCGGCTTCGAGACCACCGCACCGCCCAACGCCATGACGGTGTACCAGGCGAAGAAGCACGGCATCACCAACTTCAGCCTGCTCGTCTCCCACGTCCGGGTCCCCCCGGCCATCGAGGCGATCATGAACTCGCCGAGCTGCCGGGTCCAGGCCTTCCTCGCCGCCGGCCACGTGTGCAGCGTGATGGGCACCGCCGAGTACCCCGCCCTCGCCGCCCGGTACCGGGTCCCCGTCGTGGTCACCGGCTTCGAGCCGCTCGACATCCTGGAGGGCGTACGCCGGGCCGTCCGTCAGCTGGAGCGCGGCGAGCACACCGTCGACAACGCCTACGCCCGCGCCGTCCGCCCCGAGGGCAACCCGGCCGCCCTCGCCATGCTGGAGGACGTCTTCGAGGTCACCGACCGCGCCTGGCGCGGCATCGGCACCATCCCCGCCAGCGGCTGGCGGCTCTCCGCCCGCTACCGGGAGTTCGACGCCGAACACCGCTTCTCGGTGACCGGGATCGACACCCGGGAGCCGGCCGCCTGCCGCAGCGGCGAGGTCCTCCAGGGCCTGATCAAGCCGCACGAGTGCGAGGCCTTCGGCACCGCCTGCACCCCCCGCACCCCGCTCGGCGCCACCATGGTCTCCAGCGAGGGCGCCTGCGCCGCGTACTACCTCTACCGGCGCCTGGAGATCCCGACCGCCAAGACGGCACCGCTGGAGGCGACCCCCGTTGTCTGACACCGCACTGGACGTCTCGGGCTGGACCTGTCCGGCCCCCCTGCGCGACCACCCCCGCGTGGTGATGGGCCACGGCGGCGGCGGCGCGCTCTCCGCCGAACTCGTTCGGCACGTCTTCGCCCCCGCCTACGGCGGCGAGGCGCTCGCGCAGCTCGGAGACTCGGCCACCCTGACCCTGGGCGGCGCCCGGCTGGCCTTCTCCACCGACTCGTACGTGGTGCGCCCGCTGTTCTTCCCCGGCGGCAGCATCGGCGACCTCGCGGTCAACGGCACCGTCAACGACCTCGCCATGAGCGGGGCCGTGGCCGCCTACCTCTCCTGCGGGTTCATCCTGGAGGAGGGCGTCGAGACCGCCACGGTGGCCCGCATCGCCCAGGCCCTCGGCGCGGCCGCCCGCGCGGCGGGCGTGGAGGTGGCCACCGGGGACACCAAGGTCGTCGAAGTGGGCCACGGCGACGGCGTCTACATCAACACCTCAGGCATCGGCCTCGTCCCCGAAGGAGTGGACCTGCGCCCGCAGCGGGTCGTCCCGGGCGACGTGGTCATCGTCAGCGGGGACATCGGTCTGCACGGGGTTGCCATTATGAGCGTCCGCGAGGGCCTCGGCTTCGAGGCGGACATCGTCAGCGACTGCGCGCCGCTCGGCGGACTCGTGCAGTCGATGCTCGCCGTCACCCCCGACCTGCACGTGCTGCGCGACCCCACCCGGGGCGGCCTGGCCGCCGCCCTCAACGAGATCGCGGCCGCCTCCGGCACCGGCGTGGTCGTCCAGGAGGGCCGGGTGCCGGTGCCCGAGGCCGTCGGCAACGCCTGCGCGATCCTCGGCCTCGACCCGTTCTACGTGGCCAACGAGGGCAAGCTCGTCGCGTTCGTCCCCCGCGAGCACGCCGACGCCGTCCTCGACGCCATGCGGGCCCACCCGCTCGGCCGCCGGGCCGCGGTGATCGGCGAGGCGGTCGAGGACCACCCCGGCCTCGTCGTGGCCCGCACCGGTCTCGGCGGCACGCGCGTGGTCGACCTGCCGATCGGGGAACAGCTGCCCAGGATCTGCTGACCCCGGCCCGCACCGGACCCCTGACCCGGCCCCGGCCGGGTCAGGGCAGCTCGGGGATGAAGGGCAGGAACTCCTCCGGGCCGTCCCACGGCACCACCACGTAGCTCGCCTCGGGCAGCTCGTTCCACACGCCCGGCAGGTCCCCGAGCGGCTCGGACACCACCAGCCGCGTCGCGTCGGACACGGCCCGCAGGTACGGCAGCTCCGGGTACAGCTGCCGGACCGTGTCGGCCCGGCTGCTGTAGTACAGCGAGCGGGACGTGCCCTGGCTGGAGTAGCGGAAGGCCCACACGCGCTCGCCCTCGCTGACCGCCACGGTCATCTGCAGCGGGTCCGCGACCCCGTGCTCCTTGCCGAGCCGCTCCACCAGGCCCGCCATCCGGGCGACCGCCCCGGGCGGGTCCTGGTCCAGGCCGAAGGTCACCGCCAGGTAGAACATCACCTCGGAGTCCGTCGAACCCTCGATGCAGGGGAACAGCGCCGGGTCCACGGCCATGCACAGGTCGCGCTGGAGGCGGGCGAAGTCGGTGATCGCGCCGTTGTGCATCCACAGCCACCGGCCGTGCCGGAACGGATGGCAGTTGGTCTGCTGGATCGCCGAACCCGTGGAGGCGCGCACGTGTGCGAAGAACAGCGGCGAGCGGACGTGCGAGGCCAGCTCCCGCAGGTTCCGGTTGTTCCACGCCGGACCGATGTCCCGGAACACCGCCGGGGTGCCGTCCCCGTCGGCGCTGTACCAGCCGATGCCGAAACCGTCCCCGTTCGTGGACTCGACGCCCATCCGCGCGTGCAGGCTCTGCTCGATCAGCGAGTGTTCCGGCTGGTAGAGGACGGCGTCGAGGAGCATCGGCGAGCCGGAGTAGGCGAGCCATCGGCACATGTGCACCATCCCTCTCGTGCGCCACTGCGTCCGAGCGTAACGCGCCCGGCGGCCGCACGGCCTGCCGTCGCGCCGGGCGGGTGGCGCCGTGCGGCCGGCGCGACGCCGGCCGACCCGGCGCGGCCCCCGGGCGCCGGACACCCGCGGTGAGCGGCCGGTCCTCTGCGTGACCGGCCCGGCCCGGGACCGCCTACCGCCGCCCGCCCGCGTCGTCCGGCCAGCCGTACCCGGTGCGCGGGGCCTGCGGTACGGCGCCCAGCGCGGCCAGGTCCCGGTCCGCGGCCCGGCTCAGCTGGCCCGCCAGGTCGCGCATCGCCCGGCTCGCCGCCAGCTCGTCACCGATGGCGGGTACCTCCACGTCCTGCGGGTTGCACCGCGCCCGGCCCCGCCCGACCAGGGTGTCCTTCCCGGTCTCCAGCACCGCCCGGGCCTTGGTCGTACCGTCCTCCTCGATGAGGTAGACGCCGACCTTCCATTCCTCGGCGTGTGACATGGCGTGCCTCCTGACCTCCCGGAGCTCCTGCTCCCAGGATCTCACCAGGACACGTACAGCTCCTGCGGCGACCGGTGGACCAGGGTGGGCCGCATCCGGGGCGGCCGCTCCCCGTCCAGCCGCAGACCCGGCAGCCGGCGCACGAACAGGTCCAGCGTCAGCCGCAGTTGCTCGCGGGCCAGCCGGGAGCCCGGACAGCCGTGGGGCCCGTGGCCGAAGGCCAGGTGCGGCCGCCCGGCGGCCCCGCGCGCGATGTCGAACACCCCGGCGCGCTCGTGGCGGCGCTCGTCGCGGTTGGCCGACCCGTACGCCACCAGCACGGTCGCCCCGGCCGGCAGCCTGGTCCCGGACAGCGTCACCGGCCGGGTGGTGCGGCGCCGGAACGCCTGGACGGCCGCGTCGTGGCGCGCGGCCTCCTCCACCGCCGCCGGGACCAGCGACGGGTCCGCGCGGAGCATCCGCCACTGCCGCCGGTCGCCGAGCAGGTGCATCAGGGCGGTGGAGATGAGCGCGCCGGTGGTGAGGAAGCCGGCGATCAGCAGGTTCTGCAGGTTCGCCACCAGCTCGTGGCGCTGCTCCACGGTCAGCTCGCCCGTACCCGGGGCCAGGGCCCCGACCATGGCCGAGCAGAGGTCGTCCCGGGGCTCGGCGCGCCGCGCGCGCACGTAGCCGTCCAGCAGGTGCTGGAGGGCGACCACGTCCTCGGCGGCCGCCACCTGCTCCGCCATCGGCAGCGGCCGGAACAGCAGCTCCTCCGCCCGGTAGCCGCCGTGCACGGCCGCCGGCACGTCCGCCGGGTCCAGCCCGATCAGCCGCCCGATCACCAGCCCCGGCAACTGCCGGGCGTACGCCGCCACCAGGTCGGCCGGCCCGTGCGCGGGCAGGGCGTCCACCAGCTCCCGCGCGCAGCCCCGGGCGTGCGGGAGCAGCGCGGCCACCCGGGCGGCGGACAGCCCCCGGTTCAGCGGGGCCCGGTGCCGGCGGTGGGCGGCGCCGTCCGAGGAGACGACGGTGGGCCGCGGTCCGAACCCGCCTGCCAGGACCCCGAGGACGGCGTCCGGGAGCGCGACGTCGGGGGTCAGGGAGTTCACCGAGGAGAAGTCCTCCGCGCGCAGCAGCACCTCCCGCACGTCCCGGTCGCGCGCCACCAGCCAGGCGTCGAAGGCGGGCAGGTACGTCAGCCCCGCGGCCCGGCGGGCCCGGGCGTAGAGCGGGTACGGGTCGCGGTACAGCTCGTCGCGCCAGGCGTGGTCCGGCGCCCGCTCGGGCGGGGTCATGCGGGCCTCCCGTGGGGCGAGGGCGCGAGCCGTGCCGGGGCCGGGCCGTCCGGCCGGACCGTGAGGCCGTACGCGGCACCCGGCGGAACGGAGTCGAACACCGGCACGTGCCGGGGCAGCAGCAGCTCCAGCACGGCGGTCGACTCGCGCAGGGCGAACTGCGTGCCGAGGCAGGCCCGGGGACCCATGCCGAAGGGCAGGTAGGCGCCCTGCCGGGACGGCCGCCCGCCCGGGGTGGTGAACCGCCGCGGGTCGAAGCGCTCGGGGTCCGGCCACAGCTCCGGGTCGCGGTGCGTGAGGTACGGGCACACCAGCAGGTCCGTCCCGGCCGGCACGCGGTACCCGGCGAGGGTGTCGGCCGCGGCCGCGTGCCGGGGCAGGATCCAGGCCGACGGGTAGAGCCGCAGCGTCTCGCCGACCAGCGCCTGCACGGCCTCCCGGCGCTCCGGCGAGCCCTCCGGGCCGGCGGCGAGGGCCTCCTCCCGGGCGGCGGGGTGGCGGTCCAGGAGCAGGTACAGCCAGGTCAGGGTGGTGGCGGTGGTCTCGTGCCCGGCGACCAGCAGCGTGACGAGCTCGTCGCGCAGCAGCCGGTCCGTGTACTCGGGGTACGACGCGGAGGCGTCCACCAGCACCTGGAGCAGCCCGGGCCCCTCCGGCCCCTCCTGCCGGTCCCGGGCGGCCGCCACGGCCCGACGGGCCACCGCGTCGATCCGGGCGAGGTCGGCGGCCACCTGTCCCCGGGCCTCCACCCCGTCGGCGGGCAGGCTCGGCAGCGCCGCCACCACGGCCGCCACGGCGGTGAGCTCGTGCGCGGTGCCGTCGTCCAGGGGGTGGCCGGTGAGCGCGCGCCAGATGGTGTCCAGGGCGAACCGGCGCATCTCCTCGCCGACGTCGAAGACCTCGCCGCTGCGCGCGTACCCGGCCCAGCGCTCCGCCGTGGTGCGGGCCGCCGCCGCGATCCGCCGTTCGTAGCGGCGCATGCCCGTACCGGTGAACTGCGACTGGAGGAGCCGCCGTTGCCGCTTCCACGCGTCCCCGGTCGCGGCGAGCAGCCCGTCGCCGATCAGCAGGCGGGCCCGGTGGGAGCGTTTGACGTACCCGTCGGGATGGCGGGCCAGCACGTGCTGCACGGCCTCCGGTCCGGTCACCAGTACGGTGGGCTCCGGCCCGATCCGGACGGCGGCGAGGCCGCCGAGCCGTGCGCGCGCCAGGCCCAGCAGCTCGATCAGCGGGCCCCCGCCGGCCCGCCACCGCTCGACGTCGGCGGCGTCGAGCTCCGGCACCGGCGGGGCGGACCGCCCGGCAACGGCGTGTGCGGCCAAGGTTGTTCTCCTGTCCGGCAGACGTCCGGCCGACGTCGGGCAGCACGGACTGTACGCGGGCGCGCGCCCGTGCACGAGGGCGCCTTGAGCCGACCCGGCATGGCCGACACGCCGCGCCACCGGCCCACCGGCCACGCGCGGCCGGGGCGCCGAGCACGGCGACGCCCCGGGCCGTGCCGGCCCGGGGCGTCGCGGTCAGGTGCCTCAGACCAGGTCGAACCGGTCCAGGTCCATGACCTTGGTCCACGCGGCGGCGAAGTCCTGCACGAACTTGTGCTTCGCGTCGTCGCTCGCGTACACCTCGGCCACCGCCCGCAGCTCGGAGTTCGAGCCGAAGACGAGGTCGGCGCGGGTGCCGGTCCACTTCAGGGCACCGGTCGAGGCGTCACGGCCCTCGAAGGTGGTCTGGTCCGCGGAGGCCGGCTTCCACGTCGTGCCCAGGTCGAGCAGGTTGACGAAGAAGTCGTTGGTCAGCGTGCCGGGGGCGTCGGTGAACACGCCGAGCTTGGACTGCTGGTGGTTCGCGCCCAGGACGCGCAGGCCGCCGACGAGGACGGTCAGCTCGGGGGCGGACAGGTTCAGCAGGTTCGCCCGGTCGACCAGCAGGTACTCGGCCGGCAGGCGGTTGCCCTTGCCCAGGTAGTTGCGGAAGCCGTCGGCGGCCGGCTCCAGCGCCGCGAAGGACTCGACGTCGGTCTGCTCCTGCGTGGCGTCCACGCGGCCCGGGGTGAAGGACACCTCGATCTCGTGACCGGCGTCCCGGGCGGCCTGCTCGACGGCGGCGGTGCCGGCGAGCACCACCAAGTCGGCGAGGGAGACCCGCTTGCCGCCGGTCTGGGCGGAGTTGAAGGACTCCCGGACGCCCTCCAGGACGCGCAGCACCGCGGCGAGTTGGTCGGGCTCGTTGACCTCCCAGCCGGCCTGCGGCTGGAGGCGGACACGGGCGCCGTTGGCGCCGCCGCGCTTGTCGCTGCCGCGGAAGGACGAGGCCGCCGCCCAAGCCACGGAGACCAGCTGGGACACCGTCAGGTCCGAGCCGAGGATGCGCTCCTTGAGGGAGGCGATGTCCGCGGCGTCGACCACCTCGTGGTCGAGGGCCGGCAGCGGGTCCTGCCACAGCAGGGTCTCGGACGGGACCTCGGGGCCGAGGTAGCGCACGACGGGGCCCAGGTCGCGGTGGGTCAGCTTGAACCAGGCGCGGGCGAAGGCGTCCGCGAACTGCTCCGGGTGCTCCAGGAAGCGGCGGGAGATCTGCTCGTAGGCCGGGTCGAAGCGCAGCGAGAGGTCCGTCGTCAGCATCGTCGGCGCGTGGCTCTTGGAAGGGTCGTGGGCGTCCGGGATGGTGCCGGCGCCCGCGCCGTCCTTGGCCACCCACTGCTGGGCGCCGGCCGGGCTGGTGGTCAGCTCGTACTCGTAGCCGAAGAGGTTCTCGAAGAAGTTGTTGCTCCACCGGGTCGGCGTCGTGGTCCAGGTGACCTCGAGGCCGCTGGTGATGGTGTCGGCGCCCTTGCCGGAGCCGTACGTGCTCTGCCAGCCGAAGCCCTGGGCCTCCAGCGGGGCCGCCTCGGGGTCGGCGCCCACGTGGTCGGCGGGGCCGGCGCCGTGCGCCTTGCCGAAGGTGTGGCCGCCGGCTATCAGCGCGACCGTCTCCTCGTCGTTCATCGCCATCCGGCGGAACGTCTCGCGGATGTCGCGGGCCGCGGCGAGCGGGTCCGGGTTCCCGTTCGGGCCCTCGGGGTTGACGTAGATCAGACCCATCTGGACGGCGCCGAGCGGGCCTTCGAGCTCGCGGTCGCCGGTGTAGCGCTGGTCGTCCAGCCAGGTGGTCTCCGGGCCCCAGTAGACGTCCTCGTCGGGCTCCCACACGTCGGCGCGGCCGCCGGCGAAGCCGAAGGTCTCGAAGCCCATCGACTCCAGGGCGACGTTGCCCGTGAGGATCAGGAGGTCGGCCCAGGACAGGCTCTGCCCGTACTTCTTCTTCACGGGCCACAGCAGCCGGCGCGCCTTGTCGAGGTTGGCGTTGTCCGGCCAGCTGTTGAGCGGCGCGAAGCGCTGCTGACCGGCGCCGGCGCCGCCGCGGCCGTCGCTGATCCGGTAGGTGCCGGCGCTGTGCCAGGCCATCCGGATCATGAAGGGGCCGTAGTGGCCGAAGTCGGCCGGCCACCAGTCCTGCGAGGTGGTCAGGACCTCCTCGATGTCCCGCTTCACGGCGGGGAGGTCGAGGGTCTTGAAGGCCTCGGAGTAGTCGAAACCCTCGCCGAGCGGGTTGGCCACGGCGGGGTTCTTGGCGAGGATCTTCAGATTGAGGCGCTCGGGCCACCACTGGCGGTTTCCGCCGCCCTGGGTGGGGTGGGGGGCGCGCTCGTGCGCGACCGGGCAACCGCCCGCACCCTGTGCCTCGACGGCTGCGTCATGGTTCTCAGACATGCAAATCCTTCCGGACCAGGCGGGTCACGCTGTTCAGGAACGGTCTTCTCAACCCTTGGCTATCAACGCGTCAGATCCTACGATGGACACAGTCCAAGTCAAGACGCAGACCAAGCCCGGATTCCGAGGTTCCAGCGGACCTCCGGAATCCCGGGCGGCCCGTCGAACCTGAGAGGGTGAGCCGACATGAGCGACCTGCTGGACCGGCTGCGCAGGCGCGGCTGGCGTCTGACGTCCCAGAGGCGCGTCGTCGCGGAGGTCCTGGACGGCGAGCACGTGCACCTCACCGCGGACGAGGTGCACGCCCGGGCCGTGGACCGGCTCCCCGAGATCTCCCGCGCCACCGTATACAACGCCCTGGGCGAGCTGGTCGCCCTCGGGGAGGTGGCGGAGGTCTCCACCGACGGCCGGGCGAAGCGCTACGACCCCAACGCGCACCACCCGCACCACCACCTGGTCTGCTCCGGCTGCGGCCTGATCCGGGACGTCCACCCCGCCGGGAACCCGCTGTCCGACCTCCCGGCGGGCGAGCGCTTCGGCTTCTCGGTGTCCGGTGCCGAGATCACCTACCGGGGCCTGTGCCCGTCCTGCACCGCCTGACCCCCCGCCCGGCTCGACCGGGGCTCCACCGGACCTCCGGCGGAGCCCCGACGCTTGCCCAGGCCGTCTCTTCCGGATCTCGCTCCCCCAGCTACCGCTGGGAGGTGCCCCCAGACCCGCGCCGCCCGGCACCGCACCTCGCCGCGTTGGCGGAGCACCCCAGTACGTCCAGTACAAGGGCGCCCCGCCAACGCGCCGATGCACGGCACCGGACGACGCGGGCTTGACCGGCAAGATCCGGAAGAGGCGGCCTAGCGGAACGCGGCGAACGCCTTGGCGAAGGCCAGGGGTTCCTGGAGGATCGAGCTGCAGGTGGCGTCGGCGTGGTCCAGGGCGCCCGCCGGGCACTGGCGGTCGCGCGCCGACGACCACATCGCCAGCCGCCCGATCCCCTTCGCCTGGGCGAAGCGCACGAGCTCGGTCGCGTCCGCCACCCCGAAGACCTCGCTCGCGACGTCGTTGACCCCGATCATCGGGGTGACCGCCAGGGCCTTCCAGGCCGCCGCGTCCGAGAGCCCGAGCACGCCCTTGAGCTGGGCCTGCGTGGCGGTCGCCGCCTGCACCGCGTACTGGCCCATGTCCCCGGAGTACGCCGGTCCGTAGTCCATCGCCATGATGTTCACGGAGCCGATCCGCACGCCGTTCTTCGCGGCGTCCGCCAGCAGGGCCACGCCCGGCTGGGTCAGCCCCTCCGGCATCACCGGCAGGGTGAAGGCCACGTCGAGCCCCGGGTGGGACTTCTGCAGCCGGGCTATCGCCTGCGCGCGGCGCGTGTTGGCGGCGGTGTCGGGCAGGGCGGCGCCCTCGATGTCGAAGTCGACCTTGGTGAGCCGGTACGCGTCGACCACCTTCCCGTACGCGGCGGCCAGCTCGTCGACGGTGGCGCAGTTCAGGGCCAGCTCGCGCCCGGCGGCCCCGCCGAACGACACCCGCACGTCGCCGCCGGCCTTGCGCAGCGCGCCGATCTGGGACGCGACCCGGTCGTCCGCGAGCTGCGTGACGCCGCCCCACAGCGGCGAACAGCCGCCGCCGGCCGTGACGAAGGCGAGGTGGAACTCCTTGACCCCGGTCCTGCTCGCGGTGTCGAGGAGGTCGTACGCGGGGTACAGCGAGGTGTCCACGTACGGGGCGAACCGCGCGCCGCCGGCCGGGGCGCCGGTCGGCGCGGGGGAGGGCGGCACCGCCGGGGACGCGGTGGCGGTGGCCGTGGCCGTGGCCGTCGGAGCGGCCGTCGGTGCGGCGGTCGGCGCCGTCGTCGGCCGGCCGCTGGGCAGCGGCGTGGCCCCCTGGTCCACCGAGCACTTGACGTCGTTGATCAGGCAACGCGTGGGGTCGCCCGGCGTCCCCGCACCCGCGCCGCTCGCCACGAACCCGACGGTGACGGACGCGCCCGGCGCCAGCACCCCGTTCCAGGCGGCGGGCTTCACGGTGACCCGCTGCCCGTCGACGGTATGGGTTCCGTTCCACAGCGAGCCGATCCGCACCCCCGCCGGCAGGTCGAACCGGAGCGTCCAGCCGGCCAGCTCCCGGCCGGTGTCGTTGGTGATCACGTACTGGGCGGTGTAACCGCCGCTCCAGGAACTGGACTTGGTGTACACGGCCCCGACGGACGTGGCCTGGGCGGTACCGGTGAACGCGAAGGCCGCGCCACCCAGCACCGCCGCCACCACGACCGCACCCGCGGCCTTCGCCCTGCCGCTCGCCCTGCGCCGGTGTCCGCCCGTGCTGCTGCCCATGGAGTGCCTGCCTTCGTATGACGGGGAGTGGGATACGGGGCAGCACGCTAGTCGCCCCGAAACGGACATCCGTTCGTTTCGGGGCGGCATCGGCGAACCTTAGGTTCCGCTTAAGGTGGCGGAAAGGGCGGCCCAAGGAAAGGGGCCCGACCACGCGGAACGCGGCACGGCGGGAACCCCGCCGTGCCGCGTCCGACCCACCCGGCTGTGATCCGCCCTCAGCCGATCTGGTCGTAGTTGTACTGGCCCTTGTACTGCGGGGCCCAGACCTCCGGCCAGGGGGTACTGGTGCTGCCGCAGGCGCCGAGGACCACGGGCGAGCGGCGGCCGGTGTCCCGGATGCACTGCCCGGTGCTCGCCTCCACGATCTCCCAGCGGTTCGGGTAGGCGTCCGTGCCCCGGTACGCCCACGTGAAGGTGGAGCAGCCCCACCCGGTGGCCAGGACCATCGCCGTGCCGGGCGCGGTGCCGCCGCCCTGCGTGCCCAGGCAGTAGACGCCGAACGCGCCGATGGTGAAGTTGCCGTTGCCCACGTTCTGGAAGTGGAAGCGCTGGTGCAGCGCCTCCTTGCAGTCGAAGGTCTGGATGATCGTCCCCTCCTGGGGACGCCCGCCGCCGCGGATGTCGAGGCACTTCCAGCTGACGGCGGCCCGCAGCTCGTAGGTGGCCGCGTCGCGGAAACTCGTCGTGTACCGGATGCCCGGGTTCTCGGCCGCCTGCGCCGGCGACACCGGCAGCAGCAGGACCAGCAGCCCCATCAGGGCGGCCACCGCGCCGCGTCCGCCGAACCGGCCCAACGTTCGCACCACTCGCTCTCTCCTGTCGTCAGGACGTCGTTGACGCGGAGAACGTAACGAGAGCCGCCGAGGGCCCGGTACCCGCCCTTTCAGGGGGGTGTCCGGGTCCGGGTGCCCGGCTCAGGCGGCGGTCCAGCCGCCGTCCATGGGCACGGAGGTGCCGGTGACGTGGCCCGTGTGGGGGCCGCAGAGCCACAGGGCGACCGCCGCCACCTCCTCGGGCTCGATCAGCCGCTTGATCGCGGAACCCCGCAGCAGCACCTCGGCGACCACCCGGGAGGCGGGGATGCCGTGCGCCTCGGCCTGGGCGGCGATCTGCCGCTCGACCAGCGGGGTGCGGACGTATCCGGGGCTCACGCAGTTGCTCGTCACCCCGTGCGGGGCGCCCTCCAGGGCGGTGACCTTGCTGAGCCCCTCCAGCCCGTGCTTGGCGGTCACGTACGCGGACTTGAAGGCGCTGGCCCGTAGCCCGTGGACGCTGGAGATGTTGACGATCCGGCCCCAGCCCCGCCCGTACATGTGCGGCAGGATCCGCCGCAGCAGCAGGAACGGGGCGGTGACCATCACCTTCTGGATGGTCTCGAACCGCTCGGGCGGGAAGTCCTCGATGGCCGCCACGTGCTGGAGCCCGGCGTTGTTGACGAGGACGTCGGCCTCGGCGGGCAGCCGGCCGATCGCGTCGGGGTCGGCGAGGTCGGCGGCGTGGGCCGTCCCGCCGACGAGCTCCGCCACCGCCCCGGCGGCCCGCGCGTCCACGTCGACGACGTGGACGAAGGCGCCCGCGCCGGCGAGCGCCACCGCGCAGGCCCGCCCGATGCCGCTGCCGCCGCCGGTCACCATGGCCACGCGTCCCGCCAGGACGGCGCCCGTTCCACCGGATGAGGTGCTGATCTCGCTGGTCATGCCCCGAACGTTAAGGACGCCCGGGACCCCGTGCCGATGTGCGCCGCCGCCACACTCGGCGGCCGCGCCGTGGCGGCGGGCACCACACCGGGCCGACCCGGGGCGCGGCGGGCGCGCCCCGGGGCCGTTCCTCCTACTGGTGGGGCCGCCAGTTCGGCAGGCCGGCCGACGAGGGACGCCAGGCCATCACCTGGGCCAGGTGGCGCAGGATCTCCTCTGCCTCCCGCCGGACCTGACCGGGTACGTCGCCGCGCTCGCGGACGAGCTGGGCGTAGATCGGCGCATCACTGCTGGTGCTGCTCACTTAGGATTCACTCCCCTGAAGCCGGCACCGCGGGCCGGGCGGCACAAGTGTAGGCGGCGGCCTGGCGGCAGCCGAACAGAGGTCGGTACGGGCGGAGATGGGCGGTCACGAGCACTGGGTCCCGTCCGCCGGAGCGGTGCCGTCGACGAGGAACGCGTCGACGGCCTTGGTGGCGCAGGAGTTCTTGCCGTAGACGCCGTGCCCCTCGCCCTTGACGGTGAGGTTGACGCCGACGCCCCGGCCGAGCGAGTCCGCCATGCGCTTGGCACCCTCGACGGGGGTGGCCGGGTCGCCCGTGTTGCCGATCACCACGATCGGGGCCGCGCCCTCGGCGGAGACCTGCGGCTTGTCGGTGGTGCCGCGGACCGGCCACTGCGAGCAGCCGAGCAGGCCCTCCACCAGCTCCGGGCCGAACACCGGGGAGGCCGCGCGGAAGGCGGGCTCCTGCGCCGCCTTCTCCTCGGCGGTGTACCGGCGGCTGGTGTCGACGCAGTTGATCGCCGCCTGCGCGGCGTTGGAGTTGTCGTAGCGGCCGTCCTCGCCGCGCCCGCTGTAGGAGTCGGCGAGGGCCAGCAGGACGTTGCCCGTGCCGAGCTGGCGCAGCTCGCCGAGGCCCTGGACGAGGTACTCCCAGGCCTCCTTGTCGTAGAGGCTGGCGGCGATGCCGGTGAGCGCGAGGTCGGAGGTGAGCTTGCGGCCGCCTTCGGTGGCGGCGGGCTTCGTCTTCAGCTTCTCCAGCAGCTCGGCGATCCGCTTGTTGCCCTCGGCGTCGCTCGGGCCGGTGGGGCAGTTGGCGGTGTACTTGTCGCGGCAGTACTTCATGGCGTGCTCCAGCGCCAGCTGGAAGCCCTTGGCCTGGCCGAGGCTGACCTGGGCCTCGTCCGCGGTGGGGTCGACGACGGCGTCGAACACGGTGCGGCCGACGTTCTTCGGGAACAGGTGGGCGTAGACGCCGCCCAGCTGGGTGCCGTAGGAGATGCCGAAGTAGTTCAGCTTCTGGTCGCCGAGGACCTGGCGCATCAGGTCCATGTCGCGGGCGGTGTCGGCCGTTCCGACGTGGGGGAGGAGCCGGGCGGACTTCTGCTTGCAGGCCTCGGTGAACTTCTTGAGGTCCTCCAGGGTGTTGCCGGTGCCGGGGTCCTCGTCGAGCGTCTTGTCGTCCAGGCAGAGCACCGGGGCGCTGCCGCCTACACCGCGAGGGTCGAAGCTGACCAGGTCGTAGGCCGCGTTCAGCTTCTTGTACTCCGCCGCCGCCTGCGGGAGCGTGGCGACGCCGGAGGCGCCGGGGCCGCCGAAGTTGTAGACCAGGGAGCCGATCCGCTTGCCGGCGTCGGTGGCCTTCTTGCGGATCAGGGCCACGTCGATGGTCTCGCCGGCCGGCTTGGCGTAGTCGAGCGGCGCCTTCATGGCGGCGCACTCCCAGGCCGCCCCCGGGGCCTTGCCGCCGCCCTGGGCCGCCGACGGCGCCGGGCAGGTCCGCCACTCGGGCTTCTGCCCGGTCAGGGCGGCCGGCAGGGCCGGCAGCGGGGCGGGTGCCGTGGCGGAGGCCGCCCCCGAGGGCTTCGCCGCAGCCGGAGCCTTCGCATCGCTGCCGCAGGCCGCCAGGGCGGGGACCGCCAACAGGGAGGCGGCGGCCAGGACCGCCGCCCGGACGGGGCGGCGTATGAGGTGGGGCATGCGTGGGCTCCTGCGCGGTTCGGAGGGCATGGGTAAACGAAGGACAAAGTGTAGGGGCGGATTCCGGCCAATGTTCCCCGGGGTCCGCCCGCTATCCGGCGGGTGCCGCGCCGGCGGCCTCCCGCGCCCGGTACCGGCCCGGAGTCGTACCGAACTCGCGGCTGAAGGCGTGCGACAGGGAGTACGCGGTGCCGTACCCGACCCGGCGCGCCACGGCGGCCAGCGGATCCTCGGTGCCGCGCAGCAGGGTGGCGGCGAGGTTCAGCCGCCACCAGGCGAGGTACGCCATCGGGGGCCGCCCCACCAGGGCCGTGAACCGCCGCGTCAGCGTCGGACGGGACACCCCCGCCTCGGCGGCCAGCCGCTCGACGGTCCACGGCGCGGCCGGGTCGGCGTGCAGCGCCCGCAGCGCGCGGGCGGCCACCGGGTCCCCCAGCACCGCCGGCCAGCCGCCCGCCGCACCCCCGGACGCCAGCCAGGAGCGGACCATGTAGACGAGGAGCAGGTCGAGCAGACCGGGCACCGCGATACCGGCCCCCGGCCGCTGCCCGTCCAGCTCGCGGCCCAGCAGATCGATCGCGGAGCGCAGCTCGGGGTGGCTGCCCACCCGGTTCGGCAGGTGCACCACCGGCGGCAGCTCCGCCATCAGCGGGTGCGCCCGGCTGCGGTCGAGCCGGTACTTGCCGCACAGCATCTCCACCGTGCCCGCGCCGCCGCCCGGCGGCTCCTGCCGCCGCCACGCCGCCCTCAGCGACTCGAACGGCACCGCCCGCGCCACGGCCTCCGCGTCGGCGGGGGCGTCGGCGATCACGTGGCCCGTACCGTGCGGGAGCAGCACCGCATCACCCGCGCCCAGGGACACGGGCGGGCCGCCGTCGGGCAGCAGCCAGCAGCCGCCCTCCAGGACGACGTGAAAGCCGGCGCCGTCGTACGGGGCGAAGCGCGCGCACCAGCTGCCGCCCACCCGCACCCGGTCGGAGGAGGGCCTGCCGACCCGTACGGCCGAGATCGCGTCGCTCACCACATCCACCGCGCCAGCCTATCGAAGGGGCCCCGGTGAGCCGCTCTCGTATCCGGAAGAGCGCTGCGGGCATTGAGCCGCTCACCTCGCCCCTCATACAGTGACGATCATGGAAAACGCGAAGGCGGACGCGAAGGCGAACGGCATGCTCCTCGGCGACGTCGAGGTCATCCGGGTGATCGAGTGGCAGGGGCCCTTCGGCCCCGTCACGGACCTGGTCCCCGGGGCCGGGGAGCACCTGTGGAAGGAGAACGAGCACTGGCTGGTCCCCGACCACGTGCGCGCGGAGGACGGCCGTGCGGTGATGGCCCTGCAGACCTGGGTGCTGCGCAGCGGCGGCACCACCGTCGTGGTGGACACCGGCGTGGGCAACGGACGCGAACGCCCGAGCGCCCCGCTGTTCCACCGGCGGGAGGGCGATTTCCTGGGAGCCCTGGCCCGGGCGGGCGTCGACCCGCGGGAGGTGGACTACGTCGTCAACACGCACCTGCACGCCGACCACGTCGGCTGGAACACGATCGACGCCGCGGGGGAGTGGGTGCCCGCCTTCCCCAACGCCCGCTACCTGATCCCGGCCGCCGACGACCACCACTTCGGTCCGCGCGGAGGGTACGCCAAGGGGGTGCGGGAGGACGACCGGCTGATCTACGAGGACAGCGTCGCGCCCGTGCACCGGGCCGGCCGGGCCGTGCTCTGGGAGGGGTCCCACCGGATCGACGGGAACCTCACCCTGGAAGCCGCCCCGGGCCACACCCCCGGCTCCTCGGTGCTGCGGCTGGCCTCCGGCACCGACCGGGCCGTCTTCGTCGGCGACCTCCTCCACAGCCCGGTCCAGGTCCTCGCCCCCTCCTGCAACAGCTGCTTCTGCGCGGACCCGCAGCAGTCCGCGGCCACCCGCCGACAGGTCCTCGGCCGGGCCGCGGAGCTGCGGGAACTGGTGGTGCCGGCCCACTTCGGCGGCGGGGGAGCCGTCGAGGTCCGCCGGGAGGGGGACGGCTTCGGCATCACCCGGTGGGCGGCGTTCCCTCCGGTCGAGTGACGGAGGGCTGAGGGAGCGCGGCGGGGCCGACCGGGCCTGGCGCCGGATTGAACGGTCCGATCATCGGACTGTTACCGTCCGGGGCATGCCCGAACTGGTCGCCCCCACTCCCCGCCTGCACTCCTCCTGGCTCGCCGCTCAGGAGGAATGGGGCCCCGACGCCCACATGGACGGCGCCGGGCTCGGCGCCGACGACGACGTCACGACCCCGGAGGGCTTCGCCGAGTGGACCGGCAGGCTGCGCCGCCGGGCCGACCGGACGGCACCCGTCGAGCAGGGCCGGGTCCACGCCACCCACTGGTGGATCACCGAGGGCGACACCTACCTGGGCGCCATCGACCTGCGGCACTACCTGAACGCCTTCCTGCTCGACGCGGGCGGCCACATCGGCTACGGGGTCCGCCCCTCGGCGCGCGGGCGCGGCCTGGCCGGCTGGGCCCTGGGCGAGGTCCTGCACGAGGCGCGACTGCTGGGCATGGACCGGGTCCTGCTCACCTGCGACCCCGGCAACGCGGCCTCCGCCCGCACCATCGAACGGGGCGGCGGCGTACTGGAGGACGTACGGGAGACCCTGGTCGGCCCCAAGCGCCGCTACTGGGTCACCCTCTGAGGGGAGAGCCCGGAGAGGTCCAGCGCGCGCAGCATGGCCGGCAGGTCCCAGTTCCCGCAGGAACAGCCGGCGGCCACCTCCTCCAGCGCCCCGGGCGCGAGTTCACGGCGCACGGCGGCGTCGAGCAGCCGCTCCACCGTCTCGCGGTGGCCGGGGGCCGGGCCGCAGCCGCAGTCGTCCCAGGCCCCGTCGATCAGGCGCAGGAGCTTGTCGCGCTCGACGAAACGGCTCATCCCGCAGTCCAGGCCGTCGTCGCCCAGGTCCTGCGGATAGGCCGCGCGGGCCCAGGAGCCGCCCTCGGACCAGTAGACGCACCCCAGCTGCCAGCCGGCGAGCAGGTCGCGCAGGTCTTCGTACGGCAGCCAGTCCGGGCCGCCCGCCAGCATGTCCACGGCCGGCTCGTGCCACTTGACGCCGCTCGACTCGTCCTCGCCGTAGAGCACGTGGCGGCCGTCCCCCGCCGGGGCGAAGGTCCACCAGGTGCAGCCGCCGTCGTCGAGGTGGAGCCCCTCGTCGTCGATCCAGTGCCCGCTGCGGTGGACGCCGTGGCCCTCCGCCTCGGTACTGGCCTCCAGCACCGCGACCAGGGCCCAGTGGGCCCACAGCAGCTCGGCGGGAGGCAGGTCCCCGGGCAGGCCGGGACGGTGGATGGTCATGGCGGTGGGAACCCCCTGAAGTGACGGTCGTTCGGGCCCGAGCCTAGCGGGCCGGTGCCGGACGGCCGCCGCGGGCCGGAGCCCGCGGCGGCCCGCCCTCATCGGGCGTTGCGCTCCGGCAGGTCCACCTCGGCCGGGGCGGGGGCCGGGGCCGGGGCCGCCGGCGCGAAGCCGCGGGCGTTCGCCGTCACCGGCTTCTTGCCGCAGAAGGCCCCTTCGAGGGTGCCGCCCAGCGCGGTGTTGGCCGCGCCCTGGTTCGAGGTGTTCGCCATGGCGCTGAGGGTCCGGGCGCCGTCGCGGGTGGTGAAGGCGTAGGTGTAGAAGCCCTGCACGGTGCCCGTGTGCCCGTAGACCGACGTACCGCAGGAGAGGTCGTAACGGCGCAGGCCCAGCCCGTAGAAGCGGGTGTTGGTCGCGTCGGTGGGCGTCATGGTCAGCATCTCGTCCAGCAGGGCGGGCTTCACCAGCTTGCCCTTCACCAGCGCGGACATGAAGGTGCCGAGGTCCGCCGGGTTGGAGATCATCGCGCCGGCCGACTGGGCCCAGGAGACCGTCTGCTCGGTGGAGTCGACCAGCGGGGCGCCGGCCTCGTCCGGGGTGAGGTAGCCGTTCGTGTGCAGCCCCTTGATCTTCGCGTCGGGGTGCACGTACGAGGTGTTGCGCAGCTTCAGCGGCTTGATGATGCGGCGCTCGTACTCCTTGGCCACCGGCCGGTTCGTGGCCTTCTCGATGAGCATGCCGACGACCACGAAGTTGGTGTTCGAGTACTTGTACGCGACGCCCGGCTCCGTCGTGCGCGGCTCGGCCAGGGAGAGCTTGACCAGCTCGTCGTAGCCGAACACCTTGTTCCGTACGGCCTCGAAGCCGGGAACGGTCTTGTCGAACATGGCGTTCGTGTAGTCCGCGAGCCCGCTGCGGTGGGTCAGCAGGTGGCGCACGGTGATCCGGTCGTCGGGCAGCAGCCCCGGCAGGTAGCGGTTGACCGGCTGGTCCAGCTCGATCTTCTTCTCGTCCACGAGCTGGAGCAGCACGACGGTGGAGAACGTCTTGGTGACGCTGCCGATCCGGAAGCGGGCCTGCGGGTCCATGGCCTGGCCGGTGACCTTGTCGCGCACCCCCACCTTCTCGACGAAGGTCCTGTTCCCGTCGCCGATGCGGGCCAGCGCACCGGGGGCCCCGGCGGCGGAGGTGTTGCGCAACGCCTGTGCCACGGCCTCAAGATCGGGCTCCGGCAGGGTGGCGGCGGCCGCCGCGGCCTGCGGGAAGGCAGCGGGCGCGGCCTGCGCGGCGGTGGCGGGCACCACGGCGGCGACCGTGGCCAGCAGAGCGGCGCTGACGGCCAGACGGCGGTTCATGGGCAGGGGCACGTTGTTCCTCTTACTCGGTCGGTGCGGTTCCCGAACCCGGAGCCGGGCCTCGCGCCGAACGTTTCGAGGGGCGGCGGCCGGAGCTCCGAGTCGATCATGAGCTTACGCAGGAGGATGTAAATCCGGGCATCCCGGTTCCATCCGAAAGCCCGTCACTGTAAGCGGAATCAGGCCGTGCTGATGCCCCGTAGGATCCCCGGATGGCCACGGCGTACGTACTGGACGGCAAGCGGATCCTGCACCTGCGGCCGCAGGTGCCCGCAGATGTCGGTCACGACAGGCTACGGCTCGACTTCCGTAACGCCGATAGCCTCCGTTCATGACTGACAGCCCCCGGTGGAACGAGAGTCCTCAGCCCGACGAGCTACCGCCCCACCAGGCCTTGTTGGCGGGTACGGACTGGGCATCGACCGCCACCGTGTCCGGGAACGGCGAGAACCTGCCGGCGGCACTGGAACGCCTGCTCGACCCCGACCCCGTCGTCAGGACAGCCGCTGCCGATGAAGCGTTCAGGGCGGTGACCGATCAGAACACCCTCTACGAGGCTGCCGCGTCCGTGGCGTCGTACGTAGCGGCAGTCCTCCACCACCCGGCCATCACGGTAGGTGAGGCCGTCCCCGGTACCGATCGGCCGACGCACCGCCCGACCCTCGTGAGGCTGCTCGAATGGCTCGGCGACACCGCCCGCGACGCCGACGACGAGCGCGTGGCCATCGGCGAACGCCAACGCGGAGCGGGGTTCCTCGATGGATACCGGGAGATGCGTGCGTTCCGGGACCTGAGGCCGGTGCTCTTCTCCGCAGTCCGTCCCCTTCTCGGCCACGAGAACCCGGAGGTACGCGACACGGCTCTCGTCGCCGCCCTCCCCCTCGCAGAACACCCGGATCTGGCCGCCCACCGGCGGGATCTGGTCGAGCACGCCTGTCGTCTGCTGGCCACCAGCCCCGACAACCACTACCGAGCGCTCGTCCTGGACGCCATGAGAGCGTGGGGCCAGGACGTCAGCAGCCTGGAGAACGCAGACGACGTTGCAGCACGTGAGCTCCGAGCCCGTCACCTGGCGGAACACTGCTCCGCGTGGCCGGGCGACGGAACCGTCGGCATGGACGGGACGGCGTGGCCCTCGGCGGGCAGGGCGAGGATCCAGCAGGCGTCGGAGCCGGGGGCCGGTCCGGGGCTCCCCGTGTCCCACCGGCCCTGAACAGCGGGAACGCGAGCGCCGAAATATGATGGGCCTGGATCTTCGCGTGGCGGGAGCAGGGAGACCATGGACATACCCCGGAGGGGTCCGTGACCCCTCGGCGTCAGCCGCACCGGCCCGACAGTGCCGACCTGCTGAGCATGCTGGGACGGCTCAGCGCCGAGGCGCGGGAAGGGGCGCGGTTCCAGCACGCCCGGGTGGAGCTGGCCGGGGCCCTCCAGCGCGAGATGCTGCCGTCCTCCCTGCCGGTCCTGCCCGGCCTGCGGACCGCGGCCCGGTACGCGCCCGCCCAGCACGGCCTGGAGATCGGCGGCGACTGGTACGACGGGTTCCGGGTGGCCGGGGACGCCCTCGCCTTCTCCATCGGCGACGTCCAGGGGCACGACGTGGCCGCCGCCGCGTTCATGGGCCAGGTGAGGGTCTGCCTGCGCGCCGTGTCGGCCGTCGTCACCGACCCCGGCGAGGTGCTCGGCCGGGCCAACGACGTGCTGCTCTCCCTCGACAGCGAGCTGTTCGCCACCTGCACCCTGCTCCGCTACGACCCCCGCACCGGGGACCTCGCCAGCGCCCGCGCCGGGCACGTGCCGACCGTGTGGGCCACCACCGGCGGCCGCCACGGCCTCGCCGAGGACGCGGGCGGCCCGCCCCTGGGCACGGTCCCCGGAGCGCGGTACTCGGTCACCCGGCGCCGGCTGACCGAGGCGGGCTCGATCGTCCTGCTGACCGACGGCGTCGTCGAGGGCCCGGCGTTCCCGATCGAGGTGGGCCTGGAACGGGTGCTGCGGATCGTCCGGGAGGCGGCGGGCGGCGACCCCGACGAACTGGCCGCCGAGGTGATGAAGGTCGCCGACTCCACCGGCCACGCCGACGACGCCGCGGTGCTCGTCCTGAGCCACGACGCGGTGGGCCCCTGATCCCCGCCGGGCGTGTCACGCCCCGCCCCGGCGGCCGGGCTGTTGTCTGATGCTGTGGTGCGCACCCTGCAATGGCGAGGTCCGACCGAGGCGCTCCTGCGGATCATCGGGGTCGCCGCCGCCTACTACCTGAGCGGCCGGCTCGGCCTGCTGCGGCAGGTGGTCGTCGAGGGCTCGGTCGTCACCCCCCTGTGGCCGCCCACCGGGATCGCCCTGGCCGCGCTGCTCTGGTTCGGCCCCCGGATCTGGCCGGGCATCGCCCTCGGCACGTACCTGGCCATCGAGGGGATCAGCGCCTTCCGTCCCGTCGACCTCGCCATTGTCGCGGGCAACACCCTCGCCCCGCTGTGCGCCTACGCCCTGCTCCGCCGGGCCGGCTTCCGGGCCGAACTCGACCGGCTGCGGGACGGGCTGGCGCTGGTCTTCCTGGGCGGTCTGCTGCCGACGCTGATCAGTGCCACCGCCGGCGCCGGGACGCTGCTGGCCACCGGGAACCTGCCGGCTTCGCACTTCTGGGGGGTGTGGGCCGCCTGGTGGGCCGGGGACACCATGGGAGTCCTCCTGGTGACCCCGATGCTGCTGGTCCTGAGCCGGGCCCGGATGCCCAGGGACCCCTTCCGGGTGGCCGAGGGGGTCGCACTGATGGTCGCGGCGGGCGTGGTGACCGCCCTGGCCACCCACAGCCGCATGTCCCTGCTCTTCCTCGTCTTCCCGCTGCTCATCTGGGCCGCCGTGCGCTTCCAGCTGGCCGGCAGCGCGCCCTGCGCCCTGCTGGTGTCCGTGGTGGCCGTCGGGGCGGCGATCGAGCAGGCCGGCCCCTTCGCCCAGCACAGCCTGCTGGAGGTCATGGTCAACCTCCAGGCGCTCAACGGGGCGGCGGCCCTGACGGGACTGCTGCTGTCGGCCATGGTCACCGAGCAGAACAACGTCCGCCTGAAGATCGAGGAGGTGTGCGAGGACCTGGCCGAGGTGGTGGCCCACCTCGCCCCCGGCCGGCGGGACGAGTGATCAGGGCAGCGGTACGCCCCGGGCCGTGGTCCAGAGCGCGTACCACTCCTCGTGCGTGAGGCCGGACGGGCCGAGGGCCGCGTCGCGGCAGGCGCGGATCCGGTCGGGGCGCGCCGTGCCGATCACCGGGGCGATGCCCGCCGGGTGCCGGGTCAGCCACCACAGCAGCACCGACTCCGGGGTGGTGTCCTTCTTCCGCGCCAGCTCTTCGAGCAGGGCGGCGGTGGCGTGCTCGGCCGGGGTGCGCTGCCGTCCCGTGAACCGGCCCTGGGCCAGCGCGCCCCAGGCCTGGAGCCGGATGCCGTGGTCGAGGCAGTGCTCCAGCGTCCCGAACGGGAATCCGCCGGCCGCGCCGCCGGGGGTGTTGAGCAGGACCCCGGACTCCACCCAGGCGCGGCTGTGCAGGCTCATCTCCAGCTGGTTGGCGACCAGCGGCACGCCGAGGCGCGCCTGGAGGCGGGCGATCTGGGCGGCGCCCGCGTTGGACACGCCGAAGGACCGCACCAGCCCCCGGCCGTGCAGGGACATCAGGGCGGACGCGATCTCGCCGGGGTCGGCGAGGGGGTCGGGGCGGTGCAGCAGGAGCACGTCGACGACGTCGGTCCGCAGCCGTTCGAGGCTCTCCTCGACCCGCCGCACGATGCTCGGGCCGCGCAGGTCGTACAGGCCGGGTCCGCCGTCCGGGCCGGGCAGACGGATGCCGCACTTGGTCTGCAGGGTGATCCGCTCGCGGAGTCCGGGCGTCCGGGCCAGCACCTCGCCGAAGACCGCCTCGGACTTGCCGTGCCGGTAGATGTCGGCGTGGTCGAAGACGGTGATCCCGATGTCGAGGGCGGCGTGCACGGCCTCCTCGGCGGCATCCACGTCCCGGGGACCGTAGGGGCCGGGGTCCCAGCTCCCGCCCAGCCCCATGCACCCGTACAGCAGCCGGCTGCCGCCGCCCGCCCCCGCCACCGTCTCCGCGTCCGTCGTCACGGGCCCACCCTAGGCCGGGCGCTCAGTGCCGGCGGCGGTGGGTGCGGGCCCGGCAGGTCCACCGGGCGGGAGGACGGTACGCCACCGGGCGGCGCCCGCCGCCAAGATGCTCGATGACTCCTTGACTACTCAAGCTTTTTTGCAGATGCTTGAGCGGTCAAGGAGGTAGCAATGAGTGATGCGCTGGATGTGTCCCTGCGCCTGGTGAAGGCCCAGACGGCCCTGGTGCGACGGTTCGACTCCCGCCTGGGAGCGCTGTACGGAGTCAGTCTGGCCGACTTCATGGTCCTGCTCCACCTCGGCCGGGCGGAGGGCGGCCGGATGCGGCGCGTCGATCTCGCCGGGGCGCTGGGGCTGACGGCTTCCGGCGTGACCCGGGGGCTGGGCCCGCTGGAACGGATCGGCCTGGTGGTGCGGGAGGCGGACGCCCGCGACGCCCGCGTCGCCTACGCGGCCCTGACCGACGCCGGCCGTGAACGGCTGGCGGACTGCCTCAAGGCCGCCGGCCAGGTCGCCGCCGAGGTCTTCGCCGCGCCCGAGTGGGCCCCGGACGAGGTCGAGACGCTCAGCGAACTGCTCACGCGCATGGGCGGCACCGGACTGCCGGAGGACCACGCCGCGGGGGCCTGAGCGGCGGGGTGGCGGTCGTCGGCGTGCGGGCCGGAGGGGTTC
>NZ_JBIVEG010000004.1:260049-388165 GCF_044747545.1 Streptomyces sp. NPDC090077
GGGGGGGGGCCCGGGGGGGGGGGGGGGGGGGGGGGGGGGGGGGGGGGGGGGGGGGGGGGGGGGGGGGGGCCCCCCCCCCCCCCCCCCCCGACGCGCCGTGTTGCCGTACGCCGCACCGCCGTCCGGCGCCGCTACCAGTAATGCCGTCGGCCTCCGATGGCATGTCCGACGGATCCCAGGATCCACAGGACCAGGCCGACGAGGACCAGGATGATGCCGATGGTCCAGAGGATGGCGATGCCGGCGACGTAGCCGACGATCAGTAGTATGACGCCCAGAATGATCATGGCTTCTCTCCGATCTCCGGTGTGCGTCTTCCCGCTCGGGGCGTCGTAATGCCTCGGCATGTCGTCGAACCGGAACCGGGGCAGCCGGTCTGTCCTCGGAGTAATGCCGTGATTACTCTGGGGTGAACATGCGGCGCCCCGGCGCCGCAACGCATTCGATTCAGGGGGAATGGAATGGCACTTCAGCCTGCCGTCGTCGATCTGCTGGAACTCAGCCCGGACTTCATACGGAACCCGTACCCGGTCTACGCGGCGCTGCGGGAGCGGGGACCCGTGCACCACGTGCGGACCCCCGACGGCGAGGACATGTGGCTGGTCGTCGGCCACGAGGCCTGCCGTACGGCCTTCACCGACCCGCGGCTGAGCCGCGACTGGCACCGGTCCGGGGACGTCGGCCAGATCATCAACGTGGAACAGGACCACCCGGCGCTCGCCCACATGCTGATGGCCGATCCGCCGGACCACACCCGCCTGCGGCGCCTGGTGGTGAAGGCGTTCACCCCGCGCCGGATAGAGGAACTGGCCCCGCGCGTCCAGCAGATCACCGACGAACTCCTGGACGCCATGGAGGCGAACGGGGCGCGTCGCGCCGACCTGGTGGAGGCCTTCGCCTTCCCGTTGCCGATGACGGTCATCTGCGAACTGCTCGGCGTGCCCGCCCTGGACCGGGACGCGTTCCGCGGCTGGTCCAACGAGGCGGTCGCCCGCACCAGCGCCGAAGCCGAGGCCGCCGCGTACGAGGAGATGACCCGCTACCTGACGGTGCTCATCGACGCCAAGCGCGCCGAACCGGGCGACGACCTGCTCAGCGCGATGATCCACGCCGTCGACGAGGGCGGCGACCGGCTCTCGCCGTCCGAGCTGATCGGCATGTGCGTCCTGCTGCTCATCGCCGGGCACGAGACCACCGTCAACATGATCGGAAACGGGATGCGCGCCCTGTTCGCCCACCCCGAGCAGCTCGCCGACCTCCGCGCCGACCTCGGCCTGCTGGAGGGAGCCGTCGAGGAGATGCTCCGCTACGACGGGCCCGTGGAGACCTCCACCGAGCGACTCGCCCTGGAGGACGTGGAGATGGGCGGGGTGGTGATCCCGAAGGGCTCCGTCGTCCTGATCGGCATGGCCGACGCGGACCGCGACCCGGCGCGCTTCGAGGACCCGGACCGCTTCGACATCCGCCGGGACGCCCGCGGCCACATCGCCTTCGGCCACGGTCTCCACTACTGCCTCGGCGCTCCGCTCGCCCGGATGGAGGGCCGTATCGCCCTCCGCTCGCTGCTGGAGCGCTTCCCGGACCTGGAGGGCGACGCCGACGCCGCCGGGTTCTCCTGGGTGCACGGCATGCTGATCCGCGGCGTACGGGAGATCCCCGTCCGCTGGTGACCCCCGCGCCCTACTCCGGGGCGCAGAGGTGCCGTTCGGCCGCCAGGACGGCTTCGTGGGTGGTCGGACGGCCCATCAGGACGCACAGGGTGTAGGCCACGTCGTCCATCGCCCGCAGCGTGCCCGGGTCCGTGGGGTCGGCCGCGAGGCGGGCCTGGCAGCCGCGCAGGCGCGACAGGACCTCCTCGGCCCGCAGCCGGCTCGGCAGCAGCCCGACGCCGCGGAACGCGCCCGGCGGCAGCGGGGTGCGGGCCGCCTGCACCGCCCGGTGCAGGGCCCGTTCCACCCGGCCCGGCACCGGCAGGCCGAGCGACCCCGCCACCATGGCCTCCGCGGCCTGCGCCGCGGTGATCCGGGCCCGTTCGGCCGCCGCCAGCAGGATCTGCTTCGCCTCGCGGGCCGAGCACGGGGCCGCGGCCATCACCAGCCCCAGCGCCCACAGCTCGGTCGGCACCTGTCCGAGCGGCCGTTCCGCGAGGGGCGGGGCCTGCGCCGCGAGGGCGGCGGCGGACGGCGGGTCACCAGGAGACGCCACGTTGAGGATCCCTTCGGCGGGGCATGTGCCTTCTCACGCTGACACAGCCTCCGGGGATCCGCATGTCCCGTCTCCGGCGCCCGGGGCCCCTCAGAACGCCGAGTTGGCGAACCAGCGGTCGAGCAGGTCCACGTCTCCGGCGCACTCCACGCCCGGCGCCGTACGGTCCAGTCGGCCGTAGAGCAGGAGCAGCAGGTCCGCTGCCGGTGCCCGGACCTCCGCTCCGGCGGGGGCCGGACGGGTGTCCGCCTCCGGGCCGAAACCGTCGGGGCGCAGCCGGACCAGCCAGGTCCCGTCCGTTCCGGTGCACCGGAACCGGATCGTCTCGCCGGTTCCGCGGAGGTTCGCGACCTTCGGCGCGAACAGCCCGGCGAAGGGCAGGTTGGCCAGGAACTCGTCCACGCCGTCCCGCGCGAGCGCGGGGTCGACGACCGAGGGCAGTCCGAGCGCCCGCTCGGCGTCGACACGGTGCACCAGCGTCTCGAACAGCATCCGGCGGATCCAGAACCGGGCGTGCCCGTCCGCGCCCCACACCCACATCGGGGCGTCGGGGTCGGTGCCGGCGAACACCCCGGCCGCCTCGGCGGCGCCGGTCCTCAGCCATGCGGCGTAACCCTCCTCCCGCTCGGGCAGCCGCAGGTCCACCTCGCGGCCGGCCGGGGGCTGCTGGATCCGCTGCCGCAGCAGCACGGAGAACCAGCGGTGCACGCCGCCGGCGTGCCGGACCAGGTCGGCCAGCGTCCAGCCGGGACAGGTGGGCACGGGGGTCGTGAGGTCGGCGCCCGCGAGGAGGTCCGCGAAGCGGGCGGTCTCCGCCGCGACCGCCGCCCCGTGGTCGATCCGGTCGGCAGTGTGCATGGTGGGGGAGTCCTTCCGTCCTGTCGTTCGCGCTCCGCAGGAACTCTTTCACAGGCCCGCGGCGCCGGTCTCACCGGCTGCCGCCCGGCCCCTCCCACAGTCCGCGCAGGTGCGCGTCGAGCACGTCCCCGGCTTCCCGGGGGGTGAGGTGCCCGATGAGGACGTGCGTGGTGAGGCCGTCCGCCAGGGCCAGGAGGGCCCGGGCCTCCCGCTGCGGATCGAGCCGCGCGGGCCCCTCCGCGTCCGCCCCGGCCGCCTCCTCGACGAGCCGGGCGAACGCCGTCTGCAGGGCCGCGTAGTTCGCCCGCAGCGTCCCGGCGAGCGGTGCGCTCACGGCGGCCTGCGCGACGAAGGCGAGCCAGACCCGGGCCTCGGCCCGGCGCTCCTCGCGCAGCAGCGCGACCTCGGTGGCCGCGTGGCCCAGGGCGGAGGCGGCCGACTGGGCGGGACTGCGGACCAGCCGGGCCCGTACGCGTTCGGCGATGGTCTCGCCGACGTACCCGAGGGCGAAGAGCAGCATCTCCTCCTTCGTGCCGAAGCACCGCTGGACGGCGCCCATCGAGACCTGCGCGCGGGCCGCGACGTCGCGCAGCGTGACGCCCTCCAGTCCGCGTTCGTCGGCGAGGCGGCAGACGGCCTCGGCGATGAGACGGCGCCGCCCCTCGTGGTCCACCTGCCTGGGCATGCGCACCCGCCTTCCTGTTCCGGCCCGTTCCGGCCGCCTCCTGCTGCCCGCCGACACCGTACGGGCGTGCGCCCCAGCTTATTCGATGCGGTCGCATCGGTTCCTCGGTTATGGTTCCGATGCGAGCGCATCAGATCAGGAACGGACCAACGAGCAAGGGAGGACCCGGACGTGCGGGAATCACAGGAAGACCTCTGGCGGCGGCCGGCCGCCGAACAGGCGCGCGCCGTACGCGGCGGCGAGGTGACGGCGGTGGAACTCGTCCAGAGCCATCTGGAGCGGATCGCCGAGGTCAACCCCGCGGTGAACGCGGTGACCCAGCCGATGGCGGACCGGGCCCTGGAAGCGGCCGCCGCCACGGACCGCCGCCGGGCCGCGGGCGAACCGCTCGGCCCGCTCGCCGGGGTGCCGTTCACCGTCAAGGAGACCACCCCCGTGGAAGGCGTGCCGACCACCTTCGGCCTCGCGCGCTTCCGCACCCTCACGGCATCCGCCGACGCACCCCCGGTCGCCCGGCTGCGCGCCGCAGGCGCCGTACCGATCGGGCACTCCAACATGCCCACCCTGGTCCTCGCCGGGATGCACACCCGCAGCGAACTCTTCGGCGACACCGCCAACCCGTGGGACCCCGCACGCACCCCGGGCGGCACCAGCGGGGGAGACGCGGCCGCCGTCGCCACCGGCATGGCGGCGCTCGGCCTCGGCAACGACTCCGGCGGCTCCATCCGGATCCCCGCCCAGTTCTGCGGTGTGGCCGGGCTCAAGCCCACCACCGGCCGCTTCCCCGCCGACCACCGCGTCCTCGGCCCCGACGACCCCGGCCCCGCCTCCCAGTGGCTGGTCACCGACGGACCCCTGGCCCGCCGCGTGGCCGACTTGCGGCTCGCCTACGAGGCCCTGGCCGGAACCGACCCCCGCGACCCGCGGGCCGTGCCCGTCCCCGCCTACGGGCCCCCGCTCCCCGGCCCCGTCAAGGTCGCGGTGGTGACGGACCCCGGCGGGCACGGCGTCCACCCGGCGGTCCGCGCAGCCGTGGCCGACGCGGCCGACGCCCTCCGCGACGCCGGCTACGACGTGCGCGAGGTCGCGGACGTGCCCCGGCTCGACGAGGCCCTCGACGCGTACGACCGCATCACCATGACCGAGTTCGCCCCGAGCTGGCCGGCCGTGCGCACGCTCCTGGGCGAGGGCGGGGACCGCTACATCCAGATGGCGATGGACAGGACGCCGCCCGCCACCGCCGCCGAGCTCGTCCGGCTGACGGGCCTCTGGCTGAACATCCGCCGCTCCTGGGCCGAGTTCCTCGACGCGTACCCGCTGCTGCTCGGCCCTTCCTTCACCGAACCGCCCGTCGAGCCGGGACTGGAGTCCCGCGACCGCGCCGGCCGGGACCGCGTCGCGGCGGCCATGCGGCTGTGCACGGCCACCAGCTTCGCGGGCGTGCCCGCCGTGGCCGTGCCGACCGGACTGTACGACGGGCTGCCCGGCGGGGTGCAGATCGTCGGACGGGCCTTCCGGGAGGACCTGTGCCTGGACGCGGCCCAGGCGGTCGAGGACCGGCTCGGCGTCCTCACCCCCGTCGACCCCCGTCCGGCGGGCGGAGTTTAGGGTTTGCCCATGGGTTTGACAGCAGGTCACGAGCAGGGGGCCCCGCCCGGTCCGACGGCGCAGGCACAGGACTGGCAGGCACCGAGCGCGGTCGAGCGGGGGCTGTACGAGGCGAGGACGCGCGGCGACTGGCCCGCGTACTACGACCTCGTCGCCCGCGCGGACCTGTACATGATGCAGTCGCGGGCGTACACCGACGCGAACCCGCGCAACACCCGCTTCCACCCGTACTGGAACCCGCAGACCGGGACCATGTGCCTGGCCGTCTACACGGGCGGCATGCTGCCCCCGCCCGCCGCCGACCCCGTCTACAACTGCTACGACCTGGGCTGGTTCGCCGAGACCTGGAACCCGGACGACCCGCCCTACCTCGTCGTCAACCCCGGCAGCCCGTGCGAGGGCGTGCTGCCGGCCGGACCGGAGGGCCGCGCCCTGTGGCAGCGCCACGCCGCCCCCGTGGAGCGGCCCGGACTCGCCCGGGACGCCATCCACACCCTGGAGGTCGGCGGCCCCCGCAGCGGCCAGGTCGCCTTCGGCCTCGGGGTCGGCGCGCACATCAACGTGCGCAACGGCCGCTACTGGAACTCCATGGCCTACCACGGCTGCGGCTACCGGGACGAGAAGCGCGTCCTGGAGGAGTGGTGGGGCGTCACCACCCGCCAGGACTGGCTGGACACCCAGGAGCAGCTGCTCGGCGCCGACATGGTCAGCGGCGTCTGGGAGTTCGTCCTGCAACTGCGCCGCTCCATGGCCCTGGACTTCGCCGGCCCCGTCGACGCCGACCACTGGCGCCAGGCCGCGGGCAACGTGGTGCGCCGCCGCGCCGAGGCGGCCGCCGAGCCCCGGCTGACCGCGGACGGCGTCAGCAGGGGCCGCACCGTCACCGAGGCCGAGATCGAGGGCCAGGTCACGGGCGTGCAGCGGCTGATCGGCCGGATCGCCCGCTACGAGGCGCGGTTCCGCGCCGACGGACTGCTCCCCGAAGGGGGGTTCGTCCGCTCCGTCGAGGCCTGGGACTACGGCCGGGCCTCCGCCATGGCCCGTTGGGGCCTCGCCGCCCGCCTGTGCTCCCTGGCGGAGGCGGAGGCGGCCGTGGTCCGCGCCGGCCGCCTGGCCCAGACGAACTACCGCTCCTGGGAGGACTTCTCGGCCGCCTACGTGCTCGGCCGCTGCCTCCACTTCGACGAGGAGGAGTTCGGGGAGTGGTACGAGACGGCCCTCGGCACCCACCGCGTCCTGGCCACCGACCCGGCCAGCCCCTGGCGGACCCTCCCCTGGAGCTGACGCGGCTTCGCACGCCCGGCTCAGCGGCCGGGCTCGGCCCCGCCCGGCACCTCGTAGACCTTCCCGTCGACGCCCGCCCGGTAGAGCCGGCCCGCCGGGAAGCCCCGGTCTCCGCGCCCGTAGGAGATCTGGGTGGAGAGGTGCAGCCCCGACTCCACGGAGCACAGCCGCCCGTCCTCGACCCGCCAGATCTCGCCCGCCGCGTGCGTGGCGACCAGCGGTCGGCCCCGGCCGTCGAGGGTCAGCCCGTCCGGCAGGGCCAGGGCGTCCCCGGCCCCGGCGGACACCCACAGCCGCGGGTGCGCCGGATCCCCGACGGGAATCCGGTACAGCCCGGGGGCCACCGTGGTCTGTACGACGTAGACCTCGCTCCCGTCCGGGGAGACGGCGATCCCGTTGGGCTGCGGCACACGGGCCCAGGCCGGGTCCACCCGGCCGTCCGGGGTGACCCGGCCGATGTTCCGGCCGCCCAGGGTCGTGGTGTACACGGTCCCGTCGGGCGCGAGGGCGACCCCGTCGATCCCGCCGAGGCCCGAGGCGTACGTGGCGACCGCGCCGGTGTCCGGGTCCACCCGCAGCAGCCGCGAGACGGGGAAGAGGTCCCCGGTCAGCGAGTGCGCCAGGTCGTTGCCGGTGCCGACGAGGAGCTGTCCGTCGGCGCGGACGACGATCCCGCCGTTGGCCCCGACGTCCCCGGTCAGGGCCACCGGGGTACTGCCCGGCGCGTCGATCCGGTAGACCCGGCCGCTGAAGTAGGCGGTGGCGAACATCCGGCCCCGCCCGTCGACCGCGATCGACTCCACCCAGTCCGGGAGCTGCGCGACCTGCACCGGCGCCGCCGCCGCCACGCCCGCGCACCGCGCGGCGGCGTACGCGGTCCCCGCCGCCGGAACGGCCGTGGCCGCGGCCAGTACGGCCGCGGCCACGAACCCCGCAGAGGGCCCCCGTAAGACGGTGCGGAGCATCCTGTCGAGCCTCATCGCTTCCCCTCCGTGGTCAGACCGTGCTGCCCGTGAAGTATCGGCGTGAGCCCGCGGGCGCACCACCCCGCGCCCCGCCTCAGGAGGGCTTGACGGCCGAGAAGGCCGTGACCGTCGCCTTGTTGTCGCACTCGGCGAACACGCCGTCGGTCATGGCGATCTGGTGCGCACCCGCGCCGGGCACGCCGATCACCATCGTCGGGAAACTGGCCGGGGTGGCACCGGACACGCAGTACCCGTCCGCCTCGCCCTGGACGTTGACGAAGGTGAGCTTCGTCCACGCGCGGGCGCCGGGCGCCAGCGCGACCGCCGACGCCTTCCCGCTCGGGGTGACGGCCAGCGGAACGTTCTTGCCCGGTGAGCCGTTGCCCGCCCCGGCGACCGTCGGGAACCCGTTGACGGTGCAGGCGTGCTTCGAGGTGTTGGTGACGGAGACGATGGCGGCCCCCGTCCCCGTACCGGGCGGCCGGACCGCTGCCTGCTCGGCGTCCGACACCTTGACCTCGTCGGTCGTGCACGGCTTCGCCCCGCCGCCGCCCGGCGCGGACGCCGAGGGGGTCGGCACGGTCCCGCCCCCGCCGCCGGTGGCGGAGCCGCCCGTACCGCCGCCCGTACCGCCGCCCGAGGAGCCGCCCGTGGGCGTCGGCTTGGCCGGCACCGAGGCGGCGGGCGGCGCCGACGGCGTCCCGGCCGCCCCGTCGTCGGCCGGGCCGCAGCCCGTCATCAGGACGGTGGCCGCGGCGGCCGCCACGAGCGCCGCCGCCGTGCGGCGCGGGCCTGCTGTGTACTGCATGGGATGCTCCTCGGTCTCTCCGGGCCGGCCCCGCACCGGCACGCGTGCAGGGACACGGCACGCCGCCCCGCCGGAGTTCCCGCACTGCGCCGTTGTGGCAGTCCTGTCACGCAACCATGACGTTTCCCGTCCGGCCGCCCGGGGGAGTGGGAACACGGGTTCGGGGCAGTGGCGGCGGACGGGCGGGACGGGGGGCGGCATGGGCCGGTGGCGGGTGCCGTGGTGGCTTGGGGTGTTCCGGTGGATGACGCTGCTCGGGATCGGAATGCTGGCCTTCGGCTTCTGGTCCTCCCCGGACGCCACGGACGACTCGACCGTCCCGCTGCGGACGGTGGAACGGCGTGCGGACGGGGACTGCCTCGTACGGTACGCCGCCCCGTGGGAACCGGAGCGGACCCGGACCGCCACGTTCCGGTGTGGCGCCGAGCGGGCCGCCGTGGCCGAGCGGTGGCCCTGGCGCGGAGACCTCTACGAGGCGGACGCGGGCGCGCCGGTGTCCGAGGGGGTGTCCACGCTCCTCGGGGTGCTGGGCACGTTCACCGCCGTGACCGGGGTGGTGCTGGGCTGCCACCGCACCTTCGTGTGGTGAGCGGAGCGGCTACGCTGCCGCCGTGACGGATACGGGGGACGGCCGCCGGCGACTGCTCCGGGCCGGGCTCGCCGCGGCCGCGACGGCCCTCGCCGGCTGCACCGCCGACTCCGGCCCGGCGCGCCGGCTGCGGCTCGCGACCGGGCCGCACGGAGGCCCGTACAACGCGTTCGGCCTGGCCCTGGCGCGGGCCGCCGCGGGGAGCCGGGTGGAGATCGTGCCGGTGGAAACCGCCGCGAGCGTGGACAACCTGAGGAGGCTGGACGAGGGCTCCGTGGACCTGGCCCTGGCCACCGCCGACGTCGCCGAGGACGCGGTGCTCGGGCGGGAGCCGTTCCCCCGGCGGGCCGCGGTGACGGCGCTGGCCCGCGTCTACGTCAACTACACGCACCTGCTCGTCCCCGCCGCCGGACCCGTGCACGCCGTACCCGACCTCGCGGGCCGCCCCGTCGCCGCCGGCGCCGCGGGCTCCGGGGTGCAGGTGGTCGCCGGACGCATCCTGCGGGCGGCCGGACTCACCGGAGCCGGGGCCGGCCCCGCTCCGGCGGACGTGCGCCAGCTGGGCCTCGCCGAATCCGCGGCCGCCCTGCGCACGGGCGCCGTCGCGGCCTTCTTCTGGTCGGGCGGCGTGCCCACCCCGGCGCTGACTGAGCTGGCACGGGAACTGCCGCTGCGCTTCCTCGCGCTGGACGGCCACGTGGGCCCGCTGCGCGAGCGCCACGGCCCCGTCTACACGGCCGTCACCCTCCCCGCCGGGGCGTACGGACTGACCGGGCCGGTCGGCACCCTCGGCGTCGGCAACTACCTCCTGGCCCGCGACGCGGTGCCCGCGGCCGCGGCGAGCGCCCTGCTGCGGGTGGTGTTCGACCGGTGGCGCGACCTGCTGCGCGAAGTGACCGCGGGCGTACAGCTGGAACCCCGGTTCGCCATCTCGACCGGCGAGGTCCCCCTCCACCCGGGCGCCACCGCCCACTACCGCTCCGTGTTCGGCCGGTGAGCCGAGTCGGAGGTTCATCGTCGTGACGTGAACCCGACCCGGTCCGGGCGACGGCTGCTGCGTGCCTGTGGTTGCCGCACGGGGCCATGTTCTCGGTCAACAGCCGTGGACTTCTCGGTCATTCCGCCCGAAAGGCCCTGCCGTACGGGCGCCGGCACCCTACCGTCGAAGGGAGCCCGCCCCGGTCCGGGGCGGAACGGGGCGATCGAAGCGCACGGAGGAAGGGAAGCCATGGGGGTACGTGCACGGCTGCGCGGGGGCGCGGTCGCGGTGGGGGCCGCGGTGCTGGCGGTGGGGGCCCTGGGGGCCGGGGCGGTTCCGGGTCGGGCGGCGGCCGCCGACCAGTGGCGGCCGCAGCCGGGCACCCTGTACATCTCCGACCTGCCGAAGAACGAGTCGTGGCGCGCCAATCCGACCGCCCGGGGGTGGGGCACCGATTTCGACTGTCCGGCGGGCTGGCCCGTCGAGCCGGCCGAAGTCAACGTATGGCACCGGGACTTCACCACCGCGGAGACCGCGTTCGCCCAGCAGAAGGTGGCGGTCTTCGGCACGGAGGCCGAGGCCATCGCCTTCGCGGACAAGGCCCGGCAGGACTACATGGCCTGCGCGCACGCCCCGCAGCGGCCCGGCGTGACGGCGACCTACCGCGACCACGGGGTGATCAACGTCGAGGAGGGCGCCACCCTTCAGGGGATGCACACCTTCGACTCCAACGCCACCGAGCGCCCCGACTACAACTACCTGTGGGGCGTGGGCCGAGACGGCGACACGGTGACGCTGGTCCTGTGGCAGAGCTACTGGGGCGATCCGCCCGTGATCCCGTGGAAGAACACCCTGAACACCGCGGTGAAGAAGCTGTACTGAGCACCCGCCGCCGCAACCAGCCCTGCAACACCGCCCGCTGGGCACCGGTGACCGGCAGCGGCGGAGTCACCGGGGTGCCCGGCGGACCGGGGCCCGGCCCTGAGCCGCCGGACACCCGCTCGGCACCGCCCCGGCCGTCACGGCGGCGGCAGCCGCAGCTCCACCGCCAGCCCCCGGGGCACGTTGCCGCCGACGCGGAGCCGGCCGCCGCTGGTCCGGGCGATCTCGTCCGCGATGGCCAGCCCCAGCCCGCTGCCGCGCACGTTCTGGTGTCCGGGCGCGCGGGCGAAGCGCCTCGGCAGCAGCTCCAGGTGCTCCTCCGGGACGCCCGGCCCGTCATCGGCGACCCGCACCACGGCCGAACCGTCCGCGCCGGGCCGGGCGCACACCTCCACCCGGCCGCCGCGCGGCACGAACTTCACCGCGTTGTCCAACGCGGCGTCCAGGACCCGGCCCGCGGCGTCGGGCAGGGCGCGGGCGGGCAGTTCCCCGGACGGGACGCGGACCGCCAGCTCCAGACCGGCCGCCCGGAACACCGGCCGCCAGGCCCGCACCCGCTCCCGCACCGCCCGCGCCACGTCCTGCGCGCACAGCTCCGGCGCCGCGGACTCCACCCGGGCCAGCGCCAGCAGTCCGTCCAGCAGCTCCTCCAGCCGCTCCGTCTCCTCCAGCGCCCGGCCGTGCTCGGCCCGGCCGGGACCGGGGGCGACGTGCGGCTCGACGTTCTCCAGCTGGAGCACCAGCGTCGCCAGCGGGTTGCGCAGCTGGTGCGAGGCGTCGGCGACGAAGTCCCGCTGACGGCCGATGGAGTCGGCCAGGGCCTGCGCCATCGCGTTGAAGTGCCGCCGCAGCCGGCGCAGTTCCGGCGGACCGGCATCGGAGACCGCCCGCACGTGCAGGCTCCCGGCGGCCAGCCCCTCCACCGCCCGGTCCAGGTCGAGCAGCGGCCGCATCAGCCAGCGGGTGATCCCTGCCGCCACCAGCGCCGCCGCGGCGAAGGCGGCCGCAGCCCCGGCCGCGAGGAGCGACCAGCGGGCCGCGACGTCCCGCCGGGCCGCCTCCGTCGGCACCGCCAGCAGCACCGCTCCGGCGACCCGCTCGTCCCGCCCCACCGGCTCCGCGAGCACCACCCGGGCCGGCCCCCAGGGCCGCACCGTGGGCAGCCGGTCGGTGGAACGCCCGGTCAGCGCCCGCTCCCTGGCCTCCGCCGCACCGCCCGGGCCCGCTCCCGCCAGGGCCTCCAGGGCCGGGCCCGGGCCGGCCCGCGCGACCGTCGCCCCCGCCGCGTCGACCACGACCACCCCGGCCCCGTACAGCTGCGCGTACCGGCCGATCTCGGCCGACAGCTCCGCCCGGTCCGCCGCCGTACCCGTCCGGTCGGCGAGGTCCGCGAAGCGCACGGCCTCCGAACGCCGCTGCAGGAGCAGGTGCTCGGTCCGCCCCCGCGCGTACGCGTCGGCCAGCGGTACGCACAACAGCAGCGCGGCGGTCCCCATCAGCACCATCAGCACCGCGAGCAGTCTGCGCCTCACCGGCCGGAGTCCCGCTCTTCCACCGCGTCCACGGCGTCCGCCGCGTCACCGAGCCGGTAGCCGAACCCGCGCACCGTGCGCACCAGACCGGAACGGCCCGTCTTGGCGCGGATCCCCGCCACGTGCACGTCCAGCGAGCGGGAGGCGGCGAGGAAGGCGTCCCCCCAGATCCGGTCCAGGATCTCCTCCCGGGAGCACACCTCGCCCGGACGCGCCGCCAGCAGGGCCAGTACGTCGAACTCGCGCCGGGTCAGCCGCACTTCGGACCCCGCCACCGTGACCGTACGCCCGGCCGGGTCCACCTCCACGTCCCCGCAGCGCACCGGCCCGCCGCCGGGCCGCAGCGGCTCGGCTCCGGTGCGCCCGCCCGACCGGCGCCGCACGCTGTCGATGCGTGCCATCAGCTCGGCCATCCGGAACGGCTTGACCACGTAGTCGTCGGCGCCGGCCCGCAGCCCCTGCACGACGTCGCGCTCCTCGCAGCGCGCGGTCACCACGATCAGCGGCGCGTCGCAGACGGTGCGCAGCCGGCGCAGCAGTTCGAGCCCGTCGAGGTCGGGCAGCCCCAGGTCCAGCAGGACGAACTCGGCCTCGCGGACGTACCGCAGGGCGTCCAGCGCCCGCGCCGCCCGGCGGACCGTGTGCCCGCGCTGGGCGAGGGCGGTGCCCAGGGCGCGGGCCATGCGGTCGTCGTCCTCGACGAGAAGTGCGTGCACCGGCCCTCCGGACGGATCGGGTTCAGGGTTCAGCGGTTCACGGGGCCGCCCCGGCACCGGCCTTCGCCGGGGCGGTTCCCCGGCCGGCCGCGTCCGCCCCGGCCGCCTCGGCCCGGCTCAGCGCCGCGTTCCGGGTGTCCGGCATCAGGACGTACGTCACCAGCGAGACCAGCGCGCAGCCGGACACGTACCAGAAGAACATCTTCTCGTGGCCGCCGCTCTTGAACCACAGGGCCACGTACTCCGCCGTGCCGCCGAACAGCGCGTTCGCGACGGCGTACGGCAGGGCGACGCCCAGCGCGCGCACCCGGGTCGGGAACAGCTCGGCCTTCACCGCCGCGTTGATCGAGGTGTAGCCGGTGACGATCACCAGGGCCAGCAGGGACAGACCCAGCGCGGACCAGTAGGAGTCGACCGAACCGAGGGCCGTCATGATCGGGTACGTGCCGACGGTGCAGCCCACCGCGAAGGTGATCAGCAGCGGGCGGCGGCCGATCCGGTCCGACAGCATTCCGGCGAAGGGCTGGAGCACGGCGAAGAGGGCGAGGGCCGTGAAACTCACCAGCGTCGCCGTGGTCTTGGCCATGCCAGCGCTGCCGACCAGGTACTTGGTGAGGTACGTGGTGTACGTGTAGTAGGCCACGGTTCCGCCGAGGGTCAGCGCCATCACCAGCCCGGCCTGCCGCCGGTGCTCCCACAGCGCCTTCAGCGAGCCGCGCGGGCTGCCGTCGTGGGCGTCCCCGTCCGCGGACTCCTCCGTGAACGCGTCGGTCTCCTGGAGCCGCCGCCGCAGCCAGAACACCACCACCGCGAACAGGGCCCCGAGGACGAACGGGATGCGCCAGCCCCAGCTCGACAGCTGGGCCGCGGTCAGCGTGTGCTGCATCGTGATCAGGATGCCGAGGCCCAGCAGCTGCCCGCAGGTCATCGACACGTACTGGAAGGAGGAGCCCAGCCCGCGCCGGTCGCGGGCCGACGCCTCGGTGAGGTACGTGGCGCTGGCCGCGTACTCGCCGCCGATGCTCAGCCCCTGGAGCAGGCGCGCGAGCAGCAGCACCAGGGCGCCGAAGTACCCGGCCTGGCCGTAGGTCGGTGCGACGGCGATCATCAGGGCCGCCACCGACATCATGGTGACGGTGAGGGTGAGCGCGCTCTTGCGCCCGTGCCGGTCCGCGGCCCGGCCCAGGATCCACCCGCCGACGGGACGCATGAGGAACCCGACCGCGAAGATGCCCGCCGTGTTCAGCAGTTGGGTGGTCGGGTTGTCGCCGGGGAAGAAGGAGTCGGCGAAGTAGATCGCGAAGCTCGCGTAGACGAACCAGTCGTACCACTCCACCAGGTTGCCGAGGGAGCCGCCGATCAGGGCGAGGCGGCGCCTGGCGCGCTCCTCCCGTTGCTGCGACCCGGGCGTGACGGCGGACGAGGACATGGCGGCTCCAGACGGAAGTCCCCGAGGGGAGAAGGGGGAACCCCCCGGATGCGGGGGTGCCCAGAGCATGGATCGGGCGCCGGACCCGGACAAGGCCCGCCGCCCAGATCTAACGTTCCGCTAAGGAACCCGCGCATCTGCGCGTGCCCCGGCCGTCAGCTGACCGGTCGCGGATACGGCGGCAGCCGCCGGACCAGGAGCCCGGTCGCCGCGGCGAGGGCGATCAGCAGCCAGCAGCAGCCCGCCAGGGCGCTCAGGAACGCCGCGGGCGGCCGGCCGCCGGCGACCTGCGGGTCCGCGCCGAGCAGCGCGGTGAACAGCGCACCGAGCACGCCGACGCCGATCGCGCCCGCGAGCTGGTTCATCGTCAGCAGGATCCCGGACCCGGCACCCGCGTCCCGGGCGTCGACGGAGGCGAGGACGGCGGCCAGCGCCCCCTACCCGAGGGCCATGACCGCCACGCCCCCCAGCAGCACCGGGGTCCCGTACCGGTCGGCGAGGCGACGGCCGCCGACCAGGCCAGCGCGAAGGCCCCCCACAGCGCCGCCGCCGAACCGGCGAGGACGGGCCAGAGCAGTCCGGTCCGCACCCCCGGCGAGCCCGCCGCCACGACGGCGCGACCAGCAGCCCCGTGCCGACGGCGGTCAACAGCAGCCCGAGCGGGTCCACCGGCTCGCCCGAGCCGCGCCCGCCCGGCAGGACCCGGCCGGCCACGGCCGCCCCGGAACACCCGCCGCCGCCGTCACCCGGCCGGGACCGTCGTCGTCGGGGTGTTCCAGCCGGAGATCCGCAGGGCCGGTGCCGCGCCGCGCAGGTCCGCCGTCCGGTAGACCGCCGTCAGCGTCGCCGATTCGCCGGGCCAGAGGGTGATCTGGTTGTCGCTCCACCGGACGGGAAGCAGCGGCTCGCCCCCCGCTCCCAGCAGGTGCACGTCGGTGAGCAGCGCCGGGGCGCTCCCCTTCCCGGTGTGGCGCACGGTCACCGTCGTCGTCGAGACCCCCTGCCCGTCCGAGGCCGTCGCGGAGGTCGCCGCCACGGCCGAACGCGGCATCGAGCTCAGCCCCTTGAGGTCGGCGTACGCGGTCGTCGGCGTGTGGTACCAGGTGCTCCCGGAGTAGTCGAGCACGTCGGCCCGGGACGAGAGCCAGTAGACGTTGCGACTGATCTCCCGCCCGTCGGCGTCGGTGAGCAGCAGCCGGGCCAGGTGGGTGGTGGCCAGGCCCGGGACCGACGCGGGCAGGGTCAGCGCCGTGCTGCTCGCGCCCCCGCCCGCCACGCTCAGCCCCGTCACCGTCCGGTCGTAGCGCTGCGTGCCGTCGGGGTCGAAGAGGGTCACCCGCGCGGTCAGCCCCGAGGCCGCGGCGGCGCGGCTGTTGACGACCGACACGGCGCGGTTGTCGTACCCGTACTGGATGTGCAGGGGCTCGTTCGCCTTCTTCGCCCCGAAGTAGGCCCCGCCCTGGTCGAGGTAGCGGTCCACCAGCTGCCAGTGCAGCGAGGTCCAGCCGCTGTTGAACATCCAGTACACGACCCCGGTCGACGGCGCGGAGGCGTCCTTCGCGTTGCGGGCGTACGCCTCGAACTGCGCCCGCACGGCCTCGTACTGGGCGAGCTGCGCCTTGCGCACGTAGTCCTCCAGACCCGTCGGCGCACCGTAACGGCCCGCCAGGGCCGCGTCGTACAGCCTGAGCGTCGCAAAGGTGGACGAGGGCGAGCGGTGGTACTGGGCCGCCGAGGGGTCCTTCCACAGGCTTTCCAGCTCCGCCGGCGACAGCATCCGGCGCAGCGTGTCCAGGGTGGGGACGTCGGGGCCGGCGCTGGTCTCGGAGTTGAAGCCGGTCGCTCCGCCCTCCCGCTTGGCGTACCAGTAGCCGGGCGGGACCCAGTCGTAGGGGCCGGTCATCTTCATCCCGGAGCGCCCGGTGACCGGTGAGGACCGGGCGGAGGCCGAGGGGACCACGGGGGCCGTCCAGTCGGCGGCCTCCAGCGCGTCGAGGTAGCCCTGCTCGATCGTCCGGTCCGGGGCGAAGTCGCTGCCGATCAGGAAGGAGGCCACGCTGGGGTGGTGGCGCAGCCGGGCGGCCTCGGCGGCCATCGAGGCCTTCGCGACCGGGTAGTCGGCGCTCTCCCACCGCTCCCCGGCCTCCGAGCCGTTGACCTCGCCCTCCCACTTGTCGCAGCACTCCCAGCCGGGCAGTGTGAGGATCCCGTACCGGTCGGCGAGGTCGAAGAACTCGTCGGGCTCGATGTGGCCCTCCAGGCGCAGCGCGTTCAGCCCCAGGTCGAGGGCGTACCGGAGCCGGTCCTCGGTGTACCGGGTGTCCCAGCGCAGGAACTCGTCGGGGGACCAGCCGGCGCCCCGGATCAGCAGCGGGCGCCCGTTCACCACGTACTGGCGCGCCCCGTCGGCGTTCAATGGAGCCCGTACGTCGCGGATGCCGAAGGACTCGTGCGCGGTGTCGGAGGCCGTGCCGTCCACCGATGCGGTCAGGTCGAGGGAGTACAGGGGCTGCCCGCCCATCGCGGCGGGCCACCACACGCGGGGCGACGCCAGCCGCAGGCCCGGGTGGTCGGCGGGGGAGAAGACCACGGTCCGGGTCTCGTGCGGGGCGAGGGTGACGCTCCGGCTGACGGAGGCCGGGCCGACGGTGCCCGAGACGGTCGTGGTGACGGCGGCCGCCGAGTCGTTGCGCACCCGCGCCTTGACGGTCAGCTCGGCCGTGGCCATCGAGGGCAGGGCCAGGGAGGTCACCACGTGCGCGTCGCGCAGGGCGACCGGGCCGCCCCGACGCACGGTGACGTCGCGGACGATCCCCATGTTCTCGTCGGGCGGCGGCTGCAGCCAGTCGAGCCAGCCCATCGTGAGGTGCTTGCGCGGGTTGTTGGGCCGGATCCTGAACGCGACCGTATTGGTGCCCGCCCGGACGAGGGCGGTGACGTCGAGTTCGTGCCGGGTGTAGGCGCCGGTGACGGTGCCTGCGTCGGCGACCCGGCGGCCGTTGACGTAGACGTCGGCGGCGGAGATCACCCCGCTGAAGTCCAGGTACGTACGGGCGCCCGGGTCGGCGACGGTGAAGTCGGAGCGGTACCACCAGGGGACGGTGAAGTCCCCGGCCGGGATCTGCTTCTGCTGGGTGGAGTAGAAGGGGTCGGGGTACGCGCCGGCGGCGAGCAGCGCCGCGAGGACCGTGGACCGGGACCCGGCGGGGTACCAGCCCGTCACCGGATAGCCGGGACTGGACACCTCGGCGGCGGTGTCGGAGACCTCCGCCGTCGACCGGATCGCGTACGAGGCCAGGACCGTACCGGTCCCGGGCGCCGCCGCGACGGCGGTCGCCCGCACCCCCGCCGTGGGAGGGGGTGCGGGCGCGGGCGCCGCGGGGGAGGCCCCGGCGGCCAGGACGAGGACCAGGGAACCGGCCGCGAGGGCGGCGGTCCGGGCGTACGCGGGGGCGGGGCGGTGCGGCACGGAGGCCTCCCGTGGGGGGACGGGGCTCGGGATTCCGCGCGGAGTCTGTCACGGCCGGGCCCGGGACACGCCGCGACGGCTCGTGCCCGGCGCGGCGTACGCGGGCCGTCGCGGCCGGCCCCGGGCCGGTCGGCCCGGGGCTCCCCCGGCCACCGCCGGGAGGTACCGCCAGGTGCCGTGCCCCGCAAGGCCGGGGAGGGAGCCACGACGGTGGGGGCACCTCCCGGCGGTGGCCGGGGGAGCGTCGCGGGCCCGGCGTGATCCGCAAGACACGGTCCGCCGGCCGCGCGGGAGCCGATCGGCTGATCCGGCGCGGCCCCGCCCGGCGTGTCCCGGTACGACGGCGGGGGGCGGCGCGGGGCGGCTCCTACGATCCGTCGCGCGGGCTCCCGGCCGCCGACCGTCGGGCCGGACCCCCGCGTCCGCACGCCGGAGCCAGCCGAGGGAGCCGTCCGCATGCCCCAGTCCTCCACCCCCGGTGCGCGCGGCAGGCTCCGCCGGGCCTGCACGGCGGCCGTCGCCGCGGCCGCGCTCGCGGTGGCCTGTCCCGGGACGGCGCTGGCGGCGGCCGGCGACCTCGATCCGCTCTTCGGGGGCGGCGACGGCATCGTCGTCACGGACCTCTCGTACTACGAGGACGTCCAGGACATGGTCCTGCAGCCCGACGGCAGGATCATCACCGTCGGCGGCGTGACCCCCGCCGAGGGCGGCGAGGACGGCAGCGACTTCTCGCTGCTGCGCTACACCGCGGACGGCAGCCCCGACCCCTCCTTCGGCACCGGGGGCGTCGTGCGGACCCACCTCAGCCCCGACGACGCGGGCCACGCGGTGGCCCTCCAGTCCGACGGCCGCATCGTCGTGGCGGGCATCAGCACCGCGGAGGAGGACGGCGTCAGCTGGGGCCGGTTCACGGTGCTCCGCTACCTCGCGGACGGAACCCCCGACACCTCCTTCGGCGACGGCGGCCGGGTGTTCCCGGACTTCGGCCGGGGCACCGCGGCCCGGGCGGTCCGGGTGCTGGCCGACGACCGGATCCTCGTCGCCGGCGCGGCCCGGGGCGACTTCGCCCTGGCACGGCTGCTGCCCGGCGGCGCCCCCGACGCCGCGTTCGGCGACGGCGACGGCCTCGTGACGACGGCCTTCGCCGGAGGCGGTGCCTCCGTCCAGGACCTCGCGCTGGCCTCCGACGGGCGGATCGTCGCCGTCGGGCAGCGCGGCTACACCTCGCCCTCCTACTCCACCGACGTCGCCGTGGCCCGCTACACGGCCGCAGGCGCCCTCGACCCGGGCTTCGACGGCGACGGGACCGCCGTCTACGACTGGGGCGGTACGGGGGACACCGCGAACGGCGTCGCGCTGCTGCCGGACGACCGCATCGTCATCGCGGGCCAGAGCCCCGAGGGGTTCACCGTGGCCCGGCTCACCACCGCCGGCGCCCCCGATCCCTCCTTCGGCGGGGACGGCCGGGTCGGAACCGTCTTCGAGGGCGGCCTGGGCGCGGCCCACGACGTGGCGCTCCAGCCGGACGGCAGGCTCGTGGCCGTCGGCGTGGGGCGCGGAACGGAGGGCGGCAACGACTTCGCCGTCGCCCGCTACCTGGGCGACGGCACCCTCGACGCCTCCTTCGGCGGCGACGGCAAGGTGACCACCGACGTGGGCTTCGACTTCGCGGAGGACTGGGAGGAGGCCCACGCCGTCGCCCTGCGGCCGGACGGGAAGATCGTGGTCGCCGGCGTCACCGACGACTCCACCGCCCAGGCCGTGCTCCGCTACGAGGGCACCGGAACCACGCCGCCGCCCCCGCCGGGCGCGGACCTGTCGGTGACCAAGACCGGCGCAGCGACCCTCGCCCTCGGCGACCCCACGGCCTACACCGTGCGCGTGACCAACAACAGCACCACGACGCGGGCGACCGGCGTCCAGCTGACCGACACGCTCACCGGCACCGGCGGGCTGCTGGCCGCCACCACCACCCGGGGCAGCTGCACCACCGCCCCGGCCCAGGTCACCTGCGCCCTCGGCACCCTCGACCCCGGCGCCACCGTGACCGTCACGGTCACCGCCGAGCCCACGCGGGCCGGCACCCTCACCGACACGGCCCGCGTCACGGCCGTCGAGAGCGACCCGCAGGCGGCGAACAACACCGCGAGCGTCACCACCGCCGTCGCCAACACGCGGGGCTGCACCATCATCGGCACCAGCGGCAACGACACCGTCACCGGAACCTTCGGCAACGACGTGATCTGCTCCCTCAGCGGCAACGACACCGTCAACGCGGGCTACGGCAACGACACGGTGTACGCGGGCGCCGGCAACGACCGGCCCGACGGCGGCTTCGGCGACGACACCCTCGTCGGCGGCACCGGGAACGACGTCCTGACCGGCAACTACGGCAACGACCGGCTCAACACCGCCGACGGTGTCGCCGGCAACGACACGGCCAACGGCGGCTACGGGACCGACACCTGCACCACCGACCCGGGCGACACCCGCGTCAGCTGCCCTTGACCGCCGTCCGCCGCCCGGCGGCGGCGGACCGCAGCAGGGACAGGAAGGCGCCGACCGCCGGCGGTCGGCGCAGCCCGCGCGGGGTGCCGGCGTACACCTTCCGGCAGGGCAGGTCCGCCGGGTCGACCGGCACCAGGACGACGTCCGGCCGCACCGCCCCGGCCGCCAGCTCCGGCAGCACCGTGATGCCGAGCCCGGCGGCCACGAAACCCTGCTTGGCGGTCCAGTCGTTGACCCGGAACGCCACCCGCGGCCGGAACCCGGCCGCCAGCGCGGGCGCCAGCAGGGTCTGTTCGGGGCGGACGTCGCCCTCGATCCAGTCCTCGTCGGCCAGTTCGGCGAGGTGTAGCACGGAGCGCCCCGCGTACCGGTGGCCGAGCGGCAGCGCCGCGTACATCGGCTCGTCCAGCAGGTGGTGCAGCTCCGGGCCGGGCAGCTCGACCCCGGCGGGGGTGCTCAGCACGGCCAGGTCGAGGGCGCCCTCGGCCAGCAGCGCCGCGTGCTTGGCGGTGGGCCCTTCCGAGTGGACGACGGTGACACCCGGGTACCGGTCCCCGAAGGCGGCCAGGGCGCGCGGCACCAGGGACACGTTGGCGGCGGCGAAGGCCCCGACCCGCAGGGTGCCGCCACCGAGGGAGCGCAGCGCGGTCAGCTCCGCGCGCGCCGCCCGCAGCCGGTCCCGTACGCCCTCGGCGTGGGGCAGCAGGACGCGCCCGGCCTCGGTCAGCCGCACCCCGCGCGGCAGCCGGTCGAACAGGGCGGTGCCCCACTCCTCCTCCAGGGCCTGGACCTGCCGGGAGACGGCGGACTGGGTGTACCCGAGGGCCCGGGCGGCGGCGGTGAAGGAACCGTCCCGGGCCACCCGCAGGAACACCTCGTACGAGCCATGTGGATCGGGCATGGCAGCCATGCTAGACATTCGCTTGTCGCATGCCTCGGGCGGTCCTAGCGTCGGGGCCATGGAGAAGATCGCATTCCTCGGCCTCGGGGCCATGGGCCTGCCCATGGCCCGTCGCCTGCTCGACGCCGGACACCCGCTGACCGTCTGGAACCGCACCCCCTACAAGGCCGGCCCGCTGGTCGCCGCGGGCGCCCGCCTCGCCGACGGACCGGGGGAGGCGGCCGCGGGGGCCGACGTCGTGATCACGATGCTCGCCGACCCGGCCGCCGCCCGTGCCGTGGCCGGCTCCGTCCTCCCGGCCCTGCGGCCGGGCACCCACTGGATCGACACCTCGACGGTGGGGCCCGACACGATCGCCGAGCTGGCCGCCCGCCTCCCGGAAGGGGTCTCGCTGACCGACGCGCCGGTGATGGGCAGCGTGGACCGGGCGGCGGCCGGAGAGCTGTGGATCCTGGCGGGCGGACCGCTCCCCGGCCCGGTGCGCACGGTCCTGGAGCGGCTGGGAGAGGTCACCGCATGCGGTGCCCCCGGCTCCGGGGCCGCCCTCAAACTGGTCCTGATCAACGCGGCGATCGGTGGTGTGGCCCTGGTGTCCGAGGCCCTCCGGCTCGGCCAGGCCCTCGGGCTCCCCGCCGGGCTGGTCCGCGGCGAACTGGCCAGGGGCCCACTGTCGGGAGCGGTGGCCCGCACCTTCGCGGCCGGCTCCCACTTCCCGGTGGCCCTGGCCGCCAAGGACGTCTCCCTGGCGCTGGACACCGCCGGGACCCGGCTCCCGGTGCTGAGCGCCGTCCACGCCGAGCTCGCCGCCCGCCCCGAGCTGGCGGGCGAGGACCTGTCCCGGATCCGGCCGCGGGCGCCCCTCTGGGACTGACCGGGGGCACCCGCGCGGGGCGTCAGCCGGTGCCGGCCGTCAGCAGCCGGGTCCGGAACAGGTCGAGGACGGTGTCCAGCGCCTGTCGCGTGGGCTGCCCCGGCTCGTCGACCAGGTGCTCCGTCAGGACGGAGTGCGGGGGCAGGGGGCTGTCCGGGCTGGCCGCCGAGTCGTCCAGCTCGACGGCGACGAACGCGTCGCCCAACTCGCGGCGCAGGTACGCGAACCGGTCGCCGGGCACCAGTCGGTCGCCCCGGAAGCGCAGGCCGAGCACCTGGAGGCCCTCGCGCTCGCAGCGCCCGCGGACGACGGCCAGTTCCTCGGGGGAGATGTCGATGCGGCCCGCCCGGCCGGGGGTGAGGGCCAGCGGCAGCGACGGCTGCGACAGCACCGGGGCGAGCAGGCGCTGATCGGTGGCCATGGCCAGCGCGAACCCGCCGGTCAGGCACATCCCGACGGCGCCGACCCCGGGGCCGCCGCACCGCTCGTGCTCGGCCGCGGCGAGCGCCCGGAGCCAGGTCACCACCCGGGACGCCCGCCCGGTGGCGAGCAGGGTGAACTCCCGGCTCACGCACACCTTCCGCATGGTCGACGCCAGGTACCGCCCGGCCTGCGGCCAGCCCGCGGTGCGGGGGTCCGCGTCCCGTCCGGGTTCGCCGAAGAGCACCGGCAGCACGGCGGTGCAGCCCGTGTCCGCCACCCGTTCGGCGAACTCCAGGACCTTGGGGGTGATGCCGGGGATCTCCGCCATGACGATCACCGCCGGGCCCGAGCCGCGGCGCAGCAGCCGCCGTGTGGTGCCCTCGTGCGTGAACGTGTCCCTGGTGAAGCCGGTCAGGTCGTGATCTGCCACGGGTCTTGCGGTCCCTCCGGTCGGATCCTCCTCGGCGGCCCCCAAGTTACCGGGACGTAGGGGGTCGCGGTCAATGGGACCCCCCCCGCCGAGTTCAAGATCATCCGCGTGCAGAATGACCCGTATGTCGATGACAAACCTGCCGAAGACGGCCACCGTTGACGACGCCCCGTCGATCAGCCGCGCCCTGGCCCGCGCCTTCCACGACGACCCGATGATGAACTGGTTCTTCCCCGCCGAGGATGCGCGGGATGAGAACCTGACCCGGTACTTCAGCACCATCTTCACGCGCCAGTACGCCCGACACGGCGTGTGCGAGCGCACGGACGCCGCGGCCGCCTTCTGGGTGTCGCCCGAGGGGCACGAGAAGTCCGTCCCCGACGCGGAGACGATCCGGGAGCTCACGGAGATCCTCGGCGACCGGGCCCACCTGTTCCGCGACGCCGTCGAACTGGCCGCCCGGCACGCGCCGCAGGAGCCGCACTGGTACCTGGCGCTGATCGGCGCGGACCCGGCCGGCCAGGGCCGGGGCCACGGCTCCGCGCTGCTGCGCTCGGGCCTGGCCAAGGCCGACGCGGCGGGCCTGCCCGTCTACCTGGAGTCGTCCAAGCCGTCCAACCTGCCCGTCTACGAGCACTTCGGCTTCACGGTCCTCGGCGAGGTCGAGCTCCCGGGCGGCGGCCCCACCCTCTGGGCCATGCGCCGCGCCCCCCGCACCGCCTGACACCACGGCGCCCGCCCCGGCCCGCCCCGGCCCGCCCCGCGCCCCGGGGCGGGCGCCGTTCAGCAGTCGAACCAGACGGTGAGCCGCACGTTCTCGTCGCCGTGCAGTGCGGCCAGGGTCTCCATCACGGTCCACAGCGGCTTCCACGCGCCGTCGGGCGGGACGGCCTCGCCCCGGGTCATCCGCTCCACCCGGTAGCGGACGTCGTCGCCGTCGGCCCACTCCGTGCCCTCCGGCCAGTCGTGCTCCTCGTACCGGAACAGCCGCCCCGGGTCCCGCTGCCGGGCCAGGCCGGCCACCTCGGCGACCCGGGGGCTCCAGGCCGCCTCGCCCGTCATCACCCAGCTGTCCCCGGTGCGCCGGTACTCGCGGATCCGGGCGTCCACCCGCTGCGCCGGCTCCGACCAGTCGACCCGCTTGAGCTCCGCCCAGCCGATCCAGGTGGCCCCGTGCGCGTCGGACCCCAGGCCCGCGTGCTCCGCGCGGACCGCCGGGGAGGCGTCCCCGGGCAGCCCACGACCCTCGGCCAGGGGCCGGAAGCCCGCGAAGTTGCGCACGCCGAAGAGGCAGCCGAAGGCGTCGTAGTCCCGGCCGTCGTACAGCAGCGCGAGGTCGATCGCGGCGCACCAGGGCTCCTCGCCCCACTCGTCCGCGCATTCCACGAACCCGTGGATGTCCGTTCCCATGGACGGCGATTCTCCGGGCGGGACGCCGCGCCCGGCAACGGATTTCCGGCGCCGGGCCCCGGCCCCGCACCCCCAGCGGGTGCGGGCCGCGGCCGGATGCGGAAAGCTGGGCAGTGCCGCGGCGCCGGCCGGGCGACGGACTGGCGAGGAGGGGCTGATGGAAGCCAAGGAAGCTCCGCGAGGGACCCGGGCCGTACGGACGCGCCGCAGAGGGGCGCGCGGAGCGGCCCTGCTGTGCGTGCTCGCGGCCCTCGCGGCGGCCGCCGGGCCGGCCTCCGCAGCCCGAACCGTCGCGGCCCCGGACCCGCTCGTCGTGGTCGACTGCTTCGACAAGCCCCAGGTCCGCCCCGACGAGTACCTGCTCGCCTGCGGCGACGGCAACAACCGGCTGGTCGGACTGCGCTGGGAGAGCTGGGGGCCGCGCACCGCGACCGCCACCGGGACCGACATGGTCAACGACTGCCGCCCGTACTGTGCCGCGGGACGCTTCCGCGCCCACCCGGTGACGGTGACCCTGAGCAAGCCGCAGCCCTGGCCGGACCACCCCGACGTCCGGCGCTTCACCACGATCCGGCTGCTCTACACCGACACCGCACCGCACCCGGTCCCCAAGGACGTGACGTACAAGCTCGTGTACTGACGCGCCCCCGCCGGCCGCCCCGCTCGGTCGCCGGGCACGGGCGGCCTTCCTACGATGGAGTGAGGCCTCGGGGACCCGCGTGCAGAGGGGGTACCCCATGCGCAGCTTCCGGGCGGGCACCGCGCTCGCCGCCGCATCCCTGCTGCTCACCGCGCTGTGCGCGGGCCAGGCCCCGGCCGCGGGGGTGCCCGGCCGGGCGGACGTGGACGCGGCCACGGCGGAGCGGCTCGACGAGGCGGTCACCGCGGCCATGAAGAAGGCCGGCATCCCCGGCGTCACCGTCGGGCTGTGGTTCGACGGCCGGGGATCCTACGAGCGCTCCTTCGGCACGGCGGACACCGCCACCGGCGCCCCGATGAAGACGGACCTGTTCACCCGGATCGGCAGCGTCACCAAGACCTTCACGGTCACCGCGCTGCTCCAGCTCGTCGACGACGGCAGGCTCCGCCTCGACGACCCCGTCTCCCGGCACCTCGACGGCGTCCCCGGCGGCGACCGGATCACGGTCCGCCAGCTCGCCGAGATGCGCAGCGGCCTCTTCGACTACACCCAGGACACCAAGTGGCTCGCCACGCTCCGGGCCGACCCCACCCGCTCCTGGACGCCGCGCGAGCTGCTGGGCATCGCCTTCCGGCATCCCGCCCAGTTCCCCCCGGGAGCCCGCTGGCAGTACTCGAACACCAACACCGTGCTGCTCGGCCTGCTCGTGGAGAAGATGAGCGGCCAGGACCTCTCCTCCTACCTGCGCGCACACGTCCTGGACCCGGTCGGCCTGGACGACACCGCGCTGCCGAAGGGCGCCGAGATCCCCAGCCCGTACGCCCACGGCTACACGGACTTCACGCCCGACGGGAAGGTGGCCGACGCCTCCCGGTGGAACCCCTCCTGGGCCTGGGCCGCCGGCGCGATGACCTCCACCCTGGACGACCTGCACACCTGGGTGCCCGCCCTGACCGGCGGGAAGCTGCCCGACGGGAGCCGGCTGCTGGAGCCGGGTACGCAGGCCCAGCGGATGCGGATGCTGCCGACCGGCCACCGCGGCGTCGGCTACGGCCTGGGCATCGCCGAGATCGACGGCTGGGTCGGGCACAACGGCGAGCTGCCCGGGTACGAGACGATCGCCGCCCGCCTGCCGCAGGAGGGCGCGGTGCTCGTGGTGATCGTCAACTCCGATGTGGACGGGGACTTCGGCAACCTGAGCACCCTGATCGGGCACGAGGTCACCACCATCGCGACCCCGGACCACCGGTGGACCCTGCCGGCGGCGGCCCAGCCCGACGCCACCCCCGACCCCGTGCCGCCGCGGAGCTGACGACGCGGGCCGGTTCCGGCGCCCTGGGGGCGCCGGAACCGGCCCGTTGCGTCGTACCGCCCGCGGAGGGGGTCAGTCCGTGCCGAACTCCATCGCGGCGCGGTCCAGCATCTCCTCGTCGGCGGAGACCTCGCCGCGCGAGGCGATGGCCTCGGCGCCGCCCTGCGGCATCTCCGGCATGGTGCCGATCAGCCCGGTCGCGGCCGCCTGCGCCGCGCCGACGGCGGGGCTGCCGGTCCCGATCAGGCCGAGCACCGCGTACTGCTCCAGCTTGGCGCGGGAGTCGGCGATGTCCAGGTTGCGCATGGTGAGCTGGCCGATCCGGTCCACCGGGCCGAAGGCCGAGTCCTCGGTCCGCTCCATGGACAGCTTGTCCGGGTGGTAGCTGAACGCCGGGCCCCGGGTGTCGAGGATCGAGTAGTCCTCGCCGCGCCGCAGCCGCAGGGTCACCTCGCCGGTGACGGCCGCGCCGACCCAGCGCTGGAGGGACTCCCGGACCATCAGGGCCTGCGGGTCCAGCCAGCGGCCCTCGTACATGAGCCGGCCGAGGCGGCGGCCCTCGTTGTGGTACTGGGCGAGGGTGTCCTCGTTGTGGATCGCGTTGACCAGGCGCTCGTACGCGGCGTGCAGCAGGGCCATGCCCGGCGCCTCGTAGATGCCGCGGCTCTTGGCCTCGATGATCCGGTTCTCGATCTGGTCGGACATGCCCATGCCGTGGCGGCCGCCGATGGCGTTGGCCTCCATGACCAGGTCGACGGGGGAGGAGAACTCCTTGCCGTTGATCGTGACGGGGCGACCCTGGTTGAAGCCGATGGTCACGTCCTCGGTGGCGATCTCGACGGACGGGTCCCAGAACCGCACGCCCATGATCGGCTCGACCGTCTCCACACCGGTGTCGAGGTGCTCCAGGGTCTTCGCCTCGTGGGTGGCGCCCCAGATGTTGGCGTCGGTGGAGTACGCCTTCTCGGTGCTGTCGCGGTACGGCAGGTCGTGGGCGACCAGCCACTCCGACATCTCCTTGCGGCCGCCCAGCTCGGTCACGAAGTCCGCGTCCAGCCACGGCTTGTAGATCCGCAGGTGGGGGTTGGCGAGCAGACCGTAGCGGTAGAACCGCTCGATGTCGTTGCCCTTGAAGGTCGAGCCGTCGCCCCAGATCTGGACGTCGTCCTCCAGCATGGCCCGCACCAGCAGGGTGCCGGTGACGGCGCGGCCGAGCGGGGTGGTGTTGAAGTAGGCCCGCCCGCCCGAGCGGATGTGGAACGCGCCGCAGGTCAGCGCGGCCAGGCCCTCCTCGACGAGCGCCGCTCGGCAGTCGACCAGGCGCGCGATCTCGGCGCCGTAGGTCTTCGCACGGCCGGGCACCGAGGCGATGTCGGGCTCGTCGTACTGGCCGATGTCGGCGGTGTAGGTGCACGGGACGGCACCCTTGTCGCGCATCCACGCGACCGCGACGGAGGTGTCGAGGCCGCCCGAGAAGGCGATGCCGACGCGCTCGCCGGCGGGAAGGGAGGTGAGGACCTTAGACATAGGAAGATTATGCATGCTGCCGCATGGTCATGCAATTCCGGATCGCATCCCGGACGGTTCTCCGGGCTGCGTCCCGGAACGCGGAACCCCGCACTCCTCAGCTCTCGCCGCCGCCGAAGGGCCAGGACTCGATGTCCCGGTAGTGGATCGGCCCCGGTCCCCGGCCGATGTTGCTCCCGACCAGGTGCAGGCGCCGTGCCGGCCACTCCCGCCCGGCGAACCCGTCGAGCCCCGCCGCGGCCTCCGGCGCGGCACGGTGGTCGCCGCGCCGCGCCCGGGCCAGGGTGAGGTGGGGCCGCAGCGGCCGGTCCGCGAAGCCGATGCCGCACTCCTTGACCACGGCGCGCACCTCGGCGGCCAGTACGTGCAGCTCCTCCAGCTCCCCGCCTATCCCGCTCCACAGCACCCGCTCGTCGAAGTGCCCGCCGCCGCGCAGGGACAGCCGAACGGGCCGGTGCGTGCGCGCCAGCTCCGCGAGCCGGGGCCGCAGCGGCGGAACGGCGCCGACCGGGAGCTCGCCGAGGAAGGCCAGGGTGACGTGCCAGTCCTCGATGCGGTTCCAGCGCATGCGCGGGTACGCCTCGTACGCGGGGGCGAGCGCCCGCTCCAGCTCCTCCTTGGCCTCGTCGGGCGGGGCGAGGGCGATGAAGACGCGGACGGTCGCGGGGTGGGTGTGTTCCTTCACGTACGCCTTCGTACCGCCTCCCGGCCCCCCGGTCACCTTCCGCCCCGTCAGTTCCGCCCGGGGCGCTGTCCGGCCTTCTATCTCCAACGTGGGTTGTTCCTAGAATGTCGGGATGGAGGACATCGATGCGATCGCGGTGCTGCAGGACCCCGTGCGGCGCCGCCTGTACGAGTACGTGGTGGCCCAGGGCCGCGAGGTCGGCCGGAACGAGGCCGCCGAGGCGGCCGGGGTGGCGCGCACCCTCGCCGCGCACCATCTGGACCGGCTCGCCGGGGCGGGGCTGCTGGAGAGCGGCAGCCGCCGGCTGACCGGCCGCTCGGGACCCGGTGCGGGGCGCCCCGCCAAGGTGTACACGCGGGCCCGGACGGAGTGGTCGGTGTCGCTGCCGGCCCGCGACTACCTCACGGCCGCCGAACTGCTGGCCGAGGCCGCCGAGGGGGCGGGGCTGGACGCCGGGCTCTGTGCGGCGGCGCGCCGCAGGGGTGAGGCCCTGCGCGGTGCGGCGGCTCCGTGCCGCGGACTGGAGGAGGCGATGGCGGTGCTGGCCGCCCGCGGCTACGAACCGCACCTGGAGGACGCCGCGGGCGAGGCCGGGGCCGCGGCGGCGGCCGTCGTCCGGATGCGCAACTGCCCCTTCCATGCCGTCGCCGAGCGCTTCCCGCCGCTCGTCTGCGGGATGAACCTCGCCCTGCTGGAGGGGCTGCTCGGGGTGGACGGTCCGGTGCGCGCCCGGATGGACGCCCGGCCGGGGGAGTGCTGCGTGGTGGTGGAGGATTCTAAAAACAATCATCATTGACATAGAAATGAGCGCCGTGCTGGGATGGGGTCATGACCGCATCCCCGCACGACCCCGCCGCCTTCCACCTGGCCCAGCTCAACGTCGCGACGCTCCGCTACCCCCTCGAAGACCCGCGCGTGGCTCCGTTCGTCGAGATGCTCGCCCCGGTCAACTCCGCGGCCGACGCGGCGCCCGGGTTCGTGTGGCGGCTCACGGAACCCGGGGAGGGGGACGCCACCGCCCTGCGCCCGCTGGGCGAGGACGTCATCGTCAACATGTCCGTGTGGGAAACCCGGGATGCGCTGTGGGAGTTCACCTACCGCAGCGGGCACCTGGAGGCGATGCGCGGCCGCCGGGACTGGTTCGAGCGGCACGTCGAGGCGCACATGGCCCTCTGGTGGGTTCCGGCCGGCCACCTCCCCGGCGTCGAGGAGGCCCTGGAACGGCTGGCCTGCATCAGGGAGCACGGCCCGACCCCCCGCGCGTTCACCTTCGCCTCCTTCCGTGCCGCCGCCGACTCGGCACATGACTCGGTCATCGACATATGTCGGTAGCCGAGCTATGGTGACGCTCGTGAACGATCAAGCTCTGCGCGAGCCGACTCTGCTCATCCTCACCGCGATCGCCGACGCCCCGCGGCACGGGTACGCGATCGCCCAGGAGGTCGAGAAGATCTCGGAAGGCCGCACGAAGATGCGTACCGGAACGCTGTACGGGGCCCTGGAACGGCTCCTGGAACAGCAGCTCATCGCCGTCCACGACGAGGAGGTGGTCGACGGCCGCAGGCGGCGCAGCTACGCGCTCGCCCCGCACGGCCGCGAGGTCCTGGCCGCCGAGGCGGCCCGGATCGCCCGCACCGCCCAGGAGGCCACCCGCCGCCTCGGCCTCGGCACGAAGGCCGCACCCGGCCTGCTCGGCCTCCCCGACGGGACGGTGACGGCATGACCGCCCTGCTGAGGCTCTATCCCGCCGCCTACCGGCGGGAGTTCGGCGACGAGATAGCCGAGGCCCACCGCGAGGCCACCCGCGGCGCGGGCCGGGCGGCCCGGACCCGGGAGGCGCTGGACATCACCGGGCACGCGCTGCGCATGCGGCTCGGGCTCGGCTCCGCACGGCGCCCCGGACAGCTCGTGGCGGAGGTGGCGCCGTTCGCCGCCGCGGCGGTGGGCGCGAGTGCGGTCTGGTGGGCCGGTCTGATGCTCCCCGCGGCCTGGTCGACCGGCATGCCCACGGAGCTCGCGGTGCCCTTCGTCCTGCTGGCGGTCACCCACTTCGTGATGGTGCTGGGCGCCGCGATCGCCCTGAGCGGCCGCTGGGCCGCGGGCACCTGGACCGTACTGGCGGGCTGCGCGGCGACCACGGCGGTCGACCTGGTCCGCCTCGGCGGGGGCCTCGACCTGGTGCTCTTCGTACGGACGCCGCTGTTCCTCGCCGCGCTGGCGGCCGTGCTCTGCCCCGCGGACCTGCGCCCGCAGCCGCGCGTTCGGACGGCGACCGGGCTGGGCGCCGTCCTGCTGTGGACGACGCTGCTCACCGCGGCGTTGACGCTCGCGCCGCCGGGGGACTGGTCCGGCGTGCTCAGCTTCGCCGTTCCGGCGGCGGCCGGACTGGCCCTGGCCGGGCGGCCGGCGTTCGCCCGGCTGCGCACGGCACCCGCCGTCCTCCTCGCGGCGCTGCCCCTGCTCGTCCTCGGCACGCCCGTCTGGACGCGGGACGTGTTCACCGGGCCCGTCCTGTTCGCCCTCCTCCTCGCCGCCGCCACCACGGTGAGCATCCGCCGCCGTCGGCGCGGCGGCCGGCCCCCGCTCGCCGGAGCCTGACGCGGGCGCTCTCGTCGGCGTCCGCACCGTACGGTGGTGCCCACGCGCCGCGCGACCGGCGGCGCTTGGGGACGACGACGGGGGAATCGTGTTCGCGGTGATCTACCGGTGGCGGCTGCGGCCGGGTGCGGAAGAGCAGTTCCGCGAGGGCTGGCGCCGGGTGACGGAGGCGATCCTGCGGGACTGCGGCAGCTACGGCTCGCGGCTCCACCGCGCCGACGACGGCACCTGGGTCGCGTACGCCCGCTGGCCGGACGAGGAGGCCCGCGAGCGCTGCCGGGTGCCGGACCCGGAGGGCATCGCGATGATGGCGGGAGCGATCGAGGAGCGGATGCCGGAGACGAGGCTCGCCCTCGTCGACGACCTCCTCGCCGAGCCGGCCGTTTCCGCGGCGGACGCCGAGTCCACTGCCGGAAGACCTCGCTGAGGCGACGTCGGCCGCCCGGCCGCCCGGATCGACATCGGGTCCAGGCACCGGGTCCGGGCGGACGGCCGCGAGCACCGCGTCTTGCCGGTGCTGGCGGGGCGGTCCCGTCGTGGGCCCGGACAGCTGCCCGGACGGGTGTCGGGGCTGGGTAGCGGGTTCGGGTGGACGGCCGCGAGCACCGGGCCCTGCCGGCGTCGGCGGGGCGGCGCGAAGCCGACAGGCCCCATCCGGGCAGCCCCTTCGGCGGTTCCTCCGCGTGGACTTCCCGGAGTTGTCCCTCCGGACGGTCTTCCCGGCGGCCCTGGGCCGTCACCTCTGGGCCGTCACCTCCGGCTGTTCCTCCGGGCGCCCCCGGCGGGCGCCGTCCTCGCGTGGCAACGCGGGACGGTGCCGGCCGCGCGGCCGCCCCACGGGCTCGCCCCCGCCCGGACCGTGCACCGGCGGAGCCCCCGGTAGGGTCGGGGTTCCGCCGTCGGGACGGCGTCCGGGGCGAACGGAGGGGGTACCGCATGCCGCAGCGCCACGCGGTGGTGGCCGGGGCCGGGATCGGCGGGCTCACGGCGGCCCTCGCACTGCACCGCCGGGGCTGGCGCGTCACCGTCTGCGAACGCGCCCCCGAGCCGCCCGTCACCGGAGCCGGCATCGGCCTCGCCCCCAACGCCCTGCGCGCACTGGAGGCGATCGGCGTCGACGCCGCCCACGCCACGGGCAGCGCGGTACCGGAGGTGATGGGCGTACGCCGCCCCGACGGCCGGTGGCTCACCCGGGCCGCGACCGCCGACATGGCGGCCCGCTACGGAGTCCCCCCGATCGCCGTCCCGCGCCCGGCCTTCACCGCCGCCCTCGCCGCAGGCCTCCCTCCGGAATCCCTCCGCTACGGCACCGAGGTGACCGGCGTCGACCCGGCGGGCCCCGACGGGACCGGGGTCCGGGCCACCGTCCGCACCGCGGGCGGAGCGGACCTCACCGCAGACCTGGTCGTCGCCGCCGACGGGATCCGCAGCCCGCTGCGCCGCGCGCACTTCCCCGCCCACCCGGGCCTGCGCTACCTCGGCGAGACCGCCTGGCGGGCCCTCGTGGACGCCCCCGACCTGCGGATTCCGGCCATGAGCGAAACCTGGGGGCGGGGGGAGAGGTTCGGGGTGACCCCACTGGCCGACGGCCGGTACTACCTCTACGCCACCGCGCGCGTCCCGGCCGGCACCCGCCCGGCCGACCCCCGCGCCGAACTCCGCCGCCGCTTCGGCGCCTGGCACGACCCGATCCCCGCCCTGCTGGACCGCGTCGCCCGCCTCGCCCCCGCCGGCGTGCTCCAGAACGACCTGTACGAACTGGCCGCCCCGCTCCCGCGCCTGCACCACGGCCGCACCGCCTGGCTCGGCGACGCGGCCCACGCCATGGCCCCCAACCTCGGCCAGGGCGGCTGCCAGGCCATCGAGGACGCCGTCGTCCTCGCCCACCTGCTCCCTCCCGGCGACACCGGGGACACCGGAGGCGCCGAAAGCGGCGAGGGCGGCCGGGACCCCGTCCCGGCCGCCCTCGCCGCCTACACCGCCGCCCGCCGCGCCCGCACCGATGCCGTCCGCGTCCGCGCCCGCCGCGTCGGCCGCCTCGGCGCCCTGCGGAACCCCCTCGCGGCGGCGGCCCGCGACCTCGCGGTCCGCGCCACCCCCGACCGGCTGGCCCTGCGCGGCATGGACGACCTCTTCGAGGGCTTCCGACTCCCGCCGCTCCCCGGATAAGGCTCAGGCCCGGATAGGGCTCAGGCCCGGATGACCTCCGGGCCGCGGCCGGCGATCTCGTCGGCCTGCCCGTCGGTCAGCCCGGTGTCCGTGACCAGCACGTCGACCTGCTCCAGGGCGGCGAACCGGGCGAAGTGCCGGGCGCCGTACTTGGAGGAGTCCGCGACGAGCACGACCCGGCGGGCCCCGGCCACCATGGCCCGCTTGACCGCCGCCTCGGCCAGGTCGGGCGTGGTCAGCCCGGCCTCCGCCGAGAAGCCGTTCGTCGCGATCACCGCCACGTCCGGCTCCAGTTCGGCGAGGTCGCGCAGCGCCCACGCGTCCACCGCCGCCTGCGTGCGGTGCCGCAGCCGGCCGCCGACGATGTGCAGGTGCAGCCCCGGATGCTCGGCCAGCCGGGCGGCCACCGGGAGCGCGTTGGTGACCACGGTGAGGGTGGAGTCCCGGGGGAGGAGGGCGGCCAGCCGGGAGACGGTGGTACCGGCGTCCAGCAGCAGGCTCCCCTCCTCCGGCAGCAGCGCCAGCGCCGCCCGCGCGATCCGTTCCTTGGCGGCAGCGGCGGTGGAATCGCGCTCGGCGAGCCCCGGCTCCAGCCGCAGCCCCCCGGCGGGCAGCGCCCCGCCGTGCACCCGGCGCAGCAGACCGGCCCGTTCCAGGGCGGTCAGGTCCCGCCGGACGGTCTCCTGCGTGACGCCGAACTCCTCCGCCAGGGCCGGGACTTCGACGCGTCCGCGCTCCTGGGTCAGCTGGACGATCCGGTGCTGACGCTCGGGTGCGTACATGGGGATCGGATCCGTTCCCTCCGGGTTCTTCCCTGTCTACGACGGACCCTACTCGCCCTCCGCCCCGACGGCCGCCCGCCCGGCCGCCGGACGGCCTCAGCCCTGCCCGTCCGGGGTGTACGGGGCGAACGGCGCCCAGCCCTTCACCGCGAAGGCCCCCGCGTCCCGGGCGACCTCCAGGGCGCCGTGGGAGCCGAAGTGCGCCGGGACCAGCAGCGCGTTGTGGTCGGCGGCCCAGCCGAGCAGCCGGCGCCGGGTGGCCCGGGACTGCGCGGCGTCCTCGCAGAAGCAGCTGTTCGCGTCCGGCTCCATGACCTGCACCGGGCTGTGCAGCAGGTCGCCCACGAACACCGCCCGGTCGCCGCCGGAGGCCAGGGTGAGCACGCTGGAGCCGGGGGTGTGGCCGGCGGCGAGGTCCAGCCGCAGGTTCGAGTCGATCCGGTGGCCCTCCTCCCACAGCAGGACCTGGCCGGCCTCGTAGACCGGCGCCACGCTGTCCTCGAACACGCCGGCGTTGCCGTCGCCCAGGACGGACGGGTGGCCGTTCGCGGGGTTCCAGAACTCGAAGTCGTTCCGGTTGATCAGATAGCGGGCGTTCGGGAAGGTGGGGACCCAGTCGCCCCCCTCCAGCCGGGTGTTCCACCCGACGTGGTCCCCGTGCAGGTGGGTGTTGACCACGAGGTCCACGTCCTCGGGCTTGACCCCGGCCCGGGCCAGCTCGTCCAGGAAGGCCGTCTCCTGGCGGTCCCAGGGCGTGCCCGGCCGGGCCTTGTGGTTGCCGCCGCCGGTGTCGACGAGGACCACCCGGCCCTCGCTGCGCAGCACCCACGTCTGCAGGGCCACCCGGGAGACGGGCGGCTCGCCGTCCGCGAAGTCGGGCCGCAGCCAGCCGGCGTGCGCCGCCCAGACCTCCTCGCTGCTGTCGGGAACGAACTCGTGGGGGGTCAGGCCGAGCGGCCCGTAGTACTCGCGGACCCGGGTGACGGAGACCCCGCCCAACTCGATGGTGTCGGTGGTGGTGTTCATGGACCCCACCCTGCGGCGGTCCCGGGGGGACAGCCACACCCTTCCCTGCCTATCCCCGGCAGGGAGAGGCTGGGCCCCGCGCGGCCCGCGATACTGATCCCCATGGACGGACAGAGCAGCCTCGGCGCGTTCCTGCAGGCCCGCCGGTCCCGGCTGACGCCGGCGGACATCGGCCTCGACACGTACGGCGAGCGGCGGCGCGTGCCGGGCCTGCGCCGCGAGGAACTCGCCCTCCTCGCGGGGGTCAGCGCCTCGTACTACGCGCGGCTGGAGCAGGGGCACGCGCACAACGCCTCCCCGGAGGTGCTGGACGCCCTCGCCCGCGCGCTGGACCTGGACGAGGCCGAGCGGCGGCACGTGCACGACCTCGCGGGCCTGGCCGCCCGCCGCCCCGCGGCCCGGCGCCCGCCGGCGGAGCGGGTGGACGAGGCGACCCGCCGGCTGCTGGAGTCCATGCCCGAGGTCCCGGCCGTCCTCACCGGCCGCCGGGCCGACGTCCTGGCGTGGAACCCGCTGGGGCACGCCCTGTTCGCGGGCCACCTCGATCCCGCCGCACCCGACCGGCCCGCGGACCGGCCGAACATGGCCGCACTGATCTTCCTCGACCCGTACCTGCGCGAGATCTACGGCACCTGGGAGTCCAAGGCCAGGGCCGCCGTCGCCAACCTGCGGTACGCCGCGGGCCGCCACCCGGACGACGTCCTCCTCGGTGCCCTGGTCGGTGAACTCAGCATGAAGAGCGACGAGTTCGCCACCCTGTGGGCCGATCACCGGGTCCGTCCCTGCACCTCCGCCGAGCAGCGGATGTGGCATCCGCTGGTGGGGGAGCTGACCGTCACCCAGCAGGCCCTGCGGGTCACCGACGACCAGACGCTCCTGGTGGCGACCGCCCCGGCCGGCTCCGCGCACCACACCGCCCTCAGGCTCCTCGCCCAAGCCATCGCCGGCTCCCGGGCCTGACCCGCGTCGGGCCGCCGGTCACCCCCGCGGGTGCGGGGGCCCGACCAGCCGCCGGGCGGACTCCACCACCGTCTCGCGGTGCCGGGCCAGCCGCGCGGCGGGCCAGGGCTCGCCCGGTCCGCCCGTCGCCGGTCCGCCCACCGCGCCGGTCCACGCCTGCGCCAGCCCCATGACCAGCGTGAGCACGTCACCGGGGTCGAGGCCCGGGTCGACCAGGCCCGCCCGCTGTGCCCGCTCCACCGCCGCGATCTTGCCCCGGTAGGACTCCGCCACGGCCTCGCCGGTCTCCGGCCGCTCCAGCTGCTTCCACTGCACCAGCCGCATCAGGTCCGGGTGGGCCACGAAGTGGTCGAAGACCGCTCCCGCGTAGCCGGGCAGGTCCTCCGCGTCGAAGGGCACCGACTCCGAGCCCGTCTCCAGGGCGCGCTGGAGCACGGCGTCGAAGAGCTGCTCCTTGTTGCCGTAGTAGACGTAGATGAGCCGCTTGTTCGCCTGGGCGGACGCCGCGATGCGGTCGATCCGGGCGCCGGCGATGCCGTACGCCGCGAACTCGGAGAACGCCGCGTCGAGCAGGCGTGCCTTGGTTGCGCTGGAATCCCGTGCCATGACGGGCAGCCTAGCAAGTAACTATCCGGTTATTGACATCTGGCGCAGCTCCTGTGCAGACTCGAACTATCCAGTTAGTTACTTGTCTGCACCCCACCCCACGGAGGACACCATGGAGATCCGCGCACTGGGCGGTCAGGGCCTGGAGGTCGGCGCCGAGGGCCTCGGCCTGATGGGCATGAGCGCCCACTACGGAGCCACCGACGAGACCGAGTCCCTCGCCACCATCGACCGCGCCCTGGCCCTGGGCGTGACCCTGCTCGACACCGCCGAGGGCTACGGCCCCTTCGTCAACGAGCAGCTCCTCGGCAAGGCCCTCCGCGGCCGCCGCGACGCCGCCGTCATCGCGACGAAGACCGGCGTCGAATTCACCGACGAGGGGGCCTTCGTCGGCCACAACGGCACCCCCGAGTACATCCGCCGGTCCGCCGACCGCTCCCTGCGCCACCTGGGCACGGACCGCATCGACCTGTACTACCTGCACCGCGTCGACCCGGCCGTCCCCGTCGAGGAGAGCATCGGCGCCATGGCGGAGCTGGTCGCCGCCGGCAAGGTCGGCCACATCGGGATCTGCGAGGCCGCCGCGGCCACCATCGCCCGCGCCCACGCGGTGCACCCGCTGGCCGCCGTACAGACCGAGTACAGCCTCTTCGAGCGCGGGATCGAGCACGACGGCGTACGCGAGACCCTGCGCGAGCTCGGCATCGGCCTCGTCGCCTACTCACCGCTCGGCCGCGGCTTCCTCTCCGGCGCCGTGACCAGCCCGGACGACTTCGCGGCCGACGACTTCCGGCGTACGGACCCCCGCTTCCAGGGCGACAACTTCGGCCGCAACCTCGCCGTCGTCGACCGCGTCCGGGCCCTCGCCGCCGAGAAGGGGGTCACCCCCTCGCAGCTCGCGCTGGCCTGGACCCTGCGGATGGGCGCCGTGCCGATCCCCGGCACCAAGCGGCGCCGCTACCTGGAGGAGAACGTCGCCGCCACCGCGGTCGCCCTCACCGACGCCGACCTGGCCTCCATCGACGCCGTCGCACCGCACGGTGTGGTCTCGGGGGACCGGTACGCGCCCGAGCTGATGGCGTCACTGAACGGCTGAGCCCCCGCCGGGGCGCTCCGGGGCGGGACGGCGCAGGTCGAGGGAGCGGAACTCGTCCAGGACCGCGAAGCCCGTGCTGTCGTACAGGCCCATCGCGACCTCGTTCCCGCCGAAGACGTTGAACATCATCGCCCCGTCCCCGCCCTGCCGGGTGGCCCACTCGCCGACGGCCATGGCGGCCCTGCCGTAGCCCTTGCCCCGGTGCTCCTCGTGCACCTCCAGCGAGAAGCCGAAGGTGACGCCTGGGAGGAACCCGTGGTTCACCCAGCCGGTGCCGATGACCCGGCCGTCGGCCTCCATCGCGTAGAAGGCGTGTCCGGGGGTCCGGTAGCCCTCGGGGAGGTACCGGGCGAAGTCCTGGTCGGACTTCTCCTTGGCCTGTTCCGGGGTGAGGGCCCCGGCCCGGACGATGTCCGCCACGTACGCGGCCTCCTCGGCGGCGTACCAGGCCGGGTACTCCTCCTCAGTGAGCCGCCGGACCGTCAGCCCCGGCGGCAGCTGCGGATCCCCGGCCACGACGCGCATGCGGTTCTGCCCCCGCACGGGGTAGTCGGCGAAGGCTCCCGCGCCGCCGGTGAGCCGGACCTCCACCCGCTCGGCGCCGCGCCCGGCGCACCACCGCTCGGCCCACTCGCGCCCCCGCGCCGCCGTGAGGTCGTGGATCCGGCCCACCACCGCCCCGTTGTCCTCCGACACCCCGACCGCTATCCAGCCGGTGCCGTCCGTGGCCACCGTCCAGCCTTCGATCCCCTCGACGGCCCGTTCCAGCAGGGCCCGGGCCAGTGCCTCCGAGCACCCTGCGGCCCGGTACCCGGCCAGCACCCGCTCCTCGAACCCGCCCCGCCACGTGCCCTGTTCGGCAACGATCTCGATCTCGCTCATTCGCCCACCCTAGGCGGGGGGAGCGGCGGGCGGGCGGGGCCGACCGGATTCGAACCGGCGTCCTCACGGTGTTGGAGACCGCGCGCGTCGACCCCTGCGCTACGGCCCCGCCCGCCCGGCAGCCTACCCGCCGTGGACGATCTGGATCAGGTTGCCGCAGGTGTCGTCCAGGACCGCGGTGGTGACCGGGCCCATCTCCCTCGGCTCCTGCGCGAAGCGCACCCCGAGGCCGCTCAGCCGGGCGAACTCGGCCGCCACGTCGTCCACGGCGAAGGAGGCGGCCGGGATGCCGTCCTTGACCAGGGCCTCCTTGTACGGCTTCACCGCGGGGTGGCCGTCGGGCTCCAGCAGCAGCTGGGTCCCCTCGGGGTCCTCCGGCGAGACCACGGTCAGCCACCGGTCCGCGCCCAGCGGCACCTCGTGCTTCTTCACGAAGCCCAGTACGTCCGTATAGAACCGCAGGGCCTTGTCCTGGTCGTCGACGAAGACGCTGGACAGGTGGATCCTCATCGGGTGCTCTCCCTCGTATCGGGCTGCTGCTCGACCACGCTGGTGCCGCTGCCCTCCTGGGACTCCCACGTCCACGTCTCCTCCAGCCGGAGCCGCCCGTCGGGGAGTTCCGTCACGAGGGAGACGCAGTGCCCGGAGGCGGTCGAGCCGTCGTGGCGGAGCTGGACGTACCGGAAGTCGACGGTGTCGTCCGCCCGGGTGCCGACCAGATGTCCCCTGGCCACGTCCCCGCCACAGTACTCGGCCCAGACCCGGCCGTCCTGCTCGTGGTACGCGAACCGGGTCTGCCGGCCGACCTGGCCCGGCGCCTGGTCGGCTACGGGGACGAAGACGAGGCCGTCGAGCGAGCGCGCCACGGTGGCTCCCTGGAGGAAGGCGGTCCGGAGGCGCGGCCCCCGGCCGGGTGGATGTCCGGGCCACCCTACGGGGCGGTCCGGCGGCGGCGGCCGATGGGAGCAGCGGGAGCTGCGGATCGGCCGGGCCCGTGGTGGCATCGGTCGTATGAAAGATCCCTTCGGATGTGACGAGCCCGCACTGCCGGCCCGGGCGGCCACCGTGGACCGGGCCGCGGCCCGCCGCGCGGTCGCCTCGCGCGCCCTCGGGGCGGAGGACCTCGCGACCCTGCTCGACATGATCGGTCTGTGGCCCGAGGACGATCCGCCGCAGGAGCGGTAGGGGGTTCCGGCGGCCGCCGTCCGGGCCTTGCGTAACGGCTCCTCAACAGACGCGCCACGGGGTCGAAAGGTGGCCGGATCGCATCCCCTCCGCCTGTAGGGTGACGTGCGCCCGTCAAGGCGGGCCCTCCTGCTCACTGATATTCCAACGGGGTTCGTAACGTGAAGCTTCGCCATGTCCGCGCGGTCGCAGTATTCGGTATAGCCGTCGTCGCCCTGACCGGAGCCCGTGGTTCGCACGGTGCCAGCTGCGGCGGCAGCAGCCACAGCTCCAGCTCCAGCTCGGGCAGTTCCGGCAGCTCCAGCGGGGGCAGCACGGGCGGCAGCCACGACGGCAGCAGCACCGGCAGCACCACCACCGGCACCACCGGCAGCACCACCACCGGCAGCACCACCACCGGCTCCACCACGGGCGGTTCGAGGGACAAGGCCGAGCGGGACATCCGGATCGACGGGTGCAAGCTGGACGCCGGCGGCAAGAACCTGGTCGCCAAGCTCACCGTCACCAACAACAGTTCGCTGGACTACACGTACAACATCACGATGAAGTTCCGCGGCGACGCGACCTCGACCGCGGTCCCCGCGACGGCCATGGTCAGCAGCCTGAAGGTGAAGGCGGGCGCGTCCCAGCCGGCCGAGGCCACCACCCCGTACTTCGGCAAGACCAACGGCACCGAGTACAAGGAGTGCGTCGTCGTCAGCGCGTCGAAGAGCTCCTTCTGACGTACGGCGGCGCCACCGCGCGGAGCCCCGCACACCGTCCGCGGACGGTGTGCGGGGCTCCGCGGTTTCGTGACATGGGACACAGGGTCTCCGGTGGTCCCGAGGGCCCCGAAGTGGGCGCCGGTGGGTGCCCATTTCATTATTTGTCCCTGTTTGGCGTTGACATGCCGCACTCCGCCAGAAACGGAATTGGTGACTCTCATTTCGCCTCCCCCAACGTTCCTGATGGGAGGTGGTTCTAGCGGCGCGTCAGCTGCTCCGGGACGGGCCCGTCGGACGGTCATGCACGATCTTCGCGCCCTTTCAAGCCGGTGCCCGGGCCTGCGGCGTGCCGGGCCGGAGCCGGCTTGCCATGCCCCTGCGGGCCTTCTAAGAATGGCGACTCCTCCGGCGCCCCAGCGGTCCGGCGCCGGGAGCTTCGCGATCACCGAGTGAGGTCCCGCATGAAGAAGCACCGTAAGAAGACGCACTACCGGAAGATAGCCGTCGCCGTCGGCGCGCTGGCCGTCGTGGGTGTCCCCACCGCCGCCATGGCCTGTCTGGACACCCAGGACGGCGGTCGCGTGCGGCCGGCCGCGGCGCAGCTGGACGTACCCTTCGAGGCTCCCGGGGCCCCGCTCCCGGCGCAGGCACCCGTCCCGGCCGCCGCGCCCGTGCAGCCCGCCGCCGACGCGCCGGCGCCCGTGGAGCCTGTGGCGGAAGAGCCCGCCGCGGAGCCCGCCGAGCCGGTCGTCGAGGCCGCGCCGCCCGCCGATCCGCAGCCCCAGCAGCCCCAGCCGGCGGAGCCCACCGCCGCACCCGCCGCGCCGCAGGCCTCCGGGGCCCCCTCCGACGAACAGGCCAAGGTCCTCGAACTCGTCAACCAGGCGCGTGCCGCGGCCGGCTGCCCGGCGCTCACGATCAACGAGAAGCTCACGAAGGCCGCGCAGGACCACAGCGCCGACATGGCCGCGCACCGCAACATGTCCCACACCGGGTCCGACGGCTCCGACGCGGGGCAGCGCATCACCCGCGCGGGGTACCAGTGGCGCACGTACGGCGAGAACGTCGCCTACGGGTACAGCACGCCCGAACAGGTCATGGAGGGCTGGATGAACAGCCCCGGCCACAAGCGGAACATCCTCGACTGCTCGTACAAGGAGATCGGCATCGGCCTCGCCCAGCCGGGCCAGTACTGGACCCAGGACTTCGCCGCGGCGCGCTGAACCGGCCCGGACGCCGCGGCCCGGGACGTCCGTCAGGGTGACGGGGGGACCTGGCCCGGCGCCGGGGCGGGGTAGGCGGCGGCGATCAGGGCCGGCGCGAGGTCCTCGTTGCGCATCCGCTGGTCGACGTACAGCAGGGAGACCACCAGCTGCGGGTAGCCCAGCTGGAACACCGCGCTGAACGCGGTGCCGGCCAGCAAGCAGACCGCGTACACGACGAACCCGAGGGCCGTCACGGCCGCCGAGCCGTCCGGGCCGGAGCCGAGGATCGCGGGGAACAGCGCGAGGATCCCGACGAGCCCGAACGGCATCTGGATGGCGTAGCCCCCGGCCACCCCCACGACGTACCCGAGCAGGGTCACACCGGCGACGCGCCACCAGCTGCCGCGGACCAGCTGCGCCGACCGCCGCAGCGCGGCCACCGGGCGCAGGCCCTCGAACACCACCGCGGCGGGCGCGAGGCTGAACCGGGTCGCGAGCCAGACCGCCACGGGCATCCAGGCGAGGACCCCCGCGATCAGCAGGAACAGGCCGACGGGCGGCACCGAGTCGTCCCAGGACGTGATGATCAGCGGCAGGGCGATCGCGTACAGCAGGATCACCGGCCCGCCCGCGATCAGCCCGATCAGCGAAACGGCGCCGAGCACCGAAGGCAGCCGGGACCAGCTGCGGCGCCACATGTCGCGGAAGGTCGCGGAGCGGCCGAGCACGGCCTCCTGCACCACCGCGGGGCACAGGGCGCCGATCGCCGCGGTGCTCACCAGCATCACCAGCAGCAGGAGCACGCCCCCCGGCAGCAGGGCCAGGAAGAGGGTCGCCACGTCCGAGCCGTCGGCGGGTGTGTCCGAGTCGACGTCGAAGACCTCGGAGAAGGTGCTGCTCGCCGCCGCGATGCCGATGACCACCGCCGCCACCACCAGCAGGAACCCGATGCCCTGGACCGCGAGCGTGACGCCGGCCAGCGGCTTCCAGTACTGGCGGAGCGCCTTGAAGGCGCCGCCGATCATCTCGCCCGCACCGAGCGGACGCAGGGGTATGACCCCCGGCTGCGGGGGCGGTTGGATCCAGCCACCCGGCCACTGCGGTGCGGACTGCTGCGGCTGCTGTCCCCATCCGGCGTTGTGCGACATCCCTGTTCCCCCTCTTGACCTGGAGGAACACGGTATCCCCTCGCACCGCCGGACGGGGTGCGAGGGGTCCGTGCGGACGCGGCCGGGGCCGCGCCGCGGTCAGGTCAGGTGTTGATGCAGGTGTTGCCGGCCGCCGGGTTGAGCAGGCCGATGACGTTGACGCTGTTACCGCACACGTTGATCGGGATGTGGATCGGCACCTGGACGACGTTGCCGGACAGGATGCCCGGGGAGCCGACGGCGAAGCCGTTGGCGTTGGAGTCGGCAACGGCGGCACCGCCGGCGCCGAGGATGCCGGCCGCGGCCAGGACGGTGGCGGCGATCGCAGTTCGAATACGCATGTCACTCCAGACTCGATGACGGAACGTCGAAGCAGGATCACACCGCCTCCGGGGGCTTCCCGCCCGGCATTCACCTGACCAACGGCGTGTTCCGGCGCCCGGGGTGACCGGCGCCGCCCGAACGGGTGCCGTGGTGGAGGAGACGGCCGCCCCCACAACGACGTTGTGTCACGTGTCACGTGTGGCGCCCTTGGGCCCCTGGACCGCCCCGCATCCACGATGGGGCCATGGAGATAGGCATCGCACTGCCCCAGTACGGCACTCACGCGCAGGCCGCCCGCATCGCCGGCTTCGCGCGCGACGCGGAGCACGCCGGCTTCGACTCGCTCTGGGTGGGGGACCGCTCGCTGGCCCCGGTCGAGCCCAGCGACCTCTACCCGGGCCACACGCCCGAGAACCCGTACCCGCCCGAATACCGGACCTTCCTCGATCCGCTCACCGTCCTGACCGTCGCCGCCGGTGCGACCCGCCGCGTCCGTCTCGGCACGAGCACCCTCAACGCCCCTTGGTACCCGCCCCTGTTGCTCGCGCGCAGCCTCACCTCGCTGGACCAGGTGAGCGGCGGCCGGCTGGACGCCGGCTTCGGCATCGGCTGGCTGCGCGACGAATACACCGCCGTCAACGCCGACTTCGGCCGGCGCGGCGAACGGCTCGACGAGATCCTCGACGTCCTCCAGGGGATCTGGACCCGCGAGGAGTTCGAGCACGACGGCCCGCACTGGCGCATCCCGCGCGCCCACGTCGGCCTGCGCCCGGTGCAGCGGCCGCACCCGCCCGTCTACTTGGGCGGGTTCTCGCCCGCGGCGATGCGCCGGGTGGGCCGCCGCGCGACCGGCTGGGCCGGCGCCGTCCTGCCGCCCGCGGCACTCGCCGGCCTGTGGGCCGTCGCCCGACAGGCCGCCGAGGAAGCCGGCCGCGACCCCGACGCCCTGCGCCGCAGCATCCGCTTCAACGCCAAGCCGGGCACCCCGTGCGAGGAGATCGCCGCGGTCCTCGACGGCATCCGGGACACGGGTGCCGAGAGCTGCTTCGTCGACCTCCAGCAGTGCGTGCGCGAACCGGACGAGGCACTGGAACTGGGCGTCAAGGTCCTCGACCGGGTACGCGCCGGGTAGCGGGTCCGGGGTCACGCGGCCGACGGTTCGAACGGCCGGCCGCGTGCCGTATAGTTGATCTCGAGCTCGCCGCCGCGAAACACGGTGGACGGGACGCGCGTTGGTGGTCCAAGGAAAGACACCCCACTTCCCGTGGGGGAATGCAGGTGCAAGGCCTGCCCAGCGCTCTGACAAGGCCCCGGCCTCCTCACGGAGACCGGGGCCTTCTTGTCGAGGGCGGACCGAAGACGGGCGTGACCGTGTGCCGGTTCGATCACGGGGCGGCGGCAGCGAGCGCGGTGAAGGTGGGCCTCGGCGGCCCACCGGCGGTCGGCTGCCCGCGTGGTGCCGTGCGGCTCCGGCATCGCCGACGACCCGCCCTTCCCGACCGCATGTTGACGCACCGTCACCGGACCCCGCGACGGGTCACGGCGCCGGGAGCACGCCCGCGCGTGCGGCGGCCAGGGCGACGTCCACCGCGCGGTCCGCGGTCGCCGCGTCGACCGGTTCGCCGGTGAACACGAGGCGGAAGTAGACCGGCGCGACGAGTGTCTTCAGGAGCTCGGCGGGGTCGGTCCCGGCGGGCAGCTCGCCGCGTTCGACGGCCCGGGTGACGACGGGCTCGGCCCGCCGGAAGCGGTCCTCGAAGAGCGCCCGCTTGATCGCGGCGAGCCGGGGGGTCCGGACGGCGTCCGAGAGCACCGTCGTCAGGAGCGCGCGGCCCGCATCCGTGGTCATGGACGCGACCAGGGAACGGGCCAGGGCCCGCAGGTCGCCCTCCACCGTCCCGGTGTCGGGGACCGGGACGTCGGTGGCGAAGTGGCGGGTGAGCGCGTCCTCGACCAGGCCGTCGGGGGTCTTCCAGTTCCGGTAGATCGTCGTCTTGTGCACGCCGGCCCGCTGGGCGACGGCGTCGACGGTCAGTGCGGCGTAGCCCGTCTCGGTGAGCTCGGCGAGGGCCGCCGCCAGCACGGCGGCCCGCATCCTGCTGCCGCGTCCGACGGGGGTGCCGCGCCTCGGGGGCGACTCGGCGGAATCCATTGCAACTCCTAGTTGCGTTATTGGCGGTCCATGCGACAGCATCAGCATATTGCAACTGGCAGTTGCAATGCAGTCCTGCCGTGCCTGTGGCTGCGCCCATGCCCGTGCCGCCGGATGCGGCCGAGGCTCCCGACCCGTGGATCGAGGTTCCCCATGACTCCCCGTACCCCCCGGTGGACACCGGCCTCCGTCCCCGGCCAGTCCGGGCGGCTGGCCGTGGTCACCGGCGCCAACAGCGGCATCGGCTACGTCACCGCCCGCGAACTCGCCCGCCGCGGCGCCCACGTCGTCCTGGCCTGCCGCAGCCGCGAGCGCGGGAGCGGGGCGGTCGAGCGGCTGCGGGCCGAAGTCCCCGGCGCCCGTGCCGAACTGCGCCCGCTCGACCTCGCCGACCTGGGGTCCGTCCGCCGGTTCGCCGAGGACTGGGACCACGACCGGCTCGACCTCCTGGTCAACAACGCGGGCATCGCCATGGTGCCGTTCGCCCGCACCGCCGACGGCTTCGAGTCCCAGTTCGGCGTCAACCACCTCGGCACGTACGCACTGACCGGCCTGCTCCTGCCGCACCTGCTGGCCGCCCCCGACCCCCGGGTGGTGACGGTCAGCAGCGAGGGCCAGCGGTTCGCCCGGTTCGACCTGCGCAACCTCGACGCCGAGCGCGGCTACCGGCCGCTGTACGCCTACCTCCAGTCGAAGCGGGCGAACCTGTACTTCGCCGCGGAACTGCAGCGCCGCGCCGACGCCGCCGGCCTGGGGCTGCGCAGCATGGCCGTCGCCCCCGGACTCACCCGCACCAACGTGCTCACCGGCGGCGCCAACCGCAGCCGGGGCCGGGCGTACGGGACCCTCGTGCGCCTGCTCCTGCGCAGCGTCTTCCGTCCCACCCCGGAGGGCGCCAAGACCTCCCTCTACGCCGCGACCCTCCCGGGCCTGCCCGGAGGGAGCTACGTCGTCCCCGACGGCCCCTTCCAGCTCCGCGGCGAACCCGTCCTCCGCGCCCGGGAGCGCGCCCTCCGGGACCCCGCCACGGCCCGCCGCCTGTGGTCGCTCTCGGAACGCCTGACCGGCGTCACGTACCCGTAGGGCCGGCCGGGGGCGGGAACGGCCCGGACGGGGGTACGGGCGGCGCGGGGCGACCCCCGTGCGGTCAGGATCGGGGCATGGGCTTCCTCCTGCCGGTCCTCTTCGCACTGTTCGCGGCGTTCAGCAACGCGCTGGCGACGGTCCTCCAGCGGCGGGCCTCGCTCACCGTGCCGCAGAGCGACGGCTTCCGGTTCGGGCTCGTCCTCGACCTGCTGCGGCGGCCCCTGTGGATCGGCGGGATCCTCGCGGTGATCGCCGCCGGCGTCGGCCAGGCCCTCGCGCTGGCCACCGGCGCGCTGGCCCTCGTCCAGCCCCTGTTCGTACTGGAGCTGCCGCTCGCCCTGCTGATCGCCTCGCTCCTGGCCCGCAGCCGCCTGCCGGGCGCGCTCTGGCTCGCCGTGGCGGGGGTCGTGGCCGGGCTCGGGATCGTGCTGGTGGCCGCCGCGCCCGCCGGGAACCGCACCCACGTGCCGTTCGACCGCTGGGTGCTGGCCCTGGCGGCCTGCGCGGCGGCGGTGGCCGTCCTGGCCGTGGCCGGGCTGCGGCGGCCGCCCGGCAGGATGCGGGCCGGGTGCCTCGGCGCGGCCACCGCCGTCTGCTACGCGCTCACGGCCGCCCTGATGAAGTCCGCCGTGCACGTCCTCCAGGGCGGCGGCATCGGGGCGTTCCTGACGGCCTGGGAGACGTACGCCTTCGGTGCGAGCGGCGTCTGCGCCCTGCTGCTGCTCGAACACGCCATGCAGGGCGGGCCGCTGGTCGCCTCGCAGCCCGCGCTGACCCTCGGTGACGCCGGCGTCAGCATCGCGCTCGGGGTCCTGCTGTACGAGGAGCACCTGCGGGCCCACTGGTGGCTGCTGCCGCAGCTCCTGGGCCTGGCCCTGATCTGCGCCGGAGTACTGGCCCTGGCCAGGAGCGAGCCCCCGGCCGAGCCGTCCGGCCCGACCGGTGAACAGTCCAAGATCCGTTAGGGTGTTCGACGTCCGCGGCGGGGTGCGCCCGCCGCGGGAAGCACGCGCGGGGACCCGGGGGACGAGAAGTGAGCACGACCAGGCCGCAGGCGGGCGGCAGCGGGTCCACGGGCCCCTTCGCCACGGCGAACGAGTTCTTCCGCGACCTGATGGGCGACCACGCCCCCGGACTCGACGAACGCCCCGACGACCGGCTCATCGGCAGCCTCCAGGTCATCCGCACCCTCCTCGGCATGATCGCCGCCGTATGGCTCGTCCTGGCCTATCCGCTGAGCTCGGGCCGGCAGGACTTCGTCCTCGGCAAACTCGCCGAACTGGGCCTCGCCTGCGGCATCCTGCTGGTGGGAAGCGTCCTCGGCATCACCGCCTTCCTCATCGCAGGCACCCCGGACCGGCGCCGGGCCTTCTCCCGGCGGCTGCTCGGCCCGATCGTCTGCATGCTGGCGCTCGCCCTCGGCCCCGCGGCGATCTGGCTCTCCCTCGCCACCCTCAAGGGCGACCTGGTCGGCGGGAACGACCTGATGGACTTCTTCTCCGGGATCTTCGGCCGCGGCATCCTGTGCTCCCTGGCCAGCCTCATCGTCCTGATCATCGGCTGGCTGGCCGCCGTCGTGCTGCTGATCGCGTCCGTCCCGTACACGGTCCTCGCCGCCTACGTCTGCGTGGCCTCCTGCTTCCGCGCCTCGGACGTCCACCAGCTGCTCCCGGCCCTGCTCTCCCCGCTGCTGGTGTGGTCGCTGTTCGCCTTCCAGGTCTTCAACGGCCCCGACGTCGCCGCGCCCCCGGAGGTGCTCTACGCCTTCCTGCTCGGCGGCCCCCTCTCGGTCACCGCGCTCTCCGTGTGGGAAGTCCGGCGCCTGCGCAGCCGCCACGGGATCACCCTGCGCGGCGCGCTCGGCCGCTGAGCCCGCCGGGCCGTCCCCCGTACGCCGCCGATCGGCGCCCCGTGCCGTGTCGCCGCGCCCCTCACCGGTCACGGCGTGCAACCGTCTCCCCATGACCGAAGGCCTGACACCTCACCTCTCCCCGGCGCGCATCACCGTCCTGGGAGTCCAACCCGGTACCCCGCCCTTCCGGATCATCGAGCTCGACGGGGAGTTCGTCGGCCGGGCGGAATCGATGACGGACGTGCTGCTGGTCGCCTCGGAGGCGGGTATCACCATCCACGACCTCGACGACCTGGACGAGGTCCGGTGGGTCGGGGGCGGCAAGTTCACCTGGACCCTGCACTGACGGCCCGGCCCGCCGCCCCCTGCCCGGAGGCGGCGGGCCGCGGGCCCCATCGTGCGGCGCCGGTCAGGCGCGCGGCACCGGGCGGCGGCCCCATGCCGTGAGCATGCCCGGGCCGATCTCGGCCAGGCCGGGGGAGTCCAGATAGGCGAGGGCCTCGTCGAAGACGACCGGTTCGAGCCGGCCCGGCGCGAGCAGGTCCGTCCGCATCCGCTGCCAGGTCTCGCGCCAGAAGGCGGCGAGCGGACTGCCGGGCGTCAGCGGCGGGCAGACCAGCTCCGCGGCGACCTCGGCCAGACCGGCCGCGCGCAGGGCGTGCGGGTAGTTCAGCACGGCGCCGATGTCCGTCCCGATGGTCTCGGCCAGAGTGCGCCACATCGCGTCCAGGGTGCGCCGGTACGCCGAGCGCGCGTCGGCGGGGTCCGGCACGTCCGCCGCGTCGCTGAGGACGAGGTACCCGCCGGGCCGCAGGCGCTTCGCGAGCCGGTCGAGCAGGGCCCGGCGCTCGGGGAGGTGCATCAGCACGAACCGGGCGTGGACCAGGTCGAAGGAGCCGAGCTCGGCCTCGTCGTCCAGCCGGGTCAGGTCGTCGGTGAGCACCCTCAGCCGGGGCCCCGCCAGCGGGGCCAGCCGGCTGGTGTCGCGGTCCAGGGCGAGGACCTCGTCGACCCCCGCCTCCTCGGCGAGCCAGCGGGCGACCGTGCCCGTCCCGGCGCCCACCTCCAGGCAGCGCCAGCCGGGACCCACCCCGAGCGCGCGCAGCCGCTGGTGGGTGAGCGGGTCGTAGACGAGGGCGGCGTGGTCGATGCGCTCGCCCTCACCCGGCGCCTCGGGCCGGAACAGCGCCTCGCCGTACCGTCCCGCCCGCACCGGAGGTTCTTCGGGGGACACTGCTGCCACCGGGACTCCTTCCGCCGGACGGCCCCGTACCGCCCGGCCTGAAGGATCGCCCGCCGGCCGCCGCGACACCCGCATTGGGCCGGTCGGCGGCGCGCCCCGGAGCGACCGGGCTCAGGCGGCGCTCCGCTCCGCGGTGACCAGCAGGTACTCCCATTCCATGGCCCCGTCCCGCAGGGCGCCGGACGCCAGTGCGGCGAGGGCGTCGTCCAGGGCGGCGGTCCGGTCGGGATCGTCGGCGAGGCTGCGGTACACGGCGATCGTCGGCCCGTAGGCGGCCTTGAAGAACTCCCGGAACTCCTCCGGCTCCCCGAACGTGTCCACCCGGATCGCCCGCCGCCGCGCCTCCACGCCGGTGACGCGGTCGCCCAGCAGCTCCCGCACGTGCTCCTCCCGGCCCCACAGCGGCGGCGGCTGCGCTCCCGGCGGGGGCGGCGGCGCGTACGGCTTCATGGTGGCGAACATCTGCCCGATGAAACCCTCCGGGGTCCAGCTGAGCAGGCCGATCGTGCCGCCGGGGCGGCAGACCCGCACCAGCTCGTCGGCGGCGGCCTGGTGGTGCGGGGCGAACATGACCCCGACGCAGGACATCACCGTGTCGAAGGTGGCGTCCTCGAACGGGAGCGCCTCCGCGTCCGCCTCCTGCCAGCTCAGCACCGCACCGCGGGCCTCGGCTTCCCTGCGCCCCACGGCCAGCAGCTCGGGGGTGAGGTCGGAGGCCACCACGTCCCCGCCGGCCAGTGCGGCCGGGATCGAGGCGTTGCCCGATCCCGCGGCCACGTCCAGCACCCGGTCGCCGTCCGTGACCCGGCAGGCCTCCACGAGCGCGGGCCCGAGCGCCGCCACGACCTGTGTGGCGACCGCCGGGTAATCGCCGAGCGCCCACATCGTCCGGTGCTTCGCCTTGAGCGCACGGTCGGCCTCGCGCGCCTCCGCCGTCTCGGTCATGCCACCCGCCTCCCTCGTCCGTACGGTGCCGATGGCCGTCTCCTTCGAGCATAAGAACCCGGCGGGCGCCCGGCCCGGTGGGAGCGGCACGGGTCCGTTCGGGTGGAACGCGGGCGGAGTTCCGGCGCCCTGCCCGCCGCCCTCACCCCTCCAGCAGCCGCCACGCGGCCAGTGCCAGCCCGGCCCGGGCCAGTCCCGGCGCTCCGGTCAGGTCGAGGCCCGTGACCCGGCCGATCTGCTCGACCCTGCGGGCCACGCTGCTGTGGTGCAGGTGCAGCAGGTCGGCCGCCCGGCGCAGCGACCCCGTGGCACAGTAGGCGTCCAGCGTCTCCAGGTCCTCCGGGCAGGCGGCCAGCCGGGCCACCGCCGCGACGTCGGGGTTGCCGCGCAGCACGTCCCGCGGCAGCTCCGCCAGCAGCGCCAGCGCGCCCAGCGCGGCATGGCGGACGACGGGTTCGCGCGCGGTGGCGAACCGCAGGGCGGTACGGGCCTCCCGCCACGCCACGTCGGGCCGCTCGGCGGTGCCGATCCCCGCGCGCACGCCCGCCGGGAACCGGTCGGGCTCCACGGCCGCGGCCAGGACGACCCCGACCCCGCCGACCACCGCCCCCTTGACCGGCCGCCCCGGACAGACGAGCCCGCCCACCCGGTCCAGCGGCAGCCCGTCCGACCGCACGGCCGCGACCCGCACCGGCCGGCCGGCGGCGAAGCCCAGCAGCCGCAGCGCCCGCGCCCGGGCCGCCTCGTCGGTTCCGGTACCGATCACCAGCTCGACGAGGGCCGGATCGGCCATCGTGGTCCGGGCCGGCCCGTACCGTTCGACGGCGGCCGCGACGGCGATGGCGAGCCGCTCCAGCAGCACCTCGTCGAGCGGCCCGGCCGGTCCCGGTCGCTCCAGCCACACCGAGCCGATCTCCTCCTCGTCCAGGACCACCGCCACCCGGCCGGACCCGGGCGCGGACCCCGCCGGGAGCTCGCCGCCGCCGGACGAGACGCGGATCGTCCGCCCCGTGCCGTACAGCCGGATCCCGGCGACGCACTCGGCCAGCCCCGCCGAGGCGCGGGCGAGGGCCGGGAGGTCCACCCGCCGGCGCATCAGCGTGTCGTAGAACGCGACGATGCGCAGGGCCCCGTCCACGTACGGATCGAGTCCCGACAGCCGTACGGCGAGTGCCTCCATGGCCCAAGCATAGAAGGCCGGACCGGCCGGCAGGGGGCGCCGAACGGCGCGCGATCGGGCCGGGATGCCCGACGGACGGCGGACGACCCGGGCCGGCCCGCCCGGTGAGGATGTCGGCCATGGACCCCGAACTCGAAGCATTCGTACCCTTCTTCCCGCGGACCGACCTGAGCGACCCGGTCGCCGCCCGCAAGAGCTTCGCCGAACTGGCCTCCGCCGTACCGGCACCGGACGCCGCGGACCTGCAGGTCGAGGACCGCACCGTCGCGGCCGACCCCGACGTGCGCGTCCGCGTCTACCGGCCGCACGGCGCCGAGGGCGCCGTCGTGTGGATGCACGGCGGCGGGTTCACCATGGGCGACCTCGACACGGAACACCCCTGGGCCAGCCGCATCGCGGCCGGCTCCGGAGCCGTGGTGATCTCGGTGGACTACCGCCTCGCCCCCGAACACCCCTTCCCCGCGGCCCTGGACGACGCCTACGCCGTCCTGGCCTGGGCGGCGGGGAACGCCGACGCCCTCGGCGTCGACCCGGCCCGCATCGCGGTCGGCGGCCACAGTGCCGGCGCCAACCTCGCGACCGCCGTCGCCCTGAGGGCCCGCGACCACGGCGGACCGGCGATCCGGTTCCAGCTGCTCAACCAGCCGGGGCTCGACGACCGCCAGGACAGCTGGTCGGCCCGCACCTTCACCGACACGCCCTGGTTCTACCGCGACAAGGCCGCCGCGGGCTGGCGGCACTACCTGGGACCGGGGCCCGCCACCCCGTACGCCGCGCCGGCCCGGGCGGCCGACCTGTCCGGCCTGCCCCCGGCCTACATCTCCACCGCGGAGTTCGACCCGAACCGCGACGAGGGCCTGGAGTACGGGCTGCGCCTGCTCCGGGCGGGCGTACCGGTCGAGATCCACCAGTGGCCCGGCACCTTCCACGGTTCGCAGGCCCTGCTGTCCGCCGAGGTGTCCCAGCGCCAGAACGCCGAACTCGGCGCGGTCCTGCGCCGCGCCCTCGCCTGAACCGCCCACCGCACCCACCCCGATGAGGAGCACGACCATGCCGATCCGGCCGAAACTCCGCCTCGCCCTGTGCGCGGGCGCCGCCCTGCTCAGCACCACCGCCGCCGTGCCCGCGACGGCGGCCCCCTCACCGCACCGCACCGTGACCCCGGCGGAACTGCGGGCGGCCATGGACGCCGTCCACCGCGCGGGCGTGCCGGGGGTGTACGGCGAGGTGCGCACCGGCGGCCGCACCTGGCGCGGCGCCTCCGGGGTCGCCGACGTCGAGACCGGACGCCCCGTCAGCCCGGACCTGCGCCACCGCGTCGGCAGCGTCACCAAGACCTTCACCGCCGCCGCCGTCATGCAGCAGGTCGAACGGGGCCGGATCCGGCTCGACGCGCCGATCGGCGACCACCTCCCCGACCTGGTGCCGGGGGAGCGCGGCCGGAAGATCACCGTCCGGATGCTGCTGAACCACACCAGCGGCCTCCCCGACTACATCGCCCACGCCTTCCCGTCCCTGCAGACCGGATCGCCCGCGAGCCTCGACGACAACCGCTTCCGGCGCTTCCGCCCGGCCGAGCTCATCCGGCTCGGCGTCTCGGCCCCGCCCGCGAGCGAGCCCGGATCCCTGCCGGGGGTCTACTCCAACACCAACACCCTGCTGCTCGGCGAGCTCCTGGAGCGGGTCACCGGCACCCCGGCGCAGGAGTACATCACCCGCAACGTCATCCGGCGCGCGGGCCTGCGCGACACCGGCTTCCCGTCCGGCCCGTCCGTCGACGGCCCCCACTCCCGCATGTACGAGGCCGCGTTCGGCCTGCTCGACCCGCCGCGCGACTACAGCGTCTACGACATGTCCTGGGCCGGGACGGGCGCCGCCCTGGTGTCGACCATGGCGGACCTCAACCGCTTCTACGCCCTGCTCCTCGACGGCCGGATCGTCAGCCGCGCCTCCCTGGAGCAGATGCAGCGCACCGTACCGGTCCGCGCCCTGGACGGCACGACGGTCCAGTACGGCCTCGGCCTCCACAAGGTCACCGTCCCGGGCTGCGGCACCTTCTGGGGCCACGACGGCTCGGTCTGGGGAGCCGGGACCATGTCCCTGACCCGGGACGACGGCCGGCGCCAGATGTCGGTGGCCGTCAACCTCCAGCGCTGGACCGCACCGGACCCCTCGGGGAGCCGGCCGCCCCACCCCGTCGACAAGGCCCTCGCCGAGCTGTACGGCGAAGCGATGTGCGACGGGACGGCGTCCGGCGGCCCCCACGCCTCCGGCTCCTGACGCGCGCGGCCGCCCCGCGGTCAGGCGGCTCCGGCCGCCGGCGCGCGGAGGCGGCCGCCCAGCACGGCGTGCCCCAGCTGGAGGAGGCTCAGGCCGAACATCAGCACCCCCAACGGGACGTGCAGGGCCGCCATGTGGGCGATGCCCAGGACGACCTGCACCGAGGCGAGCACCAGCATGCCGACCGCGTACAGCACCGGTCTCACCGGCCCGCCGCCGGGCCGCCAGACCAGGACCGCGCCCAGCACGTACAGCATCGACGCGGCGTACATGCCGCGGGCTCCCGCGCCGTGCAGCACCTCCCCGTACTCCGACGACAGCAGCATCCCGGCGGTGACCGCCTGGAAGAAGATGCCGGCGGTCTGCAAACCCGCCGCGATCCGCAGGAACTTCCACACCGACGTCTGCTCGGGCATGGTGGGCCCCTCTCCGATTTCCGACGGTGTTCCGGGATCGCCCCGCCGTCTCGTCATGACGACGACGCAGCCGCCGAGAATGTGAGGTGACGCACCAACTCGCCCTCCACCTCGGTGTTTCCCCGAGGATGGCCCCGACGGGAGTGCCGAACGAGGGAGCCGCCGAGGCCATGACCACCGACCCCAGCCTGAGCGTGATCACGGGGGAGCGCCCCCGGCTGACCAACCTCGCCTACCGCTTCCTCGGCTCCCTCGCCGAGGCCGAGGACGCCGTCCAGGAGGCGTACACCCGCTGGTACGCCATGCCGCGGCAGAAGCAGGAGGCCGTCGAGTCTCCCGGCGCCTGGCTGACGACCGTGGCGAGCCGCGTCTGCCTCGACGTGCTCGGCTCCGCCCGGGCCCGGCGCGAGAGCTACGTCGGCCAGTGGGTCCCGGAGCCCCTGCCGGACCGTACGGAGTGGACGGGCGCCCCCGGCGGCGCCGGCACCGACCCTGCCGACCGGGTCACCCTCGACGAGTCCGTCGACATGGCCTTCCTCGTCGTCCTCGAAGCGATGACCCCGGCCGAACGGATCGCCTTCATCCTCCACGACGTCTTCCGCTACTCCTTCGCCGAAGTGGCGGGCATCCTGGGCCGCAGCCCGGCGGCCTGCCGCCAGCTGGCGTCCTCGGCCCGCCGCCGCATCGGCAGCGCGCGCCCCGACCCGGTCCCGGCCGCCGGACGGGCCCGCGTCATCAGGGACTTCAAGCGGGCCTGGGAGGCCAAGGACGTCGCCGCCCTGGTCGGCCTGCTCGACCCCGACGCCACCCTGGTCGCCGACGGCGGCGGCCTGGTCGGCGCCGTCCTGCACCCGGTCACGGGCGCCGAACGGGTCGCCCGCTACCTCACCGGGACCGGCGGGAGGTCCACGCCCGGCCTGGCCCTCCTGGAACGGTCGGTCAACGGTCGCCCCGGCCTGGTCGCCCGGTTCGGGGACACCACCGTCACGGTCGCCGCGTTCGACCTCGCGGGCGACCGGATCACGCGCATCTGGGCGGTGCGCAACCCGGAGAAGCTGCGGACCTGGAACTGACCCCGAGAGCCGGCCACGGGTTCGCGCCAGATGGGCGCACCTCACCGGAGCGCCTAATTCCGCAACGTCGGCGCTTCGGAGATGATGTGCGCCCGTCACCCGGCCGAAAGGATCGGAGCATGGCCAGCCTGTGGTCAGGGCAGGGCGTACTGCGCCGCAAACCGATCGAGCACATCGAAGAACCCGAAGGCGCACCCACCCAACAGCTCACCCGCACCCTCGGCCTCTGGCAGCTCACCGCGATCGGCGTCGGCGGCATCATCGGCGCCGGCATCTTCACCCTCGCCGGGACCGTCGCCAACGGCGTCGCGGGACCGGCCGTGCTGCTCTCCTTCCTCATCGCGGGCGTCGCCAGCGCCGCCGCGGCCTTCTCCTACGCCGAATTCGCCGGCATGATCCCGAAGGCCGGTTCCGCCTACACCTACGGCTACGCCGTCCTCGGCGAACTGGCCGGCTGGCTCATCGGCTGGGACCTGCTGCTGGAGTACACGGCCATCGTCGCCGTCGTCGCCATCGGCATCTCCGGCTACTTCAACTTCCTCCTGGAGGAGACCGGCGCCTCCCTCCCCACCTGGATGCTCGGCGCCCCCGGCACCGGCGACGGACACCGCTTCGACCTCATCGCCGCGGTCCTGTGCCTGTTCACGGCCTACCTGCTCACCCTCGGCATCAAGAACGCCGCACGCTTCGAGACGGTCGTCGTCGTCCTCAAGGTGCTGGTCGTCCTGCTGGTGATCGTCGTCGGCTTCTTCCACATCAAGACGGAGAACTACACGCCGTTCTTCCCCTTCGGCGTGGGCGGCGCCTTCACCGGCGCGGCCACCGTGTTCTTCGCGGTCTTCGGCTACGACGCCATGAGCACGGCGGCGGAGGAGTCCAAGGACGCGCAGCGGCACATGCCCCGCGCGATCCTCTACTCCCTCGCCATCGCGATGGTGCTCTACGTCCTGGCCTGCCTGGTCCTGACGGGCATGCAGAAGTACACCGAGATCGACCCGGAGAGCGGCTTCTCCAGCGCCTTCAAGGCGGCCGGACTGCCCGTCGTCGCCGACATCATCGCCGTCGGCGCGATCATCGGCATCCTCACCGTCATGTTCACCTTCATGCTCGGCGTGACCCGGGTGTGGTTCTCCATGAGCCGTGACGGGCTGCTGCCCCAGTGGTTCGCCAAGACCCACCCCACCCGGCACGTCCCGACCCGCGTCACCTGGATCGTCGGCGTCGCGTCGGCGGCCATCGCGGGCTTCGTGCCGATCGGCGAGGCGGCGGAGCTCACCAACATCGGCATCCTGCTCGCCTTCGCCGTCGTGTGCACCTCGATCATCGTCCTGCGCTACCGGCGCCCCGACCTGCCCCGCACCTTCCGCACGCCCCTCATGCCCTTCACCCCCGCCGTCGGGGTCATCGCGTCGATCTGGCTGATCACCTACCTCCGCGTGGAGACGTGGCTCCGCTTCGTGGTCTGGTTCCTGATCGGCCTCGCCATCTACTTCGGCTACTCCTACCGCAACTCCAAGATGGCCGGGAGCCCGCCCGCCGGCCGGTGAGCCGACGGGCGGGCCCGGCCGAGCCGCGTCACGGGTCAGCGCAGGCGCCGCCAGAACGGCGGCACCTCGCCCTCCCGCCGGTTCGGGTGCGGGGTGACCTCGCGGGGGGTGAGGGACCAGGCGCTGTCGTAGCTGACGATCAGCAGCCGCGCCCCGCGGGTCAGCGCCACCGTGCTCCGGCCGGGCCACCGGTCACCGCTGTGCAGCCTGCGGCGCGAGGCGCTGCGCCGGAGGGACTCCAGCTCGAACCAGGCGTCGTCCTTGCTGTTGCGGTACCTGACGGCGAGGTCGACGGCGGGCCCCGCGTACGCCAGCACGTCGGAGCCGACCCCCTCGACGCGCTCGGAGGCGTCCCGCAGCACCGAGACCGGGTTGACGGTGATCTTCCACTCGCCCCGCGCCTTGATCCGCAGCCGCAGCGGTCCGTTCCCGTCGTGGTCCACGATCCCGCGCCCGGTGAAGTCCTCGTTCCAGCCGCGCAGGGCCGCGGGCGTCTTCTCGCGGTTGCGGTGGTTCAGCGCGTTGACCTCCACGAGGCCGTCCCCGAGCCGGACCAGGTCGACCACCGCGAAGCCGGCCGCCGTGGCCGTCTCCACGCGGACGACCTCCTCGCCCCTGCCCTCCTGGGTGAAGACGGGGAAGTCGGGCCCGAAGTCGGTCGGCAGGCCGTTGATCCGCCGGGTGATGGTGCCCAGCAGCGGAGCACCGGACTTGGAGACGGGGACGCCGACGGGGGCGACGGGCGCGTCGCCCGCCGGGGCAGCCGCCTCCTCCAGCGGGGCCGCCGTCTCCGGGGCCGCAGCCACCGGCTCCGGGAGCGGCGGGGCGGGCGGCGGGGCCTCGGGCAGCGCGGGCGCGGGAGGCGGACCGGCGTCCGCCTCCTCCGGCTCCTCCTCCGCCTCGTCCTCCACCGTGAACCCGTAGTCCTCGGCCAGCCCCGGAAGCCCCGCGTCGTAGCCCTGCCCGACCGCACGGAACTTCCAGCCCCCGTCCCGGCGGTAGAACTCGCCCAGCACGTAGGCCGTTTCGGTCGCGGCGTCGTCCTCGTCGACCGAGTACACCACCATCCGCCGCCCGGTCGCCGTGCTGACGGCCTCCAGGTACAGCCCCGCTATCTCGCCGAAGGCCGCGCCCTCCGAGGACGCCGCGATGACGATGCGTTCCACCTCCGGCTCGACCCGGCCCGGGTCGATCTCCAGCCAGTCCGCCATCCGCCCGTCCTCGCTCCGGGCGTTGCCCAGGAGTTCCACGGCACTGGTGGCGTGCGCACGCTGGTTGTAGAAGACCAGGTCGCTGCGGCCCCTCACCTTCCCGCTGTCGTCGAGCAGCAGTGCCGCCGGGTCGATCTCGGGCACACCCGGACCGGCCGCCCGACGGACCACGGCGACCCGCATGGGCTCGCCGGACACGGGCAGGTTGCCCCCCTTGATGATCTGCGTCATGACCGCATCGTCGCAGGCCAGTTGGACACAAGTCGAGCTTCTGTCCACCGCGCGGGACGGCCGGGCCGCCGGCCCGTACCACACCGGGCGCGGCGGGGGGCGGACCTCGGCCATGTCCGCCCCCGGCGGGCGCGGCCCCGGTTAGCGTGCTCCGGACGGCCGGGGCCGGGCGGCGGCCGGGAAGGAGCGGGCTGATGGCGACGACGGTGGTCGGGTTCCGGCTCGGCTGGGACAGGAAGGGCCGGCAGGCCACGGTGGTGCTCACCCAGGCGGGCGTCCTGCACCACAGCAGCGGACTCCTGGGCCTGGCGCCGCGCCCCGCCAGACCCCAGGCCCCGGCGGCCCCGGACGCGCACCCGGTACCGCGCCAGGCCGCCACCCTGCGCCGCGTATACGCCGGACTCGTCCACCAGGGCTACGGCCGCGAGCTGATCCCGCCGGTCTGCGTCCGGCTCGACGCGGACGAGCACCCCCTCCACCCCCGCCCGTGGGGCGAACACGCCCCCCGGGCGCACCCGGAGCTGATCGCGGAGTTCACCGGAGCCGCCCCCGCGGGCCCCGGCACCCTCGACGGGGCGCTGACCGCCTTCTACGCCGCGATCGGCCTCACCCCGCGGGCGCGCACCGCAGCGCCCCCGCCCGGCCCGGCCGGGATCCCCCCGGCGGTCCGGCAGGCCCTGGGCGCCCTCGCCGAAGGCCGCACCCTCGCCTCCCGCCCGGGACGCGGCGCCGGCTGGAGCGTCACGGGCGCGGGGGTGCGGCTGCACGCCGGCCCGCGCGGCGAGGACCTCAGCCACCGCGAAGTGGCCGAACTCCAGGCCGCCCTGACGGCCTGGCTGCGCCACCGCCGCGGTCCCGGCACGGGAGCCGGAGCGCGCTGACGCCACCGGACGCACGGCCGCTCCCGTCACCCGGAACGCGCAGTCGGCCCGGCCTTCGCTGCGGCGGGGCCGGATGGTGTGGTTTCCTGGGCCCGCTCCGCACCGTGGCGGAGCGGATACGTGGAGTGAAGGGGTGTTGTCGTGAGCGTTCTGGACATCAAGCTGGACCGGTCGTTCGACGTCTTCGACTCGGACCGCGACGGCCGGCTCGACAAGTCGGACGTCATCGGCCTCTCGGACCGGCTCGCCGAGTCGCTCGGCCTCACCCCGGACGAGGTGGCGGGGCTGCGGGACTCGCTGGCGCAGCTCTGGGACACGGTCTTCGAGCGCATGGACCGCGACGCCGACGGGGGAGTGGACCGGCAGGAGTTCCGCAGGGCGTTCCGGGCGCGGATCGTCTCCGACCAGAACCGGATCTGGGAGCGGATCCGGAACATGAGCAACGCCTGGACCGAGCTCGGCGACCGCGACGGCGACGGCATGCTGAGCCGCGAGGAGTACACCTCCCTGCTCCACGGCATGTTCCGGCTGCCCCGCCAGACCTTCGACGAGGCCTTCGACCGGCTGGACCTCGACGGCGACGGCCAGTTGAGCCGCGAGGAGATCAGCTCCGCGATGAAGGAGTACTACACCAGCGAGAACCACGCGGCCCGCGGGAACCAGTTCTTCGGGCGCCTCTGAAGTCCCCCCGGCGGCGGCGGTGCGCCCGCGCGCCCGCTGCCGCCCCGCCGCCCGCGGCGGCTCCTCCCCGGCCGGTTCGTATCGCCTCCCCGCTCGTTGACCCGGGCGGAAGCCGATCTTTCGATACGTGACTGTGGGAGGACCCCTTGACGCCCGATGCCGCACTGCCGGTGATCGTCCTGTCCGACTCCGATCCGATCCGCCGGCACGAGACGGCCGAGCTGGTGCAGGGCTGGTACCGGACCTCGTTCCGCGTGCTCCAGGCAGGCGGGCCCGCGGAGGTGGTCCGGGCGCTGAACGCACTGGCCGACCGGAACGTACCCGTGGCCGCCGTCCTCGCCGACGAGGCCCCCGAGCCCGGCGCCGCGCCCCCCGGCGTGCGCTGGCTGCCCCTGGCCCGCCCGTCCGGCGACGCGCCCGGCACCGACGCCGGACCCGGCGGGGAGCACCCGGCCGAGCACCTCCGGGCCGCGCTCGACGACTCCCTGTGCACCTGGAACGCCGACTGCCGGGGCGACCTGCCGACCGCGGAGGTGCGCGGCAGCCGCTTCTCGCCGGCCGCCTATGCCGTGCGCGACTTCCTCGCCCGCAGCGGCGTGATCTTCCGCTGGCTGCCCGAGGAGGACGGCCGGGACGCCCCGGTGACCGTCCGGCTCGGCGACGGCACCGAACTGGCGGACCCCTCGATCAGCGAACTGGCCGAACGGCTGGGCCTCATCCGCCCGGCCGGGCAGGACCACTACGACGTCGCCGTGGTCGGCGGCGGTCCTGGCGGCCTGTCCGCGGCGGTGTACGCCGCGGCCGAGGGCATGAGCGTGGTCGTGATCGAGGACGACGCCCCCGGCGGGCAGGCGGGATCGACCTCGCGGATCGAGAACTACCTCGGCTTCCCCGTGGGCCTGACCGGCGGCGATCTCGCCCAGCGCGCCCTCCAGCAGGCCCGCCGGGCCCGTGTGGAGTGGCAGCCCACCCGGGTGGCCGGCCGGGTCTCGGCCACGGATGAGGGCGGCCACCGCGTCGAGTTCGTCAAGGCGGGCACCGAGGAGGCGGGCTCGGTGACCGCGGCGGCCGTCGTCGTCGCCACCGGGGTGGACTGGAACCGCCTGACGGCACCCGGTACCGACCGGCTCCTCAACTCCGGGGTGTACTACGGGTCCTGCCTGTCCGACGCCCCGTCGACCGCCGGCGAGGACGTGTACATGGTGGGCGCCGGGAACTCCGCGGGCCAGGCGGCCCTCTACTTCGCCCGCTACGCCCGCTCCGTCACCCTGCTGGTCCGCGGGACCGACCTCGGCGCGTCCATGTCGAGCTACCTGGTGCAGCGCATCGAGCGGACCCCGGGCCTGCGGGTCCTGCTGGGCACCGAGGTCGCCGAGTGCCTCGGCGGGGACACCCTCACCGGCCTCCGGCTGCGCGAGCGCGACGGCGGCGAGCGGACCGTCGGCGCGCACTGCCTGTACGTCCTGATCGGCGGCCGCCCGTCCACCGAGTGGCTCGGCGGCGCGCTGAAGCTCGACGAGCGCGGGTACGTGCTGACCGGCAGCGGGGGAGCGGGCCCGGACGCCCTCCAGATGGAGACCAGCGTGCCCGGGGTGTTCGCCGTGGGCGACGTCCGGTCCGGATCCGTCAAGCGGGTCGGCGCGGCCGTGGGCGAGGGCGCCGCGGTCGCGCAGTCGCTGGTCGAGTACCGGCGGCGGCACCCCGACCGCTTCCGGGACGCGCGGGCGGCCTGCGGCTTCTGAGCGGGACCGGCTGCGCCCGCCGCCCGGGCGGCGGGCGCAGCCGGTCCGGGGCTCAGGGGCCCGCGTTCAGCTCCGCGACGATCGACGCGGGGGTGCGGCCGCTGCCGTCGGACAGCCGGTGGAAGTCGACGGAGACGAAGTTCGGCGCCCGTCCCCCGGCCGCGGCCCGGCACTGCCCGGCGATGCGGTTCCCGAGCTTGGCGCCGTTGTCCAGGGACGCGGTGAGGACGGTCGGCACGTTGCGGTGGTGGCTCATCGTGAACAGCCTCCGGAACCCCGGCTCCTGGCGGTCCAGGGGCACGTCGGGCCAGCGGCTGACGCAGGAGAGGTCGTCGCCCAGGTCCCCGAGGCTCCAGTAGTTGGCGACCGTCCACGACCGGTCGTACGCGACACCGAGCTGTTCCCGGTCCGGCCGGTCGGAGAACACCAGCAGGCGCTTGCCGGCGGTGACCAGATCGGCCACCTTCGGCCATCCGTGCTCCCGGACCCCCCACGCGTCGGGCCGGAACAGCAGGGCGTCGAGCCCGCGGACCCTGCCCAGGGACTGGCGCAGCTGCTCGGCGCTGACGTAGTCCTCCAGGAAGACGGTCACGAACTCCTGGGGATGGGCGGCGAGGAAGTCCACCACGGTCTGCATCGTGCCGTGGAAGGACTGCCGGGGCAGTGCGTAGGTGGCTCCGGCGAAGGTCTTGCAGTCGCCGTGGCAGAGGTAGACGTCGCTGGGGTAGCAGTCGCTGCCGAAGCTGATGACGCACAGCCAGGTGCTGCGTTCGTACCAGTGCGTGTCCAGGCTCAGGCCGCGCACCCCGTTGTCGAGCTGGGCGCGCACCGACTCGGACTGGTTCACCGAACTCCATCGGGAGTCCTCGTAGTTGGTGAACGAGTTGTGGGTGGTCAGGAAGGAGACCTCGTCGAGGCGGCGCTCTCCCCAGCGGGCCGCGGCGGCCGCCGACGGGCCGCCGGACGGGGCGGTGTGCGCCGCCGGCGAGGCGGCGGCCGCCGGTGCGCCGACCAGGGCCGCCAGGAGGAGGCACAGGAGGAGGCGGAGGCGGGTTCTTCGCAGTCCCGAGGCGGCGCGGACGGCCCGCCGGGCCCTGTAGGGCGTGTCCATGTCAATCATGCCGCGGAGGGTAGCGCTCCGGCCGGGGATGCGCCCGCGCGCGGACGGGTTCGGCCGGTTCCCGCCGGAGCCGGGAATGTGGCGGCGTCCTCTTGCGTTCCGGGGTATAGTTGAATCGTAAACAATCTTGGGAAGGGGAGCCATGCAGTTCGGGATCTTCACCGTCGGTGACGTCACGCCGGATCCGACGACCGGACGCGCGCCCGGCGAGCACGAGCGGATCAAGGCCATGCTCGCGATCGCGCAGAAGGCCGAGGAGGTCGGCCTCGACGTCTTCGCCACCGGCGAGCACCACAACCCGCCGTTCGTCCCCTCCTCGCCGACGACGATGCTCGGCTACATCGCCGCGCGCACCGAGAACCTGATCCTGTCCACGTCGACCACGCTGATCACCACGAACGACCCGGTGAAGATCGCCGAGGACTTCGCGATGCTCCAGCACGTCGCGGACGGCCGCGTCGACCTGATGACGGGCCGCGGCAACACCGGCCCGGTCTACCCCTGGTTCGGCAAGGACATCCGCGACGGCATCGACCTCGCCATCGAGAACTACGCGCTGCTGCGCCGCCTGTGGGACGAGGACGTGGTCACCTGGAAGGGCAAGTTCCGTACGCCGCTCCAGTCCTTCACCTCGACCCCGCGCCCGCTCGACGGCGTCGCGCCCTTCGTGTGGCACGGCTCCATCCGCTCTCCGGAGATCGCCGAGCAGGCTGCCTACTACGGGGACGGCTTCTTCCACAACAACATCTTCTGGCCGGCCTCCCACACCCGGCAGATGGTCAACCTCTACCGCGAGCGCTACGCCCACTACGGGCACGGCACCCCGGAACAGGCCATCGTCGGCCTCGGCGGCCAGGTGTTCATGCGCAGGAACTCGCAGGACGCGGTGCGCGAGTTCCGCCCCTACTTCGACAACGCGCCGGTCTACGGCCACGGGCCCTCCCTGGAGGAGTTCACCTCCCAGACGCCCCTGACCGTGGGCTCGCCGCAGCAGGTCATCGAGCGGACCCTGTCCTTCAGGGACTACGCCGGCGACTACCAGCGCCAGCTGTTCCTGCTCGACCACGCGGGCCTGCCGCTCAAGACCGTCCTGGAGCAGCTCGACCTGCTGGGCGAGGAGGTCGTGCCCGTGCTGCGCAAGGAGTTCGCGAACCTGCGCCCGGCCGGCGTGCCGGACGCGCCGACGCACCGGGCCCGGGTGGCCGCCGCCCGGAACACCACGGACGGGGAGGAGCGGGCATGAAGCTCGTCGTCGTATCGGCGGGGCTGAGCGCGCCCTCCTCCACCCGGCTGCTCGCCGACCGGCTCGCGGCCGCGACGCTCGGGCACCTGGACGCCGAACCGGAGGTGATCGAGCTGCGGGACCTGGCCACGGAGATCGCCCGGCACTTCGTCACCGGGTTCCCGCCCGCCCGGCTGGCCGCCGCGCTCGACGCGGTGGCCGCCGCGGACGGCCTGATCGCCGTGACCCCGGTCTTCGCGGCCTCCTACAGCGGCCTGTTCAAGTCGTTCTTCGACCTCATCGACAAGGACGCCCTGACCGGGAAGCCCGTGCTGCTCGGAGCCACCGGAGGTACCGCCCGGCACTCCCTGGTGACCGAGCACGCGATGCGCCCGCTCTTCACCCACCTGCGCGCGCTCGTCCTGCCGACCGCCGTCTACGCGGCCTCGGAGGACTGGGGCCAGGAGGGGCTGGAACGGCGGATCGCCCGGGCCGGCGCGGAACTGGCGCGCTTCCTGGCGCCCGCCGCCGGGACGGCCGCCCCCGACGTGGACACCGCCGCCGCGATCGCGCCCCGCTCGCCGACGGGCGCGATCACGTCGGTCGACCCGGCGGAGGGCTTCACCGTGGTGCCGTTCGAAGAGCGGCTGGCCGCCCTCCGGGTGGGCTAGGGCGCCGGCTGCGCCGCGTCCGCGTCCGCCTCTGCCTCCTCGTCCGGGCGCAGGGCGGCGCGGACGCCGGTGACGACCACGGCGAGCAGGCACAGGGCGATGATGGTCTCGGCCCACAGGAAGGCGAACCAGTCCAGTACGCAGCCGATGGGGGGATTGCCGGGCGCGGTGTTGCGGAAGGCCGCGAGGGCGAAGAGGGTGGCGGCCATCCAGCCCAGGGCGGGCCAGACCAGTCCCTCGCGGCGGGTCGTCAGGTACCAGGCCCCGATCAGCACGGACGCCGCCAGCGCCCACATCACGCCCATCATGAGCACCGCGAAGACCAGCAGGCTGCCCGACCGGACCAGCTCCAGCCCCAGCACGGCCTCCTGCGGGACCTCCGAGGGCGTCGCGGACACCGAGAAGAGGGGGTCGTTGTTGGAGAACAGCAACCGCACCGGCACCGGCTTCCCGTCCAGCTGCGCCCAGAACTCGATGTCCGTCTCGTAGGTGTCGAACGGGTAGTCGCTGATGGACCCGCCCGTGATCGCGACCTGTACGTCCTTGGTCGCGGTCCGCTCGTGCGCCTTGAACGACAGGTCGCCGAGGGTGGCCGCGGAGGTCTGGAGGCTGAGCTCGCCCACCGGGGCGGTGTCGCCCTCCTCGCCCAGGTTCCCGCGCGGGGTGACCCGGACCCGCAGGACCAGGTCCCTGGACGCGGCGTCGACGCGCTGCACGGTGGCCCGCACGTCCACCCGGTCGGCGGCCGTGGACCCCGCCGCGTGCACCGTGTCGAGCGCCTGCCGCTCCTTGAACTGCAGCCACGACCCCACCCCGACCGCCACCACGATGAGCAGCGCGATCGGGAGCAGGACCGGCAGGATCGACGCACCGGACCGGCGGGTGCGACGGGGGGCCCAGGTGGGGGTCATGGTGACTCCGGCGGGGAGGGGGGAGGGGCGGTGGCCGCGGTGTGATCCTCGTCCACCGGCCCGGCGATCCGCCGCATCCGGTGCCGGGGGCGTGTCGGCGCCCGAGCGGGCACCGGCGCCCCCGCTCAGGCCCGCGGCGCCCGGACCGGCAGCCGCAGGCCCACGACGGCGCCGCCGCCGTCGGCCGTGCGGGCGAACACGGAACCCCCGTCGGCCGCCACCAGCTCCTGGACGATCGCCAGCCCCAGCCCGGACCCCGGCGTGCCCTGGGTGCCGGGCCCCCGGTGGAACCGGTCGAAGACGGCCCGCTCCTGTCCTGGCGGGATCCCGGGCCCCCGGTCGTGGACGCCGACCTGAGGCCCGTCCACCCGGACCAGGACCGGGCTGCCGGGCGGGCTGAACTTCACCGCGTTGCTCAGCAGGTTGTCCAGGCAGCGCTGCACCGCCCGCGGCCGCGCGTACACGGTGCCGCCCCGTGCGGCCTCGACGGTGACGGTACGCCCGCTGCGCCGCCGGCAGCGGTGGGCGGCGTCCTCGGCGGCCTCCGCCAGGTCGACCGCCTCGGGCTCCTCCCCGGTGTGCCGGTCCGTGGCCAGCTCGACGACCTCGCGCACCAGGTCGTCCAGGGCGACCGTCTCGCGGACCAGGGTCGCCAGGATCTGCTCCTCGTCCTCGGGCGCGAGCCGCCCCCGGGCGCGCTGGAGCAGTTCGGCGCTGCCGCGCACCGAGGTCAGCGGGGTCCGCAGCTCGTGCCCGGCGTCCTCGACGAGCTGGCGCTGCTGGGCGCGGGAGCGGCGCAGGGCGTCCAGCATGGTCGCGAAACTGCGGGTGAGCCGGCCGATCTCGTCCCGTCCGGCGGGCGGCAGGGCGGTGGCCAGGTCCTGCGTGGTGCTGATCCGGTGCGTGGCGTCGACCAGGCGGTTCACCGGCCGCAGGATCCGGCCCAGCACCCACCAGCTCAGGAGCGCGGCGACCGCGGTGGCGGCGGCCGTGGTCCAGGTGATCCGCCACATGAACCCCCGGTCGAGGGCTTCGGCACCGCCGTAGCTCTGCGCCACCATGACCGCCCCGCCGGCCGGCAGCGGCAGGGTGAGGATCCCGTACTCGGTGCCCTCCACGACCACGTCCTCCCGGCTGCTGCCCGTGCCGGTACGGGCCACCCGCGCGGCCCCCTCCGACACCGGCAGACGGGCGGCGGGGCCGTGACCGCCGGGGCCCCGGCCGACGGGGCGGACGCCGCCGTCGGCCGACAGGACCTGTTCGGTCGTGCCGGGCCGCGGGGGCGGGGTCCGCCCGGCGTCGAGCAGGGCGACCACGGCCCCGGCCCGGTCCTCCAGCCCGCGTTCGAGCTCGTCCCCGACGAGCAGGCCGATGCCCCGGTAGGAGGTGAACGCGGCGAACAGCATCGCCAGGCCCGCGGCCGCGACGACCACGAGCGTGATCTTCGTACGGAGCATCAGGCGGTCCGCACCGTGTAGCCGACGTTGCGCACGGTGTGCACGATCCGCGCCGCCCCGCCCTCCTCGGTCTTGCGGCGCAGGTAGCCGATGTAGACGTCGAGGGAGCGCGAGGAGGTGTCGAAGTCGTAGCCCCAGATCCGCTCGTAGATCTGGCTGCGCGTCAGCACCGTTCCCCGGTGCGCCAGGAGCAGTTCCAGGACGTCGAACTCCGTCTTCGTCAGGTCCAGTGCCCGCCCGGCGCGCCCGGCGCTGCGGGCGGCCGGGTCCAGCACCAGGTCCCCGGCGGTGAGCACCCCCGAGGCGGTGTCCTCCGGTTCGGTGCGCCGCAGCAGCGCGCGGATGCGGGCGAGGAGCTCCTCGGTGGCGAAGGGCTTGGCGAGGTAGTCGTCGGCGCCCGCGTCCAGGCCCGCCACCCGGTCGCCGACCTGGTCCCGGGCGGTCAGCACCAGGAGCGGCAGCCGGTCGCCGCGGCGGCGCAGCGTCCGGCACAGCGACAGCCCGTCCAGGCCGGGCATGACCACGTCCACCAGGGCCAGGTCCGGCTCCTCCCGGTCCACGGCCGCCAGGCCCTGGACTCCGTCGGCCGCCTGCACCACCCGGTACCCCTCGAAGCGCAGCAGCTGGTCCAGGGTGCTGCGTACGCCCGGGTCGTCCTCGACGACCAGCACCGTGCGGCGGTGCGCCGTGATCGCGTCAGTCATGTGATCATCATCGCGTCCGGCGGGAGCGGTCACGTCGGCGGCCCTTCAGCGCCGGACCGGGGTGACGGAGATCGGCTCGACGCGGTTCACGCAGCCGGTGTCCCCGGTGCGGCCGGTGCGGATGAACCGGGTGGACAGGCCCACGACGCAGCCGCTCTGCTCCATCTCCGGCACGTGGCCGGTGTTGCGCACGGACAGGAAGCGGCTGTCGCGGAACTGCCGGGCGGCCTGCCGCCCGTTGGCGTCCGGGGTGTTGTTGTCGAGGTCGCCGGAGAGCACCAGGACGGGCACGTCGGGCATCCGGGGGTGCGTCGGCTGGGGCCCGGCGGTGTTCTCGCGCGGCCAGCCGATGCAGACGTCACCGCCGTCGGTGGGGCCCTCCAGGTACCCGGCGGCGCCGAACGCGCCGAACGCGCCCGGCCGTTCCGCCGCCGCGGCGAGGGCCGAGCGGTACTGGCGCCACCGCTCGGGCAGCGGCGAGGCGGTGTTCCAGGCCTTGCGGTAGTCGTTGCAGACGACGGCGATGTACGGGGCCTGGTCCTCGGCGGACCCGGTCGAACCCTCCGCGCGCACCAGGTCCAGCAGCGGCCCGCGGTCCCCGGCGGTGAAGCGGTCCAGGGCGTGCGGCAGACCGCCGAGCAGCGAGGGCGCCCCCGGGTCCGCCCCGACCTCCCGGCTGGCGCCCTCGTAGACGAGGTTGGCGAGCTTGCCCTCGGTCAGGCGCATCCGGAACGGGGCCGCGCCCTCCAGCGGGATGTCCACGTCGACCGGCCGCTCCCGCAGGGCGGCGGCGGTGGCGGCCAGGTCCCGGACCGCCTTGTCACCGTTGCAGGCGGGCCTGCCCTGGGCCTCGGGACGGGCCGCGCTGCGTTCGCAGATCCGTCGCAGGGACAGCGGAACGGCCTGCGCTCCGGGCCGGTTCAGCGGGTCGAAGGCGAGCGGGTACGCCCCGGACAGCACGATGTTGCGGACGTGCGCCGGGTGGCGGGAGGCGTAGACCGGCATCAGGTAGGTGCCGTAGGACAGGCCGTAGAGGGTGAGCTTGTCGACGCCGAGCCGGGCGCGGATCGCGTCGAAGTCGTCGGCGGTGGCGGCCGTCGTGTACCCCTGGGCGCGCGGCCCGAGGTTCGCGGCGCAGCGGGTGACGGCGTCGCGCTGCTGCTCACGGGTGCCGAAGCGGTATTCGGCGTCGGTCACCCCGCAGGGCATCCGCTGGGACTTGCCGGTGCCCCGGGGGTCGATGAGCAGCACGTCGTGGTCGCCGAGCAGGTCCTTCAGCATCTCGCCGAAGACCGGCGCGCGTTCGATGGCCACCTCGCCCGGGCCGCCGGGGTTGACGGCGACCGTGCCCTTGGCGGGACCGGGGGAGCGGTGGCGGACGACCGCGTAGCTCACGTCGACGGTGCCGAGGCCGGGCCGGCCGGTCACCAGGGGGCGGGTCATCGAGCCGCAGTCCACGCGGTGCCCCTCGACGGTCGGACACCACTCGGGCCGGGCCGTCCCGGCCGCCGCCGTGGCCGTCACCGCCGGCAGCGTGGACACCAGCAGCGCCGCCGCCCCCGCCGCCAGACCCACCCGTTGCAGTACACCCGTGCCAGCCATCTGCGCTCCCGCTCTTCGTCCGCCGGCCGGGCGCCGTGGTGCGCCCGCCGTGGAACCGACTGTGCCGGGCGGCTTTCAGGGCCGCGGCAGAGCAACGGCAAAGGCGTGTAAGAACGGTCGGGTAGCCTGACGGGGCCTGGCCGGGGGACCGGGCTGCTTCGGCGTCCCCGGATCGACCACACACGGGGACCGGACACACACATGCCTGCTGCCTCCTTCCGGCGTGCGGCGTGGGCGGCGGCGGCCGTCCTGACGCTCACCACGCTCTCCGCCTGCTCCGGCGAGTCCTCCTGCAAGATGCCCAAGGGCGTCGGGAAGTGCCTGACGGCGCAGGAGGTCGAGGACCTGGACACCGTCAGGGCGGCGGGCCGGGCCCTGCTCGAGTCCCCGGGCCTGGAGTCCGAGGTGCTGCTCACCCCGCCGAAGGACCTCCTCGGCGGCTCCCCGAGCCCGGTTCCCGGCACCGGCCGGTACCGGGGGGACGCGGCGGACGCGGCCGTGGGCGGCTCGATCCACATGGAGTTCACGGAGGACGGGCACACCGACGCCGCCCGGTACGCGGGCGGGCAGACGTACGTCCGGTACTGGAAGGCGGTCGACGACCGGACGGGCAAGCCGGCCTGGGTGGCCAGGTCGCAGGCGCAGCTCGCGGTGAAGGCCGAGGAGTGGAACGTCGTGGCCGAGCGGGCGCGCGCCGCGAACCCCCTGATGACCGCACGGCTGCTGGCGGCCTTTCCCTTCGGAGCCGCCGACGACCTGGTCCGCTCCGGGTCCGACGGACGCGAGCTGCGCGTCTCCATGAGCCACAACCACCTGCCCAAGTCCAGCTTCGACATGCTGACCAGCGCGTTCCCGGACCACCGCCCGGAGGAAGTCGACGTGGACCTGCGCCTGGACGAGCAGAAGCGGATCACCCGGTACGAGGTGACCATGCGCCTCTCGCACCTCACCGGAAAGGCCGTCCAGGTGCGGGTCATGCACACTTTCAAGCCCACCGCCGCCCCCGTCACGCTGGGCCCCCCGGAGGGCGTGCTCAACCCGCCGAAGCCCGCCCCGACGGGGAGCTGAACCCGCTCCCGAGCCCGATCCCGTGGAATCGCCGCGCCGCCGCGCGTGTGACCCGGGCGCTCTCCGCGCTGATGACCAGGCCGACCGCCTACACCGACTGCGACATCGTGGACCACCAGAGCACCCGCTGAAGCCCCTGGCGGCTGGACACGCACCCCCTGTCGTAACAGAATGGGTTACGACAGGGGGTGCGCCGCATCCGGGTGGCGGGAGGTCCCATGAGTGCGAGCAGCCGGATGACCGTGGCCACGCACGCGCTGACCTGGATGGCGCGGGTCTGCCCCGGGCGGCCCGGCGGCATCGTGACGTCCGAGCAGATCGCCGCCAGCGTCAACACCAACCCCGTCGTCATCCGCCGCATCCTGGGGAGCCTGCGTGACGCCGGGCTGGTGGAGTCGCAGCGCGGACAGGGCGCGGGCTGGCGGCTGGCCCGCGCTCCGGAATCGATCACGCTGAGGGACGTGCACCTCGCGGTCGAACCCGAGCCGCTGATCCCCCTGCACGCCTCGCCGCCCAACCGGGCGTGCCCCGTCGCGCGGGGCATCCCCGCCGTGCTGCGCGGGGTCTACGACCGCGCGGAGGAGGCGATGAGGGCCGAACTGGCGGCCGTCACCGTCGCCGACGTGGCGAGAGCGGCGGTTCCCGGAACCTGAGCGACCCGAGCTCCGCGCAGGCCGGTCCCACCGGGGCAGGCCCCCTTTTCGGCCGCTGTCGTAACCCATTCAGTTACATCCCGTCGAGACGAAGGACCGTACGCAAGTGATCACCACCGAACGCCTCCGACTGCGCCCGCTCACCGAAGCCGACACCGACTGGTGGGTCGGCCTGCACGCGGACGAGGAAGTCGGCCGGTTCGTCGGCCGCTACACCCGGGAGCAGGCCGCGATACGCCTGCGCGCGATCCAGGACCAGTGGGAGCGGCGCGGCCACGGCCTGTGCGCCGTCGAACTGCGCGAGACCGGCGAGCCGATCGGGCGCAGCGGCCTCAACTGGTGGGAGCAGTTCGACGAGACGGAGATCGGCTGGACCTTCGCCCGCGCCCACTGGGGCCGCGGTTACGCCACCGAGGCGGCCGAAGCGGTGCTCGCATGGGGCTTCGGCACGCTGGAGCTCCCGCGGATCACCGCCATGATCCACCACGGCAACACCGCCTCCACCGCGGTGGCCTCGCGCCTCGGCTTCACGCGCCTGCGCGAGGACACCGTCCTGGACCGCCCCTGCACCGTCTACGCCCTGGACCGGGACGGCTTCCCGTCCCGCTGACCGGCCTACTGGTTCGGGTCGAAGGGGATGCCCGCCGGCTTGGCCTTCGCGAGGTGGGAGGCGAAGGAGCCGTCCTTGAGGCCGAAGTGGGCGCTGCCGAAGTCCGCCTGGCTGAGCTTGTCCCGGAGCGTCGCGGGATAGCCCGACCAGCCGACGAGCGCCGGGAACTGCCAGGTGCCCCGGTGGTTCTCGGGCGGTTCGTCGTTGGTGTTGGCCGGACGGAAGCAGTGCGTGCCGATGCCGTCCTTGTGGTAGACGATCTTCGGGTGGGTGCCGTCCCAGCGGATCTGGTCGCGGGGGTAGGTGTTGAACTCGCCGTGGGCGGAGGCGGAGACGTACTTCGCCTCGTTGTTCTGGATCCACACCACCACGTGCTCCCAGTCGTGGCGGTGGCCGCCGAGGCTGATGCCCGGGATGGCCTGGTCCTTCTCGAAGTACAGCGCGTACGCCACGGCACACCAGCCGTTGTTGCAGGTGGCACGGGAGTAGCCGTTGGTGTTGGCGAGGTCCGAGGCGTCGCGGCAGTTGCCGTTGAGCGCTCCGGTGGGGTTCAGCCCGCCGTTCAGCACCCCGGTGGGGCCTATGGCGGGCGTCGGGTAGCAGCCGTCCGTGTCGTAGTCGTACGCCGGCTGGAAGGCCAGCTCCATCGCGTCGGCGTTCACCGGCAGGGCCGGCGGCGGAGCCGCGAAGGCCACCTGCGGTACGGCGACCACCAGTACGAGGGCGGCGCCGACGGCCACCGCCGTCCTCCGGATGTGATGACTCGTCCGCACAGCAGCCTCCGGCTCGTCGGGGTTCGGCGCGGCCGCGCCGGAAGCATCATTCGCGAACCCCGACGACACGACAAGAGCTCCGGCGCCGCCTCTTCCACCGGCGGCCGCCGGAGCAACACCCTTACGAACAGGGTGAGTCGGGGCGCAATCCGGACGGACCGCGCCCCTGGACCCGTCAGGTCCGGTACCGGTACAGGATCCGGCCGCGGGTCAGGTCATAGGTGCTCACTTCGACGAGCACCCGGTCGAACGGGAGGATGCGGATGTAGTTCTTCCTGATCTTCCCGCTGATGTGTGCGAGCACCTGGTGCCCGTTCTGGAGCTCCACCTTGAAGGTGGCGTTGCGCAGGCACTCGACGACGGTGCCCTCGATCTCCAGGCCCTTCGATGTTCTTGCCAATGTCCCTCGTCTCTCGGGTGTGGATGGGGGTGTGGGGCCGGTGGGCCGGCCCGGTGTCAGTGGCGCACCAGCTCCACGTTGCCGCCGGCCCGGCGGGCGCCGGTGCGCTCCAGCAGGGCGATCGCCGCCGTGTTGGACGCGTCGGCCTCGGCCCAGGCCGAGCCGGTCCCGGCGCGGTGCAGCGAGCCCAGGGCGTGGGCCAGCAGCGCCCGGCCGATGCCCCGGCGCTGCTCGGCGGCCCGTACGGCCACCAGCCCGATCCGCGCCCGGCGGGGGACCGGCACGACCCGCACCAGCCCCACGTACGCGCCGTCCCGGACCGCGACCGTGCACCGCGAAGGGTCCAGCGGCAGCGGCCCGTCCGGCCGGGGCAGGACCTCGGCCGGCATGGTCCGCCAGCCGGCGCCCGCCCCGACCTCCTCGCGGACCGCCCGGTCCAGGGCGCGCAGCAGGCCTTCGTCCGCCTGCGCCCCGGGCAGGATCCGCACACCGTCGGGCACGTCCGAGGGGTCGAGTCCGGTCTCGCGCGGATCGGTGGACAGCACGTACTCCCACTCGCGTCGTCCGGGAGCGAAGCCGGCCCGTTCCCAGCGGGAGCTCTGGCCATGGTCGGTCTCGCCGACCAGGGTGTGCAGGGGACCCGGCAGGTCCGCGAGCATCGCGGCGGCGAGCCGCTCGAAGGCCGCGTCCCGCCACACGTCGATGCTGACGAAGAGCCGTCCGTCGGCCCGCTGCGCGACGTCGCCGTGGCCGACGACCCGGCCGTCTTCCACGGCCTGCCAGCGGGTCTCGTCGACCCGGTCGATCATCACGGTGTTCATGGTGTTCATGGTGTTCGCCTTTCAGGAGAGCCTGGTTGCAGAGGCGCTCCCGACGACACCTAGGTCAGTCGCACACCGTGACGGAAGTTGGGGAGCACCCACCTCGATACAGCCTTCATGGGTGTCACCTCCTCGCGTCCTGTCACGGCGTTCCGCACCCTAGCAACCACCGGCCGCACGGCTCATCCGATTATTTCCGGACGGGCATGTCAGGCCCGCTCCGGCCGCGGCGCGGCCCTACCCTTCCGGTCGTGGGCAACAGCACGACGGAATTCGATCTCGGACCGCAGGCGGCCCTCGTGGCCCGCCTGGTCACCGGAGTCCCGGACGCCCGGCTCGCCGGGCCGACCCCCTGCCCGGCCTATCCGGTCGGCGAGCTGCTGGGCCACCTGGCGGGCCTGGCCGCGGCCTTCCGCGACGCCGCCCGCAAGGACCTCGGCCCCACCACCGACACGCCCCCGGGCACGGCCGCGCCCCTGCTGCCCGCCGACTGGCGCGAGCGGCTGCCGGAACTCCTCGCCGAACTCGCCGAGGCCTGGCGGGACCCGGCCGCCTGGACCGGGGCGACCCGCGCGGGCGGCGTGGACCTCCCCGGCGCCGTCGCCGCCGCGGTGGCCGCCGACGAACTGGTCGTCCACGGCTGGGACCTGGCCCGCGCCACCGGCCAGGACTACGCACCCGACCCTGCCGCGCTGCGCGTCTCGTACGAGTTCCTGTACGCGGCCGCCCAGGAGGACGACCGCGGCGGAGGCATCTTCGGCCCCGTCGTGCCGGTACCGGACGACGCCCCGCTGCTGGACCGGACGATCGGGCTGAGCGGCCGCGACCCGGACTGGACGCCGCCGAAGCCCTCCTGACCCGGGCCGGGCGGTGCGGCCCGCGGGCACGGGCCGGGCGACTACCGCGGAGCGCCCGCCAGGGCCCGGACGCCGGGCGCGCATTCCTCCCGCAGCGCGGCGAGTTCGGCCGGAGGCAGCCGTAGCGAGGCGCCCCGGCGGCCCGCGTCCAGCCGCGCGGCACCCGCGTCCAGCCAGCGGGGGAGGGGCTCGACGCCGATGAAGCCGGCCAGCCGCGCCAGCTCCTCGCGGGGCCGGTCGAGGAGGTCCTCGTAGGAGAGCGCGGTGCGCATCGGCGCCGGAACCCCGTCGAGGTGCGCCACGCCCCGCACGACGAGCTCCGACCACAGCGCGGCGAACCCCGCCGCCGGCAGCTCGGGGTCGAGCACCAGCGAGGCGTCGAACCGCTCCGCCAGCAGCCGCGACAGCTCGGGCGGCAGGGACCGCACCTGTTCCCCGGTCAGCTCCTCCACCCGCTCGGCGCCCGTCCGGGCGAGGATCTCCCGCAGCAGGTAGATCAGCCGGTAGCCGGTGTGCCGGCTCATGGACAGGGCGCAGTCCGGCCCGTCCCGGTACAGGTGCACGAACCGCGCCTGCGGGAAGGACCGGCGCAGCAGCGGCACCCGGTCCGACGAATAGCCCGACCGCTCCACCACCGCCGAGGAACCGAACCGGGCGCACAGCAGGCCGAACAGCGCCTCGTACTGTCCGGCGGCGGTCCGGGCCGGCCAGCCGCGCACCTCCCGCTCCAGCTCGTCGAACAGCCCGTCCGGGTCCTCGGTCAGGTGCGGGAGCACCATCAGCGACAGGGCGGGGATCCCGGTGGTGGCGGTGGCGAAGCGGCCCGGGCGCCGGGTGTAGACGAACTCCGGCATCGGCACCCCGCTGCGGATCATCCGCTCGAACAGTGGATTGGGATCGGCCAGCAGCCGCCAGAACCCCTCACCCGTGACGGGGCCTTCGGGGAAGCCCCGGCTCTGCACCGAGGACAGCAGCTCGTTCAGACTGAGCACGTCCGGGTGCGCGTTGACGATGCCCGACAGCGCCGTCGACCCGCTGCGGCCCGTTCCCACGACAAAGGTCAGCGTGCGCATCCCATCCGCCTCCCGTGACGGCGACCCGTACCGATCGCGACCAGCCTTCCCCAGCCACCGCCCGCCGATGCCGGCCGGGGCCTTTTACCACGCGGGAGCAGGGAAGTAAGGTCTCCGTTTATTCGGACTGGCTGGATATGATCGGCATCCTCACCCCGCAGGGCCGTGTCGGCAGTTCCCCCATGCCCTCGTCCGGACCCGCCCCCTCCGCCGCTCCCGAGGACCGATGTCTGCGATGGCTCCCGAAGGACCGCCAACCCCGCCGCCCCCCGCCCGGCGCCGCCGCACGGTACGCCTGCGCACGCTGCTGGTCTGCCTGGCCGTCGTCCCGACCGTGGCGATGGGGACCGGGGTCACCGTGACCGCACAGCGGCTGCTGGCCCAGTCGGCGCACCTGCGCGCCGACGTGGAGGCCGGCGAACGGATCGGAGTCCCGCTGGTCAGGCTGATGACGGAGCTGCAGGCCGAGCGGGCGGTGACGGCGGCGCGGTGGGCGGGATCCTCCGTGGCCGACGAGGCCCTGCGCGACCGGCGGGCCGCGACGGACCGCGCCGCGGCCGAGTTCCGCCGGCTCGCCGGCAGCGGCACCGCGGAGCACTCCGGGCAGCGCGAGGGACGCCTCGCCTCCGTGAGCGGGCGGCTCGACCTGCTCGCCTCGTACCGCAAGCGCGTCGACGCGCACAGCGGCAGCGCGGACCAGGCCGTCGGCTACTACACCGGCGCCATCGACGACATCATCCGCGCCTACCAGGACGAATTCAGCCACGCCGAGGACGCCGAACTCGCCCAGGAGAGCAAGCCCGTCGTGGCCCTGTTCTCCGCGGCCGAGATGGTCGCCCGCGAGGACACCGCCCTCACGCTCGCGGGACCCTCCCGCGAACTGGCGGCCACCGGCTTCTCCCAGTTCCTGGACGCCGTCGGCACCCACCGGTACCTGTACGACACCTGGATCGTGCCGTACCTGCCGCCCGCCGAACTGGCCGTGTACGACAAGCTCAGCGGCTCGGACGCCTGGCAGACCAAGCTCCGCGTCGAGAACGCGGTCATCGCCAACCACAAGGACACGCCGACCGGCGTGAAACTGCCCGCCGACGTCGACGACTGGCCCGCCGCGCACCACACCTTCGCGCCCCGGCTGGCCGAACTCAACACGGCCCGGGCCAAGAACGTCCTCGCGCACGCCGACGCGAAGGCCGCCGAACTCCAGACCGAGGTCTACTGGCTCGTCGGGGCCAGCGGCGGCGCCCTGCTGCTGGTCACCGCGGTCGTGGTGCTCACCACGCGGTCGGTCCTGCGCCGCCTGAGCCGTCTGCACACCCGCACGGTCGCCATCGCCGAGGAGACCCTGCCCGAGGTGGTGGCCCGGCTCCAGCGCGGGGAACCCGTCGACACGGAGGCCCTGCCGGCCGTGCACGGACGCGAGGACGAGGTCGGCCAGATCGCCGACGCCTTCGCCCGCGTGGTCGCCGTGTCCGTCGACGGGCACCGGCAGCTCGCCGCCGAGCGCCACGGCTTCGGCCTCTTCGCCTCGGGCATCGCCTCGCGCACCGGAAACCTCGTCAGCCGCCAGCTGAGCCTGACCGAGGACCTCCAGGACACCTTCGGCCACGACGAGGCGCTCCTGGCCCAGTTGATGCGGTCCGACCAGTTGACGGTGGGGATGCGGCGCCAGATCGAGAACCTGCTCATCCTCGCCGGCGGCGAGATCCCGGACCCGCACACCGAGCCCATGCGCGTCGCCGACCTGCTGCGCGAGGCCGCCGCGGAGGTCGAGGACTTCCGCCGCATCGAACGCCAGGCCCTGGACGAGGCGAGCGTGCGGCCGCACGTCATCAGCCAGATCAGCCACCTGCTCGCCGAGCTGCTGGACAACGCGACCCGCTTCTCGCCGCCGCGGTCGAAGGTGGTCGTCCGCGCCGAACTCGTCGCGGAGGGCCTGTCGGTCGAGATCGAGGACCGGGGCCCGCGCGTCTCGGCCGCCGGGTACGAGGCCATGAACGAGCGCCTCCACTCGGCGCCGCCCTTCTCCGTCCTCGCCGAGAACGCGCACCGGCTCGGCCTCTTCGTCGTCGGCCACCTGGCCGACCAGCTCCAGGCCCGGGTCACGCTGCGCCGCTCGGTGTACGGGGGAACGGCCGCCGTGGTGATCCTGCCGCGCGTGCTGCTGGTGCCCGCCGCCGAGCGGCCCCCGGTGCCGCCGGCCGCGGAGCCCCGGCCGCTGCCCGAGCGGGTCCCCCGGCCCGCCGCCGTGCCGGACCCCGTGCGCACACCGGTGCGCGAGCCCGTACGCACACCCGTGCGCGAGCCGGTACCGCCGGCTGCCGGAGCCCCGCCGGCCCCCGCGCCGGCCCCCGCAGCGCCGATGCGCTCCGCGGCCGGCCCCGACGCGCGGCCGGCCCTGCCCGAGCGCGTCCCGCAGACCCACCTCACCCGGCAACTCCGGGGCCCGCGCGCCCCGGAACCGGCAGCCGGCCGGGACACGGAGACACCCGAAGAGGTGGCCGACGCCTGGGCCGACTACGAAGAGGGGACCAAGAAAGTGGAAGCAGAGCTCGGAGCGGACCAGCCATGACGACGACAGCCAACGACATGATCTACGGCATCCTGGACAACAACCTGAGCAGGATCGCCGGCATCCAGGGAGCCGTGCTCCTGTCCAACGACGGGATCAAGCTCAGCGCCTACCTGCTGGAGCGGGACCAGGCGGAGCGCATCGCGGCCGCGGCCTCCGGCATCGCCTCCACCATGAAGGCGATATCCCGGGAGATCGACGGCGGCCGGGTCATCCGCCAGCTCGTGGAGATGGACGACCGCTACCTCTGCGTGGTCGGCTGCGGTGAAGGCAGCACCCTCATCGTCGTCACGTCCCGCAAGGCACGGCTCGGCGAACTGGGGGGCGAGGCCGTACGCACCGCCCAGGCGCTCGGCGAATGGCTGGGAACCCCCGAGCGCACCACCCCGCCGACGCCGTAATGCCCGACGAGCCGCCGCGCAGAAGCCCCCGCCGGACACGGCTGTACGCGCTGACCGACGGCCGTACGGCCGCCGCCCCGCAGACCGTCCTCACCATGGACACCACCGTCGAGGCGGCGGCCGTCGGCGACGACGTCCTTGCCGGTCTGGCCACGGAATGGCAGGCCGTCCTCGCCATGTGCGGACGGCCGGGCGGACTGGCGGTCGCCGAGATCGCCGCCCGCATGCACATGCGCCTCACCCCGATGACGCTGCTCCTGGGCGAACTCGCCGACCGCGGGCTCGTCCACCACCGGCCGCCCCTGGAGGGCGCCGAGACCACCAATGTCCACCTGCTCATGAAAATCAGGGACAACCTTGCCCGGATATGACACTTCGGATGCCCCGACGGCCGGGGCGGCCGCCCCCGTCAAGATCCTCATCGCCGGCGGGTTCGGAGTCGGCAAGACGACCCTGGTCGAGGCGGTCTCCGAGATCGAGCCGCTGCGTACGGAGGAACGCCTCACCAGCGCCGGGATCGGCGTGGACGACCTCGACGGCATCGAGTCCAAGACCCTGACCACCGTCGCGATGGACTTCGGCCGGATCACCCTCACCGACGCGGGAGTCGTCCTCTACCTGTTCGGCACGCCCGGCCAGGAGCGGTTCTGGTTCATGTGGGACGACCTGCTGAACGGGGCCCTGGGCGCCCTCGTGCTCGTCGATACGCGGCGCCTGGACCGAGGCTTCCCGGCGATCGACTTCTTCGAGAGCCGCGGGCTGCCGTTCGTCGTCGGCGCGAACTGCTTCCACGGCGAACAGCCCTACACCGCCGAGGAGATCGCCGCCGCGCTGCACCTGCGCGACCCGGCCACCCCCGTCCTGCTGCTGGACGCCCGCTCCCGTACGGACGCCCGGGACTGCCTGCTGGCCCTGCTCGACGTGGTCATCGCACGGGCCGGAGCGTCCGTCGCCGTCTGACGGGCTGCCTGACCGGGGGGCGGTCCCCGGCCGGCCGGAGGGCGACGCTAGCGTGATCACCATGTACACGATCAATGGCGTGACCGCCACGCCGGGCGGGCGGATGTCCGTCCAGTTCCATGACCACGGCTACACCGCCAAGCAGGAGGGGAGCGACGAATCCCTCGCGGAGAAGCTGTTCGGCGAGGGAGCCGGCTGCGTCACCCTGCTGGTGATGCTCGCGTCGATCGGCCTCTACAGCGTGCTCAAGAAGAACGGGGCACCGGAGGCCGCCGTCACGGCCTGCCTGATGGTGGCGATCGCCTCGGTCTGCTACGGGGCGATCATCGCACTGCTGCACTGGACCAGCGGGGTGCTCGGGAGCATCTTCCTCTTCCTGTTCGTCGTCGTGAGCTTCCCCCTGCTGCTGTTCCCCGGCTACCGGCGGGTCCTGCGCCGCCGTTGGGGCAGCGGCAGCGACGGCAGCGAAGGGACCCTGGTCCCGGCCACCGCCCTCGCGGGGGTCTGGCACCAGCCCGACTCCCGCGGCGGCAGCGTGATCACCGTCCGGCTCACCGACGGAACGGTCACCGCGTACGCGGCCGCGCCCGACACGGCCCACGACCTGTACGCGCGCTTCGACGCCCTGCTGCGCGGCGCCCGTTCGGCCCAGGCCCCGTACCAGCAGCAGCCGCCGCAGTACCAGCAGCCCGGCCAGTATCAACAGCCGGGCCAGTACCAGCAGCCGCCGCAGTACCAGCACCCCGGGCAGTACCAGCAGCAGCCGCCGCAGTACCAGCAGCCCTGGCAGCAGCCGCCGCGCCGCTGAGCGGTACCCGTCAGGCCCGCGCCAGCCGTTCGAGCGCGGCGGCCACGGGGGCGACGCCGTCCTCCGCCGCCAGCCGGCCGGCGAGGTACCGGGCCCGCTCCCGGTAGGACGGGTCGCCCACGGCCTCCCGGAGCGCCGAGGCGAGGGCGGCGGCACCGAGCCGGCGCAGCGGCAGCACACGGGGCGCGGTGCCCAACTCCACCAGGCGGGCCGCCCAGAAGTGGGCGTCGAACTGCACGGGCACCGGTACGCAGGGAACGCCCGCGCGCAGGGCCGCGCCGGTGGTGCCCGCCCCGGCGTGGTGGACGACGGCGGCCATGCGGGGGAACAGCAGGGAGTGCGGGACGTCCCCGATGGTGATCACGCCGTCCTGTGCGGCGGACAGCCCGGCCCACCCCCGCTGGACCACGCCCCGCAGGCCGGCGGCGCGCAGTGCGGCGACGACGGCGGCGCTGACCCGCCCCGGATCGGGCGTGGTGGCGCTGCCGAGGCCCACGTAGACCGGGGCGGGCCCGGCCGCGAGGAACTCCTCCAGCTCCGGCGGGAGGCGGTCCGCGCCGTCGTGGGGCCACCAGTACCCGGAGACCTCCAGCCCGGGGCGCCAGTCGCGGGGGCGGGGGACCACCAGCTCGCTGAAGCCGTGCCACACAGGCCAGCCTTGCCGCTCGCGGGCGCGGCGGGCGGCGGACAGACGGGTCCGGGGCAGGCCGTGCTCGGCGGCCAGTGCCCGTGCGGCCCGGGTGAAGACCTGGTCGACGGCCGTGACGACGGCCTGCCCGCCGAGCCGGTTGCCCAGACCGCCGGCGGAACGGGTGCCGAGCATCGGCGGCGGGAACTCCCGCGTGCCGTGCAGGGGTTGCAGGAAGAGGCCCATGCTGGGCCGACCGAGGCCCTCGGCGATGGCGTACGCCAGCGGAGCGACCGTTCCCCCGGCCAGTACGACGTCCGCGTCGCGCACGGCACGCACCAGCGGCTGCGTCATCTCGGGGGCGATGCGCCTCGCCAGCGCGACCGCGCGCAGCAGCTTCGCCGCCCCGCTACGGCTCCGGTGCAGCCCGAGCCCGCGCGCCGAGTGCAACTCGGCCCTGGGGTCCCCGGGGAGGGCCCGGAAGCGCACCCCCGACCCGGCCACCAGCGGTTCGAACACGTCGTGGGTCACCAGGGTGACCTCGTGTCCGGCCCGGGCCAGCCCGGCCCCCAGCCCCGTGTACGGCGCGACGTCCCCGCGCGACCCCGCTGTCATGACGGCGATCCTCATGCCCGTCAGTGTGGCGGCCGGACCCCGTCCACGGCGGGCGCCCTCGCGGGGCGACGCGCCCGAATGGCCGGTTCTCGATCGCCAGTTCCGGCCATTTCGCATCCGGTTAGGTGAGCCTTGCCTAACACGCCTTATGGTGTGAGCATGACCAAGATCATCCGCATGCTCGCCGCGACTGCCGCGGCCGGGCTCCTGCTGGCCGCCGTCCCGGCGACCGCCACCGCGGCCACCCCCGCGGCCGGCGACCGGGCCGAGGCCCCCGTCGGTGCCGCCCGACTCGAACTGCCGCGCCCCACCGGTGTCTTCGCCGTCGGCCGCGACACCCTCCACCTCGTCGACACCGGACGCAAGGACCCCTGGGTCCCGGCCGCCGACCGCGAACTGCTGGTGTCCCTCTACTACCCCGCCGTCCGCGGCACCGGGCGCCCGGCCCCCTACATGAGCCCGGCCGAGGCGCGCGCCCTGCTCACGGACCGCGGGGAGCTCGGCCGCCACGCCACCCCCGAACAGGTCGCCGCCGTCCGCACCCACGCCCGTGACGGCGCGCTGCCGCGCGTCGGCGGCCGGTACCCGCTCGTCGTCCTCTCGCCCGGGTTCACCCTGCCCCGCGCCTCGCTCACCGGGCTCGCCGAGGACCTGACCTCGCGCGGCTACGTGGTCGCCGCCCTCGACCACGCCTACGAATCCGACGGCACCACCTTCCCCGGCGGCAGGCTGCTCGGCTGCAAGGCCTGCGAGCAGGTCTTTCCCGACCGCTCGCTGCACCGCGTGTCGGACGCCCGTGCGCGCGACGTGACGTTCCTGCTGGACCGGCTCACCGGGGACCGCCCCGCCTGGCGCCACTCCCGGCTGATCGACACCCGGCACATCGGCATGGCCGGGCACTCGATCGGCGGCGCCTCGGCGGCCGCCGCCATGGCCGCCGACCCACGGGTGGCCGCCGGAGTGAACCTGGACGGCACCTTCTTCGCCCCGCTGCCCGAGACCGGCCTCGGCGGACGGCCCTTCCTGCTGCTCGGCGGTGATCCGGCCCTGACCCCGCCGGAGATCGAGGACACCAGCTGGGCCGACGCCTGGCCGCGCATGGACGGGTGGAAGCGCTGGCTGACCGTCGCCGGCATGGGCCACCCCGGATTCACCGACTGGCCCGTCCTCGCCGACGGTGCGGGCGCCCCGCACGCGGAGACCCCCCTCGCGGGGATCCGGTCGCAGCAGATCACCCGGGCCTACACGGGCGACTTCTTCGACCGGCACCTCAAGGGACTGCCCGCGCCGCGCCTGGACGGGCCGACGGCGGCGGACCCCGAGGTGGTCTTCGAGCGCAGCTGACCGGCCCGGACGGGCCGTCCCGGGACGCCCTCCTGACGAGCGGTGGGATATGCGCGGATCGTCCCCTGGAGGGTGGGATGTGACTCCGCCCACCCTCCCTTGACCCGGGAGGGAAGGCATACCTAAGTTCTGCCTCATGTCCACGCACCCCTCCACGCCCCCCACCGGCCCGGACGACGCCGAGCCGGTCGACTTCGTCGTCGACCTCACCTCCCAGGAGATGCTCCGACGCGCCCAGGTGATGGCCGCGATCGGTCCCGACTGGGATCCGGTGGAGGTGCTGAGGGGCGAGGAGGCGGCGTACGACCTGCTCTACTCCGGCCTCGACGCCGAGCAGCAGCGGACGTACGACGAACTGGTGGCGGCCGGGGTGCTCCCCGGGCGCGGGGACGGCCATGCTGCCGCTTGACCCCCAGGCCGAGATCGGCCGCCGGGCCTGGGTGCCGTGCCCCGGCTGCGAGGACACCCGGGACTGCGCGCCGTGCGGTGAGCGCCGCGCCTGCTCCCGCCACTGGCGCTACCTGCTCTCCAACAAGGGCAGCCTCCTGCACCTCCAGTGCCCCGGCTGCACCCACGTCTGGACGCACGAGAGCGGCTTCGGCGCCACGCGTTCCCTGTGGAGCCGTGTGACCAGCGGCCTGCCGCGCCGCTCGGCGTAGCCCCGCAGCCGCACGGGCCGCGACTCGGAAAGCCGCGTTCGACGCGCCGGTCTCCTTCGATTCGGGGGCCGGAAGTGACCCGGGCCACCCACCCCGGCGGGTCCGTCCGGTTACGGGGGGTGAGTTTCGGGGGGTGGGGCGGTGAGGCGGCCCACAGGACCCAGGTCACATCCGGCCCGGGTTAGTAGACCGGCCGGCCCGCCCGCGCACCGCTTGCGGGCCGGGTCCTGGGTCCGGGTCTGCGAGGGGGGCTAGTAGGTGGGGGGCTTTGCCAGGTGGGCGGCGGGCTGGCTAACTGGTGATGTCGCCGAGGCGGCCGGGGCTTCGAGTCCCCCGCCGGTCGATCCCCTCTCCTGTTGTGTGAGTGGTTCACGCATGTCTTCGGCATGCGGCGGCTGTCCTTGTTCCCGTCGGAAGGTTCCTCCGTGTCCAACGCTGTCATCCGCCGCATCGCCGCTTCGAAGAAGGCTCTGGCCGGTTCCGTCCTCGCTCTGGGTGTTGCGGGTTCCGTGCTCGCCGCCGTTCCGGCGCAGGCCGCTCCGTCGGGTGCGAAGGCGATCGCCCAGCAGATGATCAAGGACCCGGCCCAGTTCGCCGCCTTCGACAAGATCGTCACGCACGAGAGCGGCTGGGACTACACCGCCACGAACTCCTCCTCCGGCGCGTACGGCCTGGTGCAGGCCCTGCCGGCGTCGAAGATGTCCTCGGCGGGCTCGGACTGGAAGACCAATCCGGCCACCCAGATCAAGTGGGGCCTGGACTACATGAACGAGCGCTACGGCAGCCCGGTCGAGGCCTGGAACTTCTGGCAGGCCAACCACTGGTACTAAACCACCGGCGGACCACACCACAGCACGTACCGGGAACGCCCGGCCGAGACCCCTCGGCCGGGCGTTCCCGCATACCCGCGCCCCCCTCGGGCGCCGGGCATCAGGCCTTCAGGATCCGCCCCGAGACGGCCAGCGTGAGGCGCCGGGGCGTCAGCGCTGAGGCGATGGCGGAGACGCGGTTCGCGAGGCCGGCCACGATGCTGGGCGGGGTCTTGGCGCGCTCCAGCGCGCGCCGCGTCGCGGTCACCACCTGCTCGGGCGTGGCCATCCGGCCCACGGCCGCGTCCCGGCTGCCGACGACGTCGAAGAACTCGGTGCTGACCGGCCCCGGCGACACGGCGAGCACCCGCAGCGGCGAGGAGCGGGTCTCGTAGCCGACGGCCTCGGTGAAGCTCAGCACGAAGGCCTTGCTGGCGCCGTAGACCGCCATCGCGGGGGTCGGCTGGTACGCCGCCGCGCTCGCGACGGTGACCAGCGCACCCCGGCCGTCGGCCACCAGGTCGGGCAGGAAGGCCCGGGTGAGCTCGGTGACGGCCGTGACGTTCAGCTGGATCATCTCGTTGATCTGCGCCATGTCCTGGCGGACGAACGGTCCGTGGCTGCCGAACCCGGCGTTGTTGACGAGGGAGTGCACCGTGATCCCGCGGGCGTCGAGCTCCGCGCGCAGCGCGGCCGCGGCTCCCGGCCGGGCGAGGTCCGCGGCGATCGCATGGGCGGTGACGCCGTAGCGCTTCTCCAGATCCGCCGCGAGCTCCTCCAGCCGGTCGAGCCGGCGGGCCACGAGCACGAGGTCCGCTCCGCGCTCGGCCCACTGGCGGGCGAACTCGACGCCGAGTCCGGCGCTCGCCCCGGTGATCAGGGTCACGGTCCCCTGGTATGTCATAGGCATCGTCGGCTGCTCCGTTTCACGCGGTGGACGGTTTCGAATGTAGGCGGCGTCATCATTGCAGTCAATGACAACATCAGGAGAGGGGAGCCCGCCTTGACCGAGGGGCCCTACCACCACGGCAACCTCCGGACCGCCCTGCTGGAGCGCGCGGAGACCGTCCTCACCGAGTCGGGCGCGGACGGCCTGTCCCTCCGGGCCCTGGCCCGCGACCTCGGCGTGAGCCACGCCGCGCCGTCCCGGCACTTCCGCGACCGGCAGGCGCTGCTGGACGCCCTCGCCGTCAGCGGCTTCACCCGGCTCAACGCCCGCCTGCGCGCCGCCGCCGAAGCGCCCGGCCCGGTGCCCGCCCGCCTGGCCGCGCTGGGACGGGCGTACGTCGACTTCGCCGTCACCCACGCACCCCTGCTGAGCCTGATGTTCAGCGCCAAGCACGCCGACGACTCCAGCGCCGAGCTCAGGGAGCTCGGGCACCGCAGCCTGGACACCACCGCCGGGCTCATCGCGCAGGCGCAGGCGGAGGGGCTCGTCCGCGAGGGAGACCCGGCCCGCCTCGCCCAGGTCGCCTTCTCCACCGTGCACGGCCTGGCGACCCTGGCCGTCGGCTCCCTCCTCGACGACACACCGCTCCCGGAAGCCACCGACCTGGCCCTCGACGTCCTGCTGACCGGACTGGCCGGCCCCGGCCGGTGACGGCCTCGGCCGGATCCGAGGCCACGACGTGCATGATCGGAGGGGAGGCCGCCCCGGCGCGGGGCGGGGCCGGCACCCACGCGGCAGGCCCGGCCTCCGCGGAGCCCGTCACCGACAGGCAAGGAGCGCCATGACCACGACCAACGGCCACCCGCCGTTCGGCACCGCCCGGGAGCTCTTCGACATCCCCGGCCACGTCGCCTACTTCAACACCGCCTCGCTCGCCCCGACCCTGCGGACCGCCCGCGACGCCGGTGAGGCGGCCCTGCGCCGACGGGCCCAGCCCTGGCGGATCCGCACCGCGGACTGGTTCGACGGGGCGGAGGAGCGCAGGTCGCTCTTCGCCGGCATCATCGGCGCCACCGCCGACGACATCGCCCTCGTCCCCGCCACCAGCTACGGCCTCGCGGTCGCCGCCGCCAATCTGAACCCGCCCGCGGGGAGCCGGATCCTCGTCCTCGACGGCGAGTACCCCTCCGGCGTCTACACCTGGTGGCGGCTGGCCGAGCGCACCGGCGCCTCCCTGCTCACCGTCCGGCGGGAACCGGGCGCGACCTGGACCGAAGCCGTCCTCGGCGCCCTGGACGGGGCCGTGGCCCTGGTCTGCGTACCGCAGGTGCACTGGACCGACGGAGCCCTGCTCGACCTGGAACCGATCGCCCGGGCGGCCCGCGCGGCCGGCGCGGCGTTCGTCGTCGACGCCAGCCAGTCGGCGGGGGCCGTGCCGCTCGACGTGGGCGTGCTCCGGCCCGACTTCCTCGTCAGCGTCGGCTACAAGTGGCTCCTGGGCCCCTTCGGGCTGGGCTACCTCTACGCCTCTCCCGCCCACCACCAGGGGCGGCCGCTGGAGGAGAACTGGATCCTGCGCGCGGGCTCCGAGGACTTCGCCGGACTCGTCGACTACCGCTCCGACTACCAGCCGGGCGCCCGCCGCTTCGACGCGGGCGGACGCACCGCGTTCGAACTCACCCCGATGGCGGTCGCCGCCCTGCGGCAGCTGTCGGCCTGGACGGTTCCCGCCGTCGCCGGAGCGCTCTCGGCGGTCACCGCCCGCATCGAGGAGGAGGCCCGCAAGCGGGCCCTGCCCACCCCCGCGCCCCGCGGCCCGCACATGCTGGGCATCGCCGTCCCCGAAGAGCTGCGGGGACGGGTGGCGGCGCGGCTGGAGGCGGCGGAGGTCTTCGTGGGGGTGCGCGGCGCGTCGATCCGCATCAGCCCGCACCTGCACACCACGGACGAGGACGTCGAGCGGCTCTTCGACGCCCTCGACGGCGCACTCGCGTAGCCGGGGGCGGGCGCGCGCCGGATCAGCGGCTCCCCAGACCGGCGTCCTCCGCACGGTGCAGGGCGCCGAACAGGGCGGCGAGGGGCGCGGGAACGAGGTCGAGGTCGACGGCCTGCGCCAGGAGGTGCCCGTAGCGGATCTTGCGGCCCTTCCTGGTCCCGAGGAAGCGCCGCATCCGCTGGTGCGGGTCCCGGCCCCGCTGCGCCGGCTGGCGGACGAAGGTCTGCCACGGGACGAGGTCGCCCTCCGCCTCGACGACCCCTTCCACCCCGGGCAGGCCCAGCGCGCGGATGAGCTCCTCTTCCAGGTCCTGCACACAGACGAACACCGCGTGGCCGGGAGCGCCGGCCCCGCGGAAGGCGCGGTCGTAGTACGGCTGTTCCCGCTCGTCGCACAGTCCGGTCAGGCGCAGTCCCAGCCCGGCCGGGCCCAGGAGCCGGGCGTGGCGGCCGACGTTCATCGCTCCGCCCATGGAGACGACGCAGACGCCCTCGGCGGCCAGGTCCCGGTCCAGGCGTGCCGCCAGGGTCTCGACGGCGGCGAGGTCGCTGGGCCCCTCGACCAGCACCACCACCGCGACCCCGAGTTCGGCCGCCGCCCGCGCGGCCGGCCCGCCGGGGCCGCCCGCCGCCCAGTCGGCGACCGCGCGCCGGAACACTCCCACGTCTGCCATGCGGCGATTGTGCTGCACCCCCGGGCACGGCGGGAACCGGTTTTCCCAGCCCCCTGACGGACCGCCGCGAAGAAGCACCGCCGAGATCGACTGGCCGCGCCCGGGACGCCGGAGGACGCTCGAAGGAGGGAGGACGGTGGTCCGTGCGAACCGGACGGTGTCGTCGTGCACCGCCGGGGCCGCCGTGGTCGCGGCCGCCCTCGCCGCGCTCGCGGCCCCGCAGGCGTACGGAACCGACGAGGACCGGGAACAGCGCAGCGCGGCGGTCCTGCGGGAGCTTGTGCCGTCCTCCGACGGGCCGGGCTGTGCCGCAGCGGTCGGCGAACGCGGCAAGGTCAGGCGGTGAAGCCGCCGTCGCTCTTGAGCAGTTGCCCGTTGATCCACTGCCCCTGTGGCGAGCAGAGGAACCCGACCAGGTGGGCGGCATCCTGCGGGGTGCCCAGGCGGCCCGGCGGCGTCCGGTCGAGGACGTGCTCCCGGATGCCGTCGGACATCCAACCGGTGTCGACCGGACCCGGGTTGATCACGTTGGCGGTGATCCCGAGGTGGCCGAGTTCATGGGCGGCGGCCAGGACGATGCGGTCCAGCGCGCCCTTGCTCGCCCCGTAGGGCAGGTTGCCGACGGTGTGGTCGCTGGTCAGGCCGATCACGCGGCCGGTCCCCGCGGCACCGCGGAACCGGCGGCCGTACTCGCGGATCAGCAGCCAGGTGGCACGGGCGTTCACCGCGAAGTGGCGGTCGAAGCTTTCGAGCGTGGTGTCGAGCAGGCCGGAGTCGACCGACTCGCAGTGCGACATCACCAGGGCGGTGACGCCGCCGAGCCGGCGCTCGACCTCGTCGAACACGCGCCCGGGAGCCCCGGGATCGGCGAGGTCCGCCTCCACCGCCACCGTCCTGGCACCCTGCTCCGCGAGGACCTCAGAGATGGTGCCCGCCGCGTCGGCCTCGACGCCCCAGGCCATGCGCGCGTCGTACGGCGTCCAGTAGGTGAACGCGATGTCCCAGCCCGCCCCGGCCAGTTCACGGGCGATGCCGGCCCCGATCCCGACGGTGCGGCCGACCCCCGTCACCAGCGCCACCGGCCTGCCGGAACCCGACCCGGTCTCCTGTGCAGTCGTCACGACCGCCATCATCCGGCCTCCGCGGCGACACGCCAAGCCGCCGTCAGCCCGCCATCCACGGCACCCGGCAGACGTGGGGGGCCGTCCCGGCCGGGCACATGGACGCGATCACCGACGTGCGCACCGCCCGCCACGTCCGCAGGGAGCACTCCAAGCGGACGCACAGCCGGACGAGTTGCCGGGATCCGCTGCTCCGCCCGGGGTTCTCCACGGCCCACTGCTCCGCCAGGTGGTCGTACAGGTCGGCGGTCGTCATCGCGCTGTGGGGGAGGGTGTCCGTGGAGACGCTCTCCCCGGTGATCCGGGCGCTGCGGCGGCCCACCGCCTCCCCGACGAGCCCCCGTACCCAGGCGAGGCCCTGTTCGTCCGCGTACAGGCCGAACTTCAGTTCACGCGTCCGCACCGCCTCAGACCCCCGATCCCGTGCCGGCACCGGTCCCGGCGAAGGCCGTGGTGAACCAGGGGCGGACCGGGGCGAGAGCCGGTGAACCGGGCCATCCGTCGACCGTGGCCAGCAGGCCCCGGTAACGCTCGGCACAGGGTTCCTGCGCCTGGTCCTGCGCCGTGCGGCGGATCGCGGCACGGAAGTCCGGACTCTGGCAGAGCCCGGCGAGCTCCACCCAGGCCTCGACCTGCTCGGGCCCGGGATCGTCCGGGAGTTCGGGCATGACGGACCGCATCAGGGCCACGAACTCGGGATCGGTGTCGAGCCCCTCCAAGGTCTCGTCGATGAAGCCGGACACCAGCCGGTGGCGTTCGGTCCGGGAAAGCGTGGCGAGTCGGTGCATCAGATCCATTTCCATGGTGGTGGGGCCGGTCCTGGCGACCGCGCGGAGCACGGCCCGTCGCAGGCGCCGGTCCGGCGGGATGGTTCTCCGATGGAGGAGAGCACGTCGCTGTCCATGCCCCCAGCGTGACGTCTCTCCCCCCCCGAGGGAGACTCAAGCCGGGTCCCGGACGGGCGTTGCTCAGCCGGTGACGTGGAACTCGTTGCCGCCGGCGTCGAGGAACTCGCCCGGCTCCCCGCCGGATCGGGCGGTCTCCAGGCGCAGCCTGTTCCGCCCCGCCTTCGGCGCCGCGGGCGGTCCCATCACCAGCGAGACCGTGCTGGTGGGAGTCCTGCGGAGCCGGAAGCCCCAAGCGTGCGACTCCACCGCGTTCCAGCCCGCCCGGGGCGGCCAGAAGGCCTCCTGGGCGGGGCGGTCCTCCTCGGCGATGTCGAGGCAGACCGCGACCAGGCCGGAGTCGGCGAGCACGCCCGGGTGTCCCGGCCGCAGCACGCAGAACTCGTTGCCCTCCGGATCGGCCAGCACGTCCCACGGGACGCCCCCCTGGCCGATGTCGGCCCGGGTGGCTCCGAGCGCGAGCAGCCGTGCCACCTCCGCCTCCCAGTCCGGGCCCCCGGCCAGGTCGAGGTGGAGCCGGTTCTTGCCCGCCTTCGGCGCCGCCGCCGGCACGAACCGCAGCCGGAGGCCGTCCGTCAGGCCCCGGGTCGCCTCCTGCCAGAAGCGCTCCATGCGTACGACGTCCAGCGCATCGATCACGATCCCCGTCAGCATCCGTTCCCCCCGGCCCCCGCAACAAGATCAGCCCGCATCCGGACACCCTGCCGACCGGGCGCGCCGAGTACAAGTGGATACTTCTCCCCGGCCGTTGTCCCGACGGGCGCTCATGCCGTCAGGCCGGTCAGCCCGAGCGCGGCCGGACGGGTGTGGAGCCGGGTGAAGTACTCGGTGGCGAGGACGCGGTCCCGCGTCCCGGCCGGGAGGCGGGACAGGATCCCGGGCAGCGCCCGTTCCCGGGCGGCCTCGCTGCGGTGCGCGAGGACCGCGGCCCACTTGGCGCCGAGCCAGGGGCGTACGTCGACCGTGGCGCTGACCAGGTGGTCCGGCACGCTCAGGACGGACTTCCGGGCCCCGGCCAGCAGGGGCGCGAGGTCGGCGACGGCGGAGTGCGGGTGGGTGGCCGCGTACAGGGCGTGGGGCTGCCAGGGGGCGCCCGCCTCCGGGTAGAGGTGCTCCAGCCCGGCGGCGGTCACGGCGAGGGCCGTGACCCGGTGGGTGTGGCGGTGGTCGGGGTGCCCGGTGAGCTGGCCGTACGCGTCGTGGGTGACGACGATCCGCGGCCGGAACCGCCTGAGGTGTCCGACGAGCCGCCCGACGACCTCGTCGAGCGGCGCGTCACAGAGCCGCGGCCGGCCGGGGGCGGAGTCCGGGACCCGGTGGTCGGCGTACCCCAGCAGGCGGGGTTCGCCGGCCCCCAGCGCCGCCAGCGCGTCGGACAGCTCGGCGGCGCGGCGGGTGCCGGGGGCCCAGGTGGTGGTGACGACGGCGGTCCGCGCGCCCGAGGCGGCGTGCTGGGCGAGGACTCCGCCGGCGACGAGGGCCTCGTCGTCGGGGTGGGCGAACACGCCCAGCAGACTGGGCAGGGGCAGGGGCAGGGGCAGGGGCAGGGGCAGGGGCACGGGTACCTCCTCGTGGCGGACCGTCACGGGATGGGGCGCGGCGGGGCGGGGGAGCGGGCGAACCGCTCTCACTCCCGGCCGATTTCGCTGTAGAGCCGGCCCGCGCGGATGCCCTCGATCGCCGTCCGCGCGTACGGGACCACCGGCTCCGGCAGCGCGTCCGCCGGCCACCAGTCCCAGGAGACGCACCGGTCGGGCTCCCGGACCTCGGGCGTTCCGGTCCACCGCCGGGCCCGGAAGACGAACCCGGTCCCGGGCTGGTCCCCGGGCCCGTCGGTGGCCGCGTCGAAGTGATCCCTTCGCCGACTCCGCGCCGTCGCGGTTCCGACGGTGATGGACCACGTGCCCGGGTCGCAGATCCTCTTGTTCGCGTCGCGCAGGTGCAACAGGTAGCGGCCGCGGCTGTCGACCAGCAGCGCGGCGGCACCGCGCGGTTCCTCGGGAACGGTCATCGCGCACTCCTCACGGGGGACGGACCAGGGGAACGGGCTGCGGAACGGACCGTAACGGGCCCGCCCGGGGACGGCCGTCGAACGCACGTCCCAGACCCGCCCGCCGGGCGCGCGGGGCACGGGCCGGCAGCGTTGAAACCCGCTCGAACGGGGCCGGGTCGCCCGACCGGGGGATTGCCGGACGCGCGGGCCGCCGCCACCGCCCGGCGAAATGCCTCGCGCCGCCGTACCCCCACCCCGTACGGTCGCGCCATGACGAGGACCACGCCGCCCAGACCCGTGTCCGTGGAGGCCGTGTTCCCGGAACTGGCCGCCCACCGCGGCCGGACCACCCGCCTGCACCCCCGGCGCGGATCGCCCGGCCCGTACGACAGCCACGTCGGCGGACCGCTGCTCTGGCCGGCCGACGAGCCGTGGCCCCTGTGCCACGAGCCCCACCAGCCCGAGACCGAGGGCCACGCCCCCGACGAGATCCGCGCCGCCCGGGCCGCCGGAACCCGGCCGGAGAGCCGCCCGTGGCCCGCCGCGGGGGCCCCGGCGGGGGGCGGCCCCGTGCCGTTCACGGGACTGGCGCAGCTCTTCCGCCGGGACGTCCCGGGCCTGGCCGCCGGACCCGGCGGCGCCGACCTGGTCCAGCTCCTCCGCTGCCCCCGCACGCACGGCCGGCACCTGGAACGCCGCTACCTCCTGCGGTGGCGGCGCGCCGAGGAGGCCGAGCGCGCGGAACGCCTGCCCGCCGCCCCCGAGCCGGCCCTGCTGCCCTGGGAGCACGAACTGCCCGAGCCGTGCGTCCTGCACCCCGAGGAGGTGGACACCTACCCCTGGGCGGAGGACGACACCCTGCCCGCCCCGCTGATCGCCCGCATCGACGCCTGGGACGACGCCCAGGCCGCGGAACACGGCCCGGACGCCCCCTGCTACCAGTACGACCTGTCGATCCCGCCCGGATGGCGCGTCGGCGGCTACCCCAGCTGGGCGTCCACCGGCCCGATGGACGTCGACTGCACGGCCTGCACGGCCCCGATGCGGCTGCTGCTGACCGCCGAGGGCGGCGAGGCGGACGGCGGCTCGCACAGCTGGCTGCCGCTGGAGGACCGGGACCCGTCCCGGCCGGGCCCGCACGCGCTCCTCCGCGACGACTCGGTCACCGCCCCCACCCGGCTCCGCTTCGGCCGCGACCGCGACCTGCACGTCTTCACCTGCCCGGCCGACCCCGCCCACCCGCCCCAGTGGCTGCTGGCCTAGTTTCCGTACGCTGGCAGCATGCGCACGCGCCCCACGCTGAGCTGGACCCCGACCGAGGACCTGCCGCCCGGCACCACGGACCTCGGCCCCGTCGCCGACGCGCTCGGCGCGGGCGGGGTCCTCGTCCTCACCGGGGCGGGGATCTCCACCGAGTCGGGCATCCCCGCCTACCGCGGCGCGGGCGGGAGCCTCACCCGGCACACCCCCATGACCTACCAGGACTTCACCGCCGGCGACCGGGCCCGCCGCCGCTACTGGGCCCGCAGCCACCTCGGCTGGCGCACCTTCGGCCGCGCCCGCCCCAACGCCGGGCACCGGGCCGTGGCGGCGTTCGGACGGCACGGGCTGCTCGCCGGGGTCATCACCCAGAACGTCGACGGCCTCCACCAGGCCGCCGGCAGCGACCCGGTGGTGGAGCTCCACGGCAGCCTCGCCCGGGTCGTCTGCCTCACCTGCGGCGCCACCGGGACGCGCGGCGACCTCGCCCGCCGGCTGGAGGCGGCCAACCCGGGATTCGAGCCGGTGGCCGCCGCGATGAACCCGGACGGTGACGCCGACCTCACGGACGAGCAGGTCGCGGACTTCCGCGTGGTGCCGTGCGCGGAATGCGGCGGCATCCTCAAACCCGACGTGGTGTTCTTCGGCGAATCCGTCCCGCCGCAGCGGGTCGCACACTGCCGCGCCCTCCTCGAAGGGGCGGCCTCCCTGCTGGTCCTGGGCTCCTCCCTGACGGTGATGTCCGGGCTCCGCTTCGTCCGCGAGGCGGCCCGCGCCGGCAAACCGGTCCTGATCGTCAACCAGGACCCGACCCGCGGCGACCGCGACGCCACCACCCGCATCGCCCTCCCCCTGGGCCCCTCCCTCACCACCGTGGCCACCCGCCTGACCATCCCCGTACCCACCCCGGACACCCCCTAGCCACCGGCCGCAGGAGGCGGGTCCTCACTCCCCGGGCGGGGCCGCGTAGCGGGTGGCGAGTGCGGTGGCGCGGGCTTGGAGGGCGGCGCGGAGGGAGTGCGGGGTCAGGGCCTCGGCCGCCGTGCCGAGCCGCCACAGGGCCCATTCGGCGTGCCGGGAGTCCTGGAAGGTCACCTCCAGCCGTGCCCAGCCGTCGTCCGCGGCGGGTTCTTCCGCGCGGACGGCCAACGCGGTGTCCAGCAGTTCCTCGCGGTGCGCCGGGTCCACCCGTACCCGCACGGCGAGGTGCTCGCTGCCGGAGAGGAACCGCGCGGAGCGCTCCCGCCAGATCCGGTCCAGATCGACCCGGTCCGGCCGCTCGGCGGGCTCGGGCAGCACCTCGGCCGCCGGCATCCGCGACAGCCGGTACGTACGGTCGGCGCCCTCGCGCGCGGCCAGGAGGTAGCTCCGGTCGCGTACGGTGACCAGCCCGATCGGGTCGACCGTACGCCACCGGGGCGCCTCGCCCGTGGCCGCGTAGCGGATGCGCAGCTTCTGCCCCGCCAGCACCGCCCGCCGGACCTCGGTCAACACGGTGCCGGGTATCTCCTCGGCGGCGGAGCGGCGCGAGAGCAGGTCGGTCTCGGGATCGACGAGGAACCGCTGGGCCGCGTCGCTCGCGACGGCCCGGTGGCCCTCGGGCAGCGCGTCGACGACCTTGCGCATGGCCGACGCGAGTGCCGAGCCGAGGCCGAACACCGGCTCGCCGCGCCCCGGTCCGGCGGTCAGCAGGGCGAGGGCCTCGTCGTGGTTGAGCCCGGTGAGCTCGGTCCGGAAGCCGGGCAGCAGCGAGAAGCCGCCGTGCCGGCCGCGCTCGGCGTAGACGGGGACACCGGCCGCGGACAGCGCCTCGATGTCGCGCAGCACGGTGCGGGTGGACACGTCCAGCTCACGGGCCAGGGCGTCCGCGGTCAGCCGACCCCGCTGCCGCAGCAGCAGCACCAGGGAGACCAGCCGGTCGGCGCGCATGCCGGAACCCTAACGGAATACCTGACGGAGGATGTCGTGATTCGCTGCGAGGCTCGTTCCCACGAGGCCGGGGCCGGCGGTTGCCGGGCCGGCGGACTTGTGTGCGTACGAACTTCCAGCGGATCGAATGGAGCTGACGTGGCGATGGAACGAACGGCGGTCAACCCGGTGTCGTGGTCGACGGAACTGGGATTCAACCAGGGGGAGTTGGTCACGGGGCACACCCGGACCCTGTACGTATCCGGGCAGACCGCGATGAGCGCCGACGGCAAGCCGCAGCACGAGGGCGACATGGAGGCGCAGTTGGCGCTGAGCGTCGACAACCTGGAGTCCGTGCTCGCCGAGGCCGGCATGTCCCTGTCGAACCTGATCCGCCTCAACGTCTACACGACCGACGTCGACCTGCTCTTCCGGCACTACGGCGTGCTGGCCGGGCGGCTGGCCGCCGCCCGGGTGGCGCCGGCCAGCACCATGCTCGGGGTGACGCGGCTGGCGATCCCCGGCCTGATGGTCGAGCTGGACGGCACCGCCGTCGCCTGAGGGGGCAGCACCGCCGCCCCCGCGCCTCCGGGACGCGGGGGTGGCGTACGCCTCTCAGGCCGTCGGGTCCCAGTCGCGGAGCTGGTCCCACAGTGCCGCGTCCCCGTCGACCCGCAGGGAGTCCAACGGGATGCGGTCGTAGAGGGCGAGCACCAGCTCGCCGGCCGTGCCGTGGAGGCCGGCCCAGGCCGCTGCCGGGTCCTGGTCCGCCGCTTCGGCGCCGGCCGGCAGGAGGGTGACCCGGGCGCCGGAACCGTCCAGCGTCAGGCGCCAGACGGGGCCCTCGGTGGTGCGGAAGTCGAGGACGGCGGGCTTGTGAGGCCAGGCGGCGGCGGTGGCGACGCAGGTGGTCAGGAACTCCTCGAGACCGTCCAGCGTCACCTCCTCCGGCAGCGGCTGCGGCTCTCCGAGGGCGAGTTGGGCGTCGTAGGTGTGGACCGTGGTCTCCTGGACCCGGTGCCGGGCGACCGTCCCGGCGGTCAGCGGCGACTGCACTTCCTCCCACCACGCCCAGCAGCCGGCGTCGGGGCCCGCCTCCCGCAGTGCGTCCAGCAGCTGCCGCGTCGACTCGTCCAGCCACGCCGCCAGCGCCTCGCGCTCCCGCGGGACGACCAGCGCGGCGCGCGCCTCGGCGGCCCCGGCCGGGGGACCGTCGGCGGGGCCCGCGGCGACGATGGCGGCCCAGAAGCGGTCGCCGCCGCCGAGGTGCCGGACGAGGTCGAACAGCTTCCACTCGGGGCAGCTGGGCACCTGCGCGTCGAGATCGGGCGCGGAGGCCACCACGGCACGGAACGCGGTCGACCGTTCGTCTATGAGCCGCAGGAGGTCGGTGAAGTCAAAAGTGTTTTGCACCGCGCCTGTCTACCACCATGATCAGGTCCTCGGACACCGAATATTCGTCCGGCCCTGGCGTGCGGGGCACCGGTGACCCTGCTGGGAGCCGTCGAGCCGTTCTTCAACTGGCGTTCCCGGTCGGTCCTGATGGAAGAGGCGCAGTACCGCTTCCGGCGGCTCGCCGACGACCTCGAATACCTCGTGGCCTCGACCTCCCCCGAGGAACTCACCTTCGCCCAGCTCGACGAGGTCTTCGGCCGGTACCAGATGATCTGGGACGACCTGGGCCGCACCTGGCTGGAACACCGCCGGGAACCTGCCGCACCGGCCGGCGCCTGACGGACGCGGGGGCGTCCGACGCGCCCTCCGGCCGGACCCCCGGCGGCTACCGTGGGGGGACGACCGCCTGGAGGAGCCGTGAGCGCACAGCCCGAACACGTACCCGCCCCGCACCGGGCCCCCGCGCCCGGCGCCCCGGCCGAACTCCTCGCGGCCCTGCGCGCCGACCGCCGGGGCGAGCGCTGGGTGCCGGCCTTCGAGGAGGAATGGGCGCGGGCGCTGGAGGAGTCCCGCCGCACGTTCTCCCTCGCCGGGCCGTACGAGGTCGTCACCACCTGGCAGGCCCGGCTCGCCTCCGCCCCGCAGGTGGACGCGTTCCTCGGAGCCGGCCACGACGAGAGCGGGTTCGTCGGTCCCGAGGGGCTGCGCGGCCGGCGCCGCTGAGCCGCCGGCGCGGCCTCCCCGCGCAGCCGGTCACGCGCATCCTCTGGGTAGCGCGACCCGTTGGGCCTGAGTAGGACGACTCAGGCGGGCCCGGCGCGCGGCGGCGACCCTGGGAGCACCCACCGCAGCCGCCGCAGCCGCCGTCACGAACGGGAAGAACGCCATGCTCAGCCGTCTCGCCCAACTCCTCGTCCCCACCTTCGGGCACGTCCGCGTCACCACCGAACCCGACGCCCACGTGCCGCCCGGCAGCGTCATCGTCGCCAACCACACCTCCCTCGCCGACCCCGCCGTGGTCCTCGCCGCCCTGCGCCGCTGCGGCGTCGAGCCCGTCGTGATGGCCGCCGCCGGCCTGTGGCGGGCCCCGCTCCTGGGCCGCCTGCTCGTCCGGGAGGGCCACATCCCCGTCCACCGCGGGGACCGGCGGGCCGCCGAGGCGCTCGACCACGCCGCGTCCGCCCTCGCGGCGGGACGCTCGGTGCTCATGTACGCCGAAGGCGGCATCCCCTCCCGCCGCGACGCCGCCGAGGCCGCGCCCCTCGCCTTCCGCAGCGGGCTCGCGCGGCTCGTCGCCCGCACCGGGGCGCCCGTCGTACCGGTGGGCCACGCCGGGGCCCGGCGCATCACCTCCGGAGGCACCGCCAAGCAGGTCGCCGGCCTCGTCACCGCCCCGCTGCGGCGGCCCCGGCTGCACGTCCACGTCGGACGCCCGCTGGAACTGACCGGCGACACCGCCGCCCGCACCCGCCAGGCGCACGAGGCCGTCACCGACGCCTGGCGCACGGCGGCGGCACGGCTGCGCGAGCCCGCCGCCCGCGCCGCGTGACGGCAGCGGAATCCGGCCAATTCCGTTGATCCCGCCAGACGGAGCCGCGCGATCGGTAGCGTCCCGGTACGGAAGATCCGTGCCGCGCCCGGCACCCGACACCAACGGAGAACAGCCATGGCGAACGTGGAAGTGTCACTGAAGGAAGCGATGACCTCGATCGAAGGGGCCCTGGGAGTGGCCCTGGTGGACTACGCCAGCGGGATGGCCCTGGGCACGCTCGGCGGGGGCAAGGACCTGGACCTGACGGTGGCGGCCGCAGGGAACACCGACGTCATCCGGGCCAAGCTGCGCACGATGGAGATGCTCGGCATGCAGGACGACATCGAGGACGTGCTGATCACCCTGGGCGGTCAGTACCACCTGATCCGGATCCGGCGCAGCCGCTCCGGCGGCGGTCTGTTCCTCTACCTGGTCCTGGACCGGGGCCGGTCGAACCTGGCGATGGCCCGCCACCAGCTCAGCCGCATCGAAGCCGAGCTGGAGGTCTAGCCGCGGCGTCCGTCGGGCCCACGCATGCCCATGAGTTGAAGAACTCTTCAACTCGGAACATGTGAAACCAGTCATCATCGGTTCCGCGTGGGCCGACAGGACGCCACGATGGGTGGGGGCGGTGGCCCCCCGCCCGAGCCGGGGTCCGTTCGAAGAGGAGAACAGGAGCGTCGTGGGAATGCAGGTCCCGCTGTACCAGGCCAAGGCCGAGTTCTTCCGGATGCTCGGTCACCCGGTACGCATCCGCGTGCTGGAGCTCCTCCAGGACGGCCCGATGCCCGTACGGGACCTGCTGGCCGAGATCGACGTCGAGGCGTCCAACCTGTCGCAGCAGCTGGGCGTCCTGCGCCGCTCCGGCATCGTCGTCTCCACCCGCGAGGGCTCGACCGTCACGTACGCCCTCGCCGGCGGCGACGTCGCCGAACTCCTGCGCGCCGCACGGCGGATCCTCACGGAGATGCTGGCCGGCCGCAACGCCCTGATCGCCGAGCTGAACGATTCCGACCCCGCCCCGGCCCGCATGTAGCACGGCGGCGGGCAGGGGGAGCGGGGGTGCGGTCCCGACACCCGCACCGACGGGCGGATACGGGGGATGCGGCACCCCTTGCCCCATATTGATCAAGTGAAGCGTCGCGAGTTCATCCTGCTGACCGCCACCGCCGCGGCGGCAGCCGCAGCCGGCCTCCAGGGCTGCGGAGCGCCCGCGGGCGGCCCCGACCGCCCGGCGACCGCCAGGCCGACCGGCGGCGGCGCCCCCGGCTTCGCCAACCCGCTGCGGATCCCGCCCCTGCTGGAACCCGTCGTGGACGGGTCCGGGGTGAAGACCTTCACCCTGACGGCACAGCGGGGCAGGACCGAGTTCCTGCCCGGCAGGCCCGCCCCGACCTGGGGGTTCAACGGGTCCTACCTGGGCCCGACGCTGCGCGCCTCGCGCGGGGACCGGGTCAGGCTGGAGGTCGTCAACCGGCTCGGCGAGGAAACCACCGTCCACTGGCACGGCATGAGGGTTCCGGCCCTGATGGACGGCGGACCCCAGCGGACCATCGCACCGGGCGCCACCTGGACCCCGCACTGGACGGTCGACCAGCCCGCCGCCACCACCTGGTACCACCCCCACCCCCACGGCTACACCGTCCAGCACGTGTACCGGGGCCTGGCCGGGATGTTCCTGCTCGACGACCCGGCATCCCGGGCCCTGGACCTGCCCCGGACCTACGGCGTCGACGACTTCCCCCTGATCGTGCAGGACAAGGTCCTCAACGACGACGGCACCCTGTCCGAGGACGGGCTCGACTCCTCGGTGTTCTTCCTCGGCAACCGGACCCTTGTGAACGGAACCCTCGCCCCCCACCTGGAAGTCGGGACCCGGCGGGTGCGCCTGAGGATCCTCAACGCCTCCAACGCCCGCCTCTTCCACCTCGGGTTCGCCGACGGCCGCGCGTTCCAGGTCGTCGGGGCCGACGCCGGGCTGCTCCCCGCGCCGGTACGGGTGGACCGGATCTCGCTGAGTCCGGCCGAACGGGCCGAGATCGTCGTCGCCTTCTCCCCGGGGGAGAGCGTCGTCATGCGCGGCTTCGGAGGCCGGGACGAGATCGACAAGGGGGACTTCGACCTGCTGGAGTTCATCGCCGCCGAGCGGCTGCGCCCGTCACCGGAGGTGCCCGCCCGCCTGGCGTCGACCCCGCCGATCGAGGTCCCCGCGGGAGCCCGGGTGCGCAGGTTCCGGCTCGACGGGGACGACGCGATCGGCGGCCGCGACTACGACATGGGGCGTATCGACGAGGTCGTGCCGGCCGGGGCCAGGGAGATCTGGGAGGTCGAAGCCCGGGACCACGCGCACAACTTCCACATCCACGAGGTGGCCCTCCGGGTCCTCGACATCGACGGCAGGCAGCCCCCGGCCTGGTACCAGTCGCAGAAGGACACCGTCTTCGTGCCCGCGAAGTCCACGGCGAGGCTCGCCGTCGAGTTCGGCCGCTTCACCGATCCCGTGACGCCCTACATGTTCCACTGCCACATCCTGCGCCACGAGGACCGGGGCATGATGGGGCAGTTCGTGATCGTCGAACCCGGCACGGAAGACCGGGTCTCCCGCACCCTCCCGACCGCTCCGCCCCACGCTGCCGATCCCGCACGCGCCCCGGGGTCGCGGGCCCCGCGGCCACATTTTGTGCACGGGGGCTGACCTTGGGTAACGTTCCCGGGTGTTCCTCTTCCTGAGCGGGCTGGCGGCCTCCACCGCCGCGACGGTCCTGCTGTCGCTGCCGCATCCCGGTCCGGCCCCCGGCCGGGGGCCCGAGGCGTGCGTCCCCTCCGGCCACGACTCCCGGGGACGGTCCTCCGTGGACCACGGGGTCATCGCCTGGGAGGACGACACCGTATTCGACGACGCGCGGGCCCATGCCGTCGGCCAGTGGACCGGCGGCAGCCTCCACAAGGTCGCCTTCCGTCCGGACACGGCATCGGAGATCGCCGACCTGGAGTGGAACGACACCCGGTCGAGCGGCGGCGACTGGAAGAACGTCCTCGCCCGCTGGACCGGCCGCCCGGGGACGGACACCATCACGATGAACCGCCACTACCTCGACGCCGGCGGCACGCGCGGCACGACCGCCCACCGGCGCCGCGTCGCCACCCACGAACTGGGCCACGCGCTGGGGTTCTGCCACAAGAGCACGGAGGCGGGCTCGATCATGTGGGCCGACAACGCGGAGGCCGCCCGCTTCGGCATCGACCGGGTCACCGCCAACGACCGCATCTCCTACCACCGGCTGTGGGGACGGCCGTGAACAGGCTGCTGCTCGCGGCCGCCGTCCCGGCCGCCGCCGCGGCGGCACTCGTCGGCGGGGCCTGGCTGGGCTGGGAGCGGTACCGCGACGCACACACCGAGGGCGAGGCCGTCCACGCCTTCGACACCACCGACCCGCTCCTCGTCGCCCCGGACGCCACCGCCGTGTTCACCGGCACGGTCGTCGAGGACCTCGGCCGCCGCACCGTCGAAGGCCTGCCCTCCGACGCCTACCGGGTGCGCGTCGGGCACGTCCTCAAGGGCAGCGCCTCGGGGGAGGTGCTGGTCAGCCAGAGCGACGAGTCCGCCCACAAGTACCAGGTGGGGCAGACGTACTTCTGGGCGACCAACCCCGCCACCCGCCCCGACGAGGGCGTGGCCCAGCTCTACGACGCCGAACCCCGCCCGGCCACCGCCGCGGACGTGGCCGCCTGGACGGTGGCCGTGGAGCGGACGCGGTAGGGTCCCGGCGGCGGGATCACGCGTCGCACCCGCCCCCTGGCGCCTCGCAGGCCGCCGTGACGGCCGACATCCAGGCGAGGGCGGCCTCCCGCTGCTCCGGGCCCAGCCCCTGCTCCAGCTCGGCCTCCCGGCGGACGACGGCCGGCAGCGCCCGCTCGTAGCGGTCGCTCCCGAGGGCGGTCACGTGCAGCTGGTGCGTCCTGCGGTCGGTGGGGTGCGGGGAGCGGGAGATCAGGCCGTCCCGCTCCAGGGCCGTGAGCATCTCGTTCGCCGCCTGGCGGGTGCTCCCGACCGAACGGGCCAGCTGCGCCACGGACATGCCCGGCGACGCCCTGACCATCATCAGCGTCGCGAACTGCGGGACGGTCAGCCCGAACTCCGCCAGTTCGGCCCCGATCGCCGCCCGCATGCCGAGCCAGGTGTGGCGGACCAGGAAGCTCAGCACCCGGCCCTGGTTCTGCTCGCCCATGGGCGACCTCCGCATTCATGATTGACAGGTACTTGACGACTTGTCACGATGAGGCAACCGTCAGGTACTTGACGATCATACGCCGCGGCCCGCGCCGAACCCGTCCCGAACCCGCCCCGAACCGGAAGCAGTCACGCATGCCATCCGCCACACCACCGACCGCCGCACCCGCGCCGACGCAGGCCCGGTCGCCCCTCCCGCCGGCCCGCCGCCGCCTCGTCCTCGGCGTCCTCGTCTTCTCCCAGCTCCTCATCTGGCTCGACGGAACCATCCTGTCCACGGCCTTCGAGACGCTGTCCGACCCCGTCAGGGGATTAGGGGCCACCCCCGGCCAGCTCCAATGGGCCACGGGCGCCTACACACTGGCCTTCGCCGGCCTGATGTTCACCGGAGGCGCGCTCGGCGACCGCTTCGGCCACCGCAACACCCTCCTGGCGGGCATGGCCCTGTTCGGCGCGGCATCCGTCCTTGCCGCCTACGCGGCCGGCCCCGCCCAGCTCATCGCCGGCCGCGCCGTGATGGGAGCCGGCGCCGCACTGCTCGTCCCGGCCACCATGGCGATGGTCGGCTGGACCTTCGAGCCCGCGCAGCGCCCGGCCGCCTTCGGCACCCTGTCGTCCTTCGCCGGGGTCGGACTCGCGGCCGGGCCGATCCTCGCCGGGGCGCTGCTCGCGGCGTTCTGGTGGGGCTCGGTGTTCCTGGTCAACGTACCGGTGGTCCTCGTCGGCCTCGGTTTCGTCGCGCGCTGCGTCCCCAACTTCCGCAGCCCGCAGGTCCGGCCCCTCGACCCGGCCGGGCTGCTCCTGTCCACGAGCGGCCTCGGCCTTCTCGCGTACGGCCTGATCCGGGCCGGCCAGGACGCGTCCTTCGCCCACCCGGGCGTCTGGGGCAGCACCGCCGCGGGCATCGGCCTGCTCGGCGCGTTCGTCGTCGCGGAGCTGCGGACCGCCCACCCGGGCTTCGACCCCCGGCTGCTGGCCCAGCGCGGGTTCGCCACCGGGAACCTGACCCTGATGCTGGTCTTCCTGACCCTGACGTCCGGATCGTTCTACCTCGCCTTCTACCTCCAGGGCGCCCGCCACTACTCGGCCTTCGAGGCCGCGCTGCTCGGGCTCCCCGCCGCGCTCGGAGTGGTCGTCGGCTCGCCGGTCGCCGTCCGGCTGGCCCGCCGCACCTCCGTACGGCTCGTCTCCTCCGTCTCGCTCGCCGTGGCGGCCCTGGCCATGGCGGCTCCGGCGCTCTTCGGGGCGACCACGCCGATCGCCTGGTACACCGCGGTGATGGCGGTCCAGGGCACCGCCGTCGGCATGGTCATCGCACCCGTCACGGGCGCGGTACTCGGCTCCCTGCCGCTGGAACGCGCCGGCGCCGGCAGCGCCGTCAACAGCGCCCTGCGCCAGACCGGCAGCGTCCTGGGCATCGCGGCCGGCGGCACGATCACCTCGATCGTCTACCGGCGCGCGATCGAAGGCTCCCTGACCGGCCTCCCGGACGACGTACGAGCCCCGGCCCGGGTCTCGGCGGAGCTGGCCCGGCACGTGGCGGCCGCCACGCACGACGCCCGGCTCGCCGGGGCGGCCGACGCCGCGTTCTTCCACGCCATGCACGTCGGCGCGCTCTGGACGGCCGGCTTCGCCCTCGCCGGCGCGGTGGTCCTGGCCGTCGGCTTCCGCCCGGACCCGCACCGCACCCCGTCCGCCGAGCAGTAGGCCGCCCGCCCGCCCGGGCCGTGTCCGGGCCTGGGCACGGCCTGGCCGTGTGGTCCCGCTGCTCCGGACGGCCCACCGCTGCGGCACGGCCCCAGTGGATCACGCCCGCCCTGTGCTCGGGTGGCCCCGTGCGAACCGGCTGCTCCCGCCGCTCCGCCACGTGTCCCACGGCGCCGGGCGGCCACGCGCGGCCGGCGGCCCTCCCCACGGCAGGAGAACGCAATGAACCCCCTCCGCTCACGCTGCGCGGCGGCCGCCGCAACGCTGCTCGCCTCGGTGGCCCTCGGCTCCCTCGCCCCCTCGTCCGCCGCCTCCCAGCCGCGCGAACTGGTGGTCCCCTCGGCCGCGTACCCCACCGTCCAGTCCGCGGTGGACGCCGCCGGCCCGGGGGACCGCATCGCGCTGCGTCCCGGCGTCTACCGGGAGCAGGTGACGATCCGCAAGGACCTGACCCTCACGGGGGCGGGCGCGGGCAGGACCACCATCCTCGCCCCCGGGCAACTGGTGCAGGGCCCCGACGGCCGCAACTCGATCGTCTCCCTCGACAACGCGGCGTCCGTGAAGATCTCCCGCCTGTCGGTGAGCGGGCCGGGATCCGGCACCTGTGACGAGGGTGCGCTCGGAGCGGGCATCCGGGTCCTGGGCGGAGCGCACCTGGACCTGAGCCACGCGGCGGTGAGCCACATCAAGGACACGCCGATGGCCCCCTGCTTCCGGAGCGCCAGCGCCGTCCTCATCGGGGACTTCCCCGTCGGCGCCGGATCCGCGGACATCCGGGACTCCCGGATCACGGACTACCAGGGTTCCGGCATCGTCGTGCTCGGCGCCGACTCGAAGGCCACCGTCCTGCGCAACGTCGTCACCGGGCAGAAGACCATCTCCACCGACGGCATCGAGTACGTCGAGGCCACCGGCCGGGCCGAGGGGAACACGGTGAGCGACAACGCCTGCCGCGAGCCGGACGAGGGGTGCGGCACCGACTTCTTCACCGAGACCCAGCACGCGGGCATCCTCGCGAACACGGGCGTCACGGTCACCGGGAACCGCCTCGTGGGCAACCAGCTGGGCCTCTACGCCTTCGGGGTGATGGAGACCCGCCACAACACCTTCATCGACAACGAGTACTTCGCGATGGCCTTCCAGGACGGCAGGTTCACCGCGGTCAAGGACGTCGTCCGGGGCGGCGGGGGAGGGGTCGCGGCCATCGCGTCGGTCGTCGACACCACCGTCCGGCTGGACCAGGTGAAGATCACGAAGGTGACGGGGGACCGCATCCGCACCTTCGAGGACGGCGGCTTCACCGCAACGGTGACCACCACCGGACACTAGGGGGCGTCTGTCGCGCCGCGCCGCGCACCGGCCGACGGAGTCACGCTCCGAGCGCTGCGCAGGCCGCGTCGAGGAAGCCCTCCGGCAGGTCCGTCCCCGCCCGGGTCCAGCCGTGCGGACTGACCGCCTCGGCGGCTTCCTCGACCGCCTGGCCCGCGCTCGCGGGGTCCTCCGCGGGCAGGCCGAGCGCGACCACCGCCCATGACGCCAGCCCGGCGACGTCCAGGTACTGCCACCATTCGGCGTCGTCCCATCCCAGGCGCTCGGTGGCCCCGTCGGCCCATGCCGTGCGGTAGAGCGAGCCGAGAGCGGCCCGCGGGTCGGCCGGGGAGGCCTCGACGGCGTTCCGTACGGCCCGCAGGAGCGCCAGTTCCGTCGCCCAGGGATGCCGGGCGAAGAACTCCAGGTTCTGGCGGAGGGTGGAGCGGAACGCCCGCCCCCGGCCGCGGTTCCACTGTCCGGCCGGAGTCCACAGGCCGGCCGGGCCCGGGCCCAGCCCCGCGGCCCGCGCGTCCGCCGCGACGTCGCCGAGCAGCGCGTCGCGCCAGCCGAGCCCGTACGCCGTCGCCGCGCCGACGAGTGCGTGGACCTGCACGTCCGTGGCCGGCGCGTCGAGGAGGGCGTCGTCACAGCCGCCCCACAGCACGGCCACCGCAGCGGTGACCGCCTCCGCGGAGCGTGCGTGCAGCTCGGCCGCGGGCACGCGGGTCCAGGGGAGCAGGGCCAGATGGGTCCGGTCCCACAGCTCCCGCACGGTCACGGCCTCCGGCACGGCACGGCTCCTCGTCGATCGGAATGTCACGTATGACGCGCCCGGCGCGGTGTGACGGGGTGTTGCACGCCAAGGGATACCAGTACCGCGAGGTGCGGCGTAGCACCGAACGGTCGTCGTACGGATGCGCAACACACCCTTTCTGCTTAGTTTTGCTTTGCGTCACGAAAGGTCTCATGTACCCGTTCTGTCCCTGCCAGGAAGGTCTCCCATGAAGCGACTCCCCGTGATCGGAGTGCTCTGCGTCAGCGCGGTGCTCGGACTCGCCGCCTGCTCCGACAGCAGCGACGACAACTCGGCCGCCGAGCAGGCCACCCAGGCCGCGGCCGACCTCTGCACGGACCTGAACGCCCTGAAGGCCGACAACGCCAAGCTGAAGGCCCTCAACCCGGCAACCGCGACCAAGGACCAGGTCAAGGACGCCTACGAGGCCGTCCAGAAGGACTGGGAGAACGTCAAGGGGAACATCTCCGAGCTCAAGCAGGCGGAGCAGGACGCGGTCAAGCAGGCCGCCGAGAACCTGAAGAAGGGCTACGAGGACCTGCCGGGCGACACCACCGGCAAGGACGCCGTCACCCAGCTCCAGCCGCAGATCCAGTCACTGGACCAGGCCTCGACGGCGGCCGCCACCGGCCTCAAGTGCTGACGGCCCGCTGACCGGCCGCACCGCTCTCGAACCGCCCCGGCCCGGCCCGGCACACGACGTGCCGGGCCGGGCCGGGCGTTCAGAAGTCCCAGCTCTGGCTGCGCGCGCCGTTGCAGCCCCAGCTCACCAGGAGCTGCCCGTTCTCCGGACGGCCCGCCAGGATGTCCAGGCACTTCCCGTTCACCCGGTTGCGGATCTCGCCGCCGTTGCGGAACCACTTCTGGTGCAGCCCGCCGTTGCAGTCCCACATGCCCACGGAGCCCTGGTCCCCCAGGTGGGGGCCGTAGATCTCCAGACACTTCCCGTTCATGGCGGAACGGATCTGCTCGCCGTCCCAGCGCCACTGCTGGTTGGTGTTCCCGGTGCAGTCCCAGGTCACGGTGGAGGCCCCGTTCTCCTGGTGGAACATGAAGATGTCGGCACACCTGCCGTTCAGGTTGGACTTGAGCAGCGGCGCCGCGGCGAACGCGGGCGTGCCCGTCCACGGGGCGCCCGCCAGCAGACCGGTGACCGCGGCCAGCAGCATCACTCGTCGCACAGACCTCATGGTTCTCCTTCGTCTCGCCTTTGCGCGGTTGCGCTGGACCCTGTCTAGCGACCGGCCGATGTCCGGCGCCGGGAGGTGGGTTCCGGACATCAAAAGCTGGACAATCACCATCCGTCACGGCTGCTGCACAGCGAGCGAAGGAAGTCCATGCCCCGTCCCGAACGCCCGCTCGACCCGGGCGCCGGTCCGCTGCCACGGTTCGCCGCCGACCTGCGCACCCTGCGCGAGGAAGCGGGACGCCCGCCCTACCGGGCACTGGCCAGACGGGCGCACTACTCCTCCACGACCCTCTCGGACGCCGCCGGCGGACACACCCTGCCGAGCCTCGCCGTCACCCTCGCGTACGTGGAAGCCTGCCGGGGGGACCGCCGGGCGTGGGAGACCCGCTGGCACGAGACGGCCGCCGAACTCGCCGCGAGCGCACCGGCACGGGAGCACCCCGGCACGGCCGGCCGGCAGAGCGCACCGTACGCGGGGCTCTCGGCCTTCCAGCCGGAGGACGCCGACCGGTTCTTCGGACGCGAGCGGCTGACCGGCGACGTGCTCGCGAAGGTCCGTGAACGCCGCTTCCTGGCCGTGTTCGGGCCGTCCGGATCGGGCAAGTCCTCCCTGCTGCGCGCGGGCCTCGTCGCCCGTGCCCGGGCGGACGGGTGGCCGGTGACCCTGTTCACCCCCGGCCCGCACCCCCTGGAGGAGTGCGCCGTCCACCTCGCCGCGGCGACCGGAGACGCCCCCCGCGCCCTGCTGGCCGAGCTGTCGGCCGATCCCGCGTCCCTGCACCTGCGGATGCGGCAGGCCACGGCCGGCCGGACGCCGGGAACCGACGCGCTGATCGTGGTCGACCAGTTCGAGGAGGTCTTCACCCTCTGCCGGGACCCGGACGAACGGGACGCGTTCATCACCCTGCTGACCACCGCCGCCACCGCGCGGACCAGCCGGACCCGGGTGGTCCTCGGCGTACGCGCCGACTTCTACGCCCACTGCGTCCAAAGCCCCCGGCTGGTCGAGGCCCTGCACGACGCGCAGATCGCGGTCGGCCCGATGAGCAGCCGGGAACTGCGCGAGGCCATCACCCGGCCCGCCGCGCTCGCCGACTGCACGGTGACCGGCGCGCTGCTGGCGGCGGTGGTCGCGGACGCGACCGGGCAGCCGGGCGCACTGCCGCTGGTCTCGCACGCGATGGCCGAGACCTGGCACCGCCGCAGCGGCAGCCGCCTCACCCTGGACGGCTACCTCGCCGCCGGCGGCATCCGCCACGCGCTCGCCCACACCGCCGAGGCCGCCTACCGGTCGCTGTCCCCGGTACAGCAGGACCTCGCCAGATCGCTGTTCCTCCGCCTGACCGCGCTGGGCGACGGCACCGAGGACACCCGTCGCCGGATCACCAGGGACGAACTCGACCCGGGCCCCGACACCTCCCACGTCCTCGAATCCCTCGCCCGGCAGCGGCTCGTGACCCTCGACCAGGGCTGCGTGGAGATCACCCACGAGGCGGTCATCCGCTGCTGGCCCAGGCTGCGCGGCTGGCTGACCGAGGACCGGGACCGGCTGCTCCTGCACCGCGGGCTCACCGAAGCCACCGCCGCCTGGGAGGCTCAGGACCGGGACCCGCACGCCCTGTACCGGGGCGCCCGGCTGGCCGCCGCACGCGACCTCGACACCGCGGACGGCGGCCCGCTGACCGCCCGGGAGCGTTCCTTCCTCGACGCGAGCCGGCGGGCCGAGGCCGACGAGTCGGCGGCGGCCCGACGACGCACGTCACGCCTGCGGCAGCTGGTCACCCTGCTCACCGTGCTGGTGGCCGTCACGGCGACCGCGGGCGTGCTGGCCGTCGACTCGCGCACCTCGGCCATCCGCCAGCGCAACGTGGCGATCGCGCGCAAGGCCGCCGCGGACGCGGCCGAGGTACGCCGGAACGACCCCGCGCTCGCCGCCCAGCTGAACCTGGCCGCGTACCGGCTGGCGGCCACCGGCGACGTCCGCGACCAGCTCCTCAGCGCGTTCGCGGAGCCCTACACCGGGCGGCTCACCGGCCACCGCTCGGACGTCGTGTCGGTCTCCTTCGCCCCGCGGGGCACCGTCCTCGCCACCGCGAGCTGGGACCGCACCGTACGCCTGTGGGACACCGCCGACCCCCACCACCCCGTCCCGCTGGCCGTCCTGCACCGGCCGGAGCAGATGCGGTCGGTGGCGTTCGGCGAGGGCGGCCGCGTCCTGGCCGCCGCGGGGGAGCGTTCGGTACGGCTGTGGAGCACGGCGGACCGGCGCGCGCCCGCCGAGCTGGGCACCCTGCCCGACCAGGGCCCCGCGCCGACCTGGGTGGCGTACGGGACCGGCGGCACCCTCGCCACCGGCCACGCCGACGGCACGGCACGGCTGTGGAACGCGGCCGACCCCGCCGCACCGCACCTGCTCGCCACCCTGCCCGGCCACACCGGGGCGGTCACATCGGTGGCGTTCGCCCCGGACGGCCGCACCCTGGCCACGACCGGCGACACCACCGCCAGACTGTGGGACGTCACCGCGCCCGCGGATCCGCAGCTCCGCACCGTCCTGCGCGGACACACCGACACCGTGGCCTCGGCGGCCTTCGGCCCCGACGGCCGGACCCTGGCCACCGGCGGCTGGGACCACGCCGTCCGGGTCTGGGACATCGCGGGCGGCCCGGGGCGCCTGCCGGCCGTGCTGCCCGGGCATCCCGCGATCGTCTGGTCGGTGGCCTTCGCGCCGGACGGCCGCACCCTCGCCTCGGTGGGCGGATCCACCCAGCTCTGGGACCTCGCCACCCCCGCGGCGCCGAAGCGGATCGGCACGGTCCAAGGCGGCGCCTACCAGGCCGCGTTCCGCCCGGACGGACGCCTGCTCGCCAACTCGGACCGGCTCCTGGACCTGCGCGACCTGTCGCTCGCGACCCACGAGGACGTGGTCACCTCCGTGGCGTTCGGCCCCGGCGGACGCCTGCTGGCCAGCGCGAGCTGGGACGGCACCGCCAGGCTCTGGCAGGTCACCTCAGGCCGGTCCCTGCGGCCGCTGTCCGTCCTGCCGGGGCACACCAGGTTCGTCCGGTCCGTGTCGTTCGGTCCCGACGGCCGCACCCTCGTGACGGCCGGTGAGGACGGCACCGTCCGGGTCTGGGACCTGACCGACCCGCGCAGACCACGCCAGACCTCCGTCCTCACCCCCGGCGGCGGCGAAGTCGCCGGCGCCCGCTTCGGACCGCACGGCCGCCTGCTCGCGGTGTGGGCACAGCGCACCGCCGGACTGTGGGACCTGACCGACCCGGCCCGCCCCCGCAAGCTCGGCCGGATCGGCGAGGACGGCGGGCCGGAGATCACGACGGCCTCGTTCCGGCCGGACGGCCGCACCCTGGTGACGGGGAGCGGGGACACCGGTCCGCTGCGGTTCTGGGACGTCACGGACCCGCGCAGCCCCCGGGAACGGCCGTCCCCGCTGCGCTCCGAACCGCTGACCGCGGGCGTCTTCAGCCCCGACGGCCGGCGACTGGCCGCCTTCCACCGGACGGACCGCACGGTGTGGCTGGTCGACGTCGACGGCAGCGGCCGCCCCGCGGGAACCAGGCGGCTGCCGGCGCCGGGCTCCTGGCTCTACACGCTCGCCTTCGCCCCGGACGGCCGTCGGCTCGCGGCCGGCGCCGCCGACGGCAAGGCCCTGCTGTGGGACCTGGCCGGCGCGGCCGCTCCCACCGCCCTCACCGGCCACACGAACCCCGTACCCGCCGTGGCGTTCGCCCCGGACGGCGAGACCCTCGCCACCGGCGGCAACGACTTCACCGTCCGCCTGTGGGACACCGCCCCGGACCGGGTCGCCGCCCGCGTCTGCGACAGCGCCCACCCCCGGATCACCAGGGCCCAGTGGGAACGCTACTTCCCGGCCGTCGGCTTCACCCCGCCCTGCCCCGCCGCCTGAGCCCGACCGACCGCCGGCCCGGTACCGTCACGGCGCCGGGTCGGCCGTCTCCCACGCCGCCATCTGCTCCCGGAACTTCGGGCACCTGACGATGTCCTCCTCCCCGCACCTGAGGGCGTGCGTCAGCAGCTGGTGGGCGTGGTCGAGGTCGACCCTACGCTGCTCGATCTCACCGATCTTGGCGCGGATCATCGCCTCCCTGTGCGGTTGCTCTCGCTGGAACTCGCCGATCTCGACCAGGGTCAGCCCGGCCTGCTGGCAGGTGCGCAGCACCGTGATCCGCTCGGCGGCCTCCGGCGGGTAGCGCCGCTGCCCGCCCACGCGCTCGGGCTGCGGCAGCAGGCCGTGGCGCTCCCAGTACCGGATGGCCGAAGCCGGGACCCCGGTGATCTCCGAGAGTCGTCCGATCGTCATCCGCGCGTTTCGCTCCACCCCGTGCTCCTCTCCCGCCCGCCGGGCCCGCCGCACCCGGCATTTGACTTGAACCTTAGTTCAAGTTGAAGAGTGGTCGGCACGAGGACAGCGGCGAACGAGCGCCCGCTGGCAGCACACTTGGAGACACCCATGAACGACGCGCACGTACGCGAGGAGCGGGCCGAACAGCTGGCACGGGCCGCGGCGGAACTGTTGGAGGCGGGGGTGATGTCCCACTCCGGACACGCCAATCTCAGCGCCCGGCTCGACGGCGAACGCCTCCTGCTGACCCCGGGGTTCGTCCGCGGGCTGCGCCCCGGGCAGCTGGCGACCGTCGGTTTCGACGGACGGGTCCTCGACGGCGAGCTGCAGTCCGTCAGCGCCGAGATCATCGCCATGCACAGCACGGTGTACCGGGCCCGGCCCGAGGTGGGCGCCGTCATCCACACCCACTCGCCGGCCGCCACCGCCTTCGCCGTGGCCCACCGGCCGCTGCCCTGCCGCACCGAGCCGCTGCTGCGCTTCGGACAGGCCGAGGACGTCCCCGTGGTCCCCTGGGGGCCGCGCGGGTCGGACGTCTCCGTACGCGGCATCGCCGAGGTGCTGGAGCGCTGCCCGACCACGGCCGCCGTCCTGCTGGCCAACCACGGCCTGCTGGCCTTCGGCCCGGACGCGGCGGCCACCGCCCGCCTGGTGGTGGCCGTCGAGGAGAGCGCCGAGGCCGAGATCGCCGCCGCGGCGATCGGCGGCGCCGTGGACTTCCCCCCGGGCGCCCTGGAAGCCGTCCGCGCCGCGATCGTACGGGCCGCCCGGTGACGCGGGAGACGGAGGCCGCCCGCGCGGAGGCGGTGCGCGACCGCTACCGCTCGACCCTCGGGGCCGTTCCCGGCGGGGTGCAGGAGCGGCTGCGCCTGGCCGGGGAGTTCGGCAGGCTGCCCACCGAGGAGGCCCTCGCCGCCCTGCGCCACATCGTGCTGACGGACGGACCGCTGGGCCCGCGGGTGCAGCAGCTCGTCCACTTCGGGCAGCTGCTGGCCCTCGGCCGGGCCGGACCCGCCCGCATCCACGCCCGCGGCGCCCTCCGCGCCGGAGCCGACGTGGCCGAGCTCATCGGCGTCGCCGAGACCGCGCTCATCACCGCGGGCGTCCCGGCGTACGCACTCGGGACCGAGATCATCGCCGAACTGCTGCCGGAGGAAGGACACGGGCCGTCGGCGGCGGGGTGAACCGCGGACGTCCTCCGGGGCCCGGCCGGGCCCCGGAGGACGGGTTCACCTGGACTGCGTGGAGAGGCTCACACCGCTGAAGTCCTGCGCGGCGGCGAGGCTGAAGTACACCCAGCCCGACGGGGGGTTGTCGATCGTCAGGGTCTCGCCGTTGCCGGCGCCCGCGGACTTCGCCAGGTGCGTGGCGGTGGTGGCCCAGCTGCCGCCCCCGTAGTAGAGGTCGGCGTTGCCGGTGCCCCCGCTGCTGGTGATGGTCAGCTGCCTGACTCCGGCCGGCAGGTACACGAAGTGGTAGCTGTAGTTGCCGGCGGCGGCCGCGAGGCCGTCCCGGCGGCAGTTCCCGTCGAACTGGCGGGGGTCGCTCAGGGTGCAGAGCGGGACGGACGGGGCCGGGGCCGACGCGTCCGGCAGCGGACCGCAGCCGTCGGTCGCGCAGGCCGTCGTCAGCCAGGTGGCGAAGCCGGCGTCGTAGCCGGTGCCGATGGTCTGCTTCAGGAAGGTGCGGGCCCCGTTCCAGTCCCCGGCCCGATACTTGTTGAGGACGGTCCGGACGTCGGCGGGGTGCGCCTGGAGCATGTAGCGGACCGCGAGGAAGCCCCAGCGGTAGACCCGGTCCGAGTTGACCTGCGGGTCCTCGTCCTGGCCGTAGACCGTGTCGAAGAGCTCGCTGAGCTTGTACGTCTTCCTGCCCGCCGCGGCGATCGCGTCGGCGTTGCGCTCGCCCCGGTAGCCGAACGAGATGTTCTCCGCGATGCCCTCGACCCACCAGATGGTCGGCGTGGTCATGCCGGCCTCGAAGTCCCCGGCCATGTTGAAGCGGCCGTCCAGGTAGTGGGTGTACTCGTGGTTGAGGTTCCAGATCTGGAAGTCCGGGCGCAGCCAGTGGGCCTCGTGCGCGATGAAGCGGGCCTGGTTGCCCGCAGCGGCCGGGTTCCCCTCCTCGTACATGCCGCCGTTGTCGACGTCGATGTCGTAGATCGCCCAGGCGTACAGCGAGTAGTTGGTGTAGTCGTCGAAGACGACGACCTCCAGGTTGGTGTTCAGGTCACCGGGGACCGGGCCCTGGTCGCCGATGATCCGGTGGAAGTAGGCGTCCTGGTTGACCAGGCTGGTGCAGGTCCCGGCCAGCTGGCCGGGGGACATGTCCTGGGCGCGGATCTTCAGGCCCGGGGTGCAGGTGTGCTGGATCGGCAGGATCGACGGGAGGACCCGCCCGCCCAGGTCGCAGATCGCGTAGGCGGCGCAGTTGCCCTTGTCGTACTGGCGGGTGTACCAGCCCAGGTTCATGGTGATCGGCGCCGTGGGGCCGACGTTGGGGTAGCGGTTGATCAGGTCCTTCAGCAGCGGCCGGAGCCGGTCCTTGAGCTCGGGGACGTCGAGGGCGTTGCCGAGGTGGCGGCCGACGTTGCTGACGACGTCCAGCCGGTTCAGCTGGGCGCCGTTGCGCGTGATGAAGCCGGCCCACGTGTCGAGGATGGCGGGGTCGGCCTTGAGGGCGGCCCGCCAGCCGCGCCCGTCGTTCTTGGCCTTGAAGCCGTTCTCGACGACCCACTCGACGTGCTGCATGGCGAGGTCCATCTGGCCGGGCCAGGTGCCGTCGTAGCCGCCGAGCATCCACTTGACGACGCCCGCGTAGCGGCCGGCCGTGTGGGTGCTGTCGATCAGGGTGACGACCTCGTTGAGGATCTCGCCGTTGGCGTCGGTGACGTCCCTGCTGCGCGGGGCGGCGAAGAAGGCGTCCAGGGCGCCGCGTGCCGCGCCGTCCAGGACCGGGCCGTACGCCCCGACGACGTCGGCGTGGTTGTCCTGCACGTAGTAGCCGGCGCGCAGGAACAGCACCAGCTGACCGACGGCCGCGCGGTTGTCGCCGGTGTAGCCGGCGGAGGCGTCGCGCAGCGCGTTCGCGACGGTCACCATCTGGGCCTCGCGGAAGGCCTTGCGCGCGTCCTCCCCGGTGAGGCCGAACAGCGGGTAGGTACAGGTGATCTGGGGGAGGGCCTTGAGCTGCTGCACCAGGGCGGCGCCCGTGGCGTTGACCACCCCGGAGAGGTCGCCGCATTCGTTCCCGGCGGCGGACGCGGACTGCCGGTCGCCCTTGGCGGGCTTGGCGGGCTGGACGGCGGGGGCCGGGGCCGGCCCGGATTCCTCGGTGCCGTCCTGTGCGGAGATCCGCAGGCGGGAGCCGTTGCGCAGGGCGTCGGGCGACTTGGGGACCGGGATCGACCGGGGCGCCGGTGCCGCGGTGGCGGCCGCGTGCGCACCGGCCGGGGCGGTGTCGGCGGCGGGTGTCGCGTGGCTCTGCGGCGCGAGCAGGCCGAGCGTGATGAAGGCGGCTGCGCCGAGCGCGGGAAGTCTGCGCGCGCCTGCCTTCGATATCCGGAAGGGATGCATCTGTGGGGGCCTCCGGGGCCGTGGGGGCCGAGTGCTGGGGACACTGGCGATTGACATGTGACATGTAAAATTGCACATGAGGCGTCAGTTCGGAAGTCCCGTGCACGGATTGCCCGTCACGGGATCCCGAGTGCGTCCGCGGGTGCGGGCGTTGGCCGGATGTCGGCGCCCGGCTTGGGCTTGTGGATCATCGGGGGATAACCTCCAGCTAGTTGCTCAAGTCAACCAATGGAGTGGGACATGCACGACACCGCCGCACCCTTCCGCAGCCACGTGGAGGAGATACTCGACGCCCTCGGCGAGGACCCCGGCCGGGAGGCCTTAGTGCACGGGGACCGGCGCATGAGCGCGGGCGAACTGCGCGCCCTCGTCCACCGGACGGCCCGCGCGCTGCGGTCCCGGGGAGTGGAACGCGGCCGGACGGTCACCCTCCTCGCCGGCAACCTCCCCGAGACGCTCGCGGCCCGCTACGCCGCAGGCCTCCTCGGCTGCGCGGTCAACCACCTCTACTCGGGGCTTTCGGCCGAAGTGCACGCCGACATCCTCCGCGACGTCGAGACCCGGACCCTGATCGCCGACCCCGCCCATCGCGAACGCGCCGCCGAACTGGCCCGGCGGGTGCCCCTGGAACGCGTCCTCCTCCTCGGTACCGACGGCGGCGCGGACCCGGACGCGGACCCGGCCCCGGGCCCGGATCTGCTGGAACTGGCCGCCGCCGAGCCCTCCGACGCGCTGCCGGGCGCGGCACGCCCCCAGGACGTCTGCACCATCCGCCACACCGGAGGGACGACCGGCCACCCCAAGGCCATCTGCACGACCTTCGGGCAGTGGCGGTCGGCCGGACCGGTCTGGTCCGACGAGGAACCCGTCAGGACCCTGGTGTGCACCACCCTCGCGCACGCAGCCGGCCTCATGGCGGACAGCACCCTGCACCACGGCGGAACCGTCGTCCTGCTCGGCGGGTTCGAAGCCGGCTCCGTGCTCGCCGCCATCGAGCGCGAGCGCATCACCCACACCTTCCTGCTGCCCCCGCTCCTCTACCAGCTGACGGACCACCCCGACGCCGACCGCACCGACACCTCCAGCCTGCGCCTGCTCACCTACGGCGGCTGCGCCTCCTCCCCGGCCCGGCTCACGGCCGCGGTCCGGCGCTTCGGGCCCGTCCTCAACCAGTTCTACGGCCAGAACGAAGCGGGCGGGATCAGCATCCTCACCCCGCAGGACCACGACCCCGCCCGCCCGGAGCTGCTGCGGACCGCCGGAAGGGCCATGGAGGGCGTCGAGGTCGCCGTACGCGACGCCGACGGCCGGCACCTGCCGACGGGCGAACACGGCGAGATCTGCGTCCGTTCCCCGCACGTGATGCAGGGCTACTGGAAGCAGCCCGAGCTCACCGCCGAAGTACTGCGGGACGGCTGGCTGCACACCGGCGACATCGGCTTCGTCGACGCGGACGGCTACCTCACGATCGTCGACCGCCTGAAGGACATGATCGTGGTGGTCGGGGGCCACGTGTACACGGCGGAGCTGGAGGACGTGCTGAACTCCCATCCGCAGGTGCTGCAGAGCGCGGTGCTCGGCGTCCCCGACGCCAGTCTCGTGGAGCGGGTCCACGCGGTCGTCGTCCGCACGCCGGGCGGCGACGTCGGCGAGACGGAACTGCGCGCCGTGGTCCGCGACAGGAAGGGCGCCATGTACGAACCCGCCCGCATCGTCTTCACGGACGCCCTCCCGCTGACCGACGCGGGAAAGCCGGACAAGAAACTGCTCCGCAGCCGGGCCGCCGCGCGGGCCGGCGCCTCCTGACGGCCAGGGCCCCAGGGTGCACGGCAATGCTCCCGTGCACCGGCACCCGGGTGGTCGAGGTGGCCGTCCACGGACTGGACCTGGCCGAAGGGCTGGGCCGCCCGCCGTGGCTGACCCCGCAGGCCGCGGACGTGCTGCTGGAGCTGCTGCTCGGCCCGGACGGACCGGCCGCCATCGGGGCACTCGGCTGGGACCGGCTCTCCTTCCTCCGCAAGGCCACCGGCCGCGAGCCGCTCGACGCGGCGGAGACCGCCCGGGTGGAACGGCTCGGCATCCGGTGGCTCACCCTCGGCTGACACCGCGACGGGTCCCCGCGGGCCCTCACGCCTGCCCGGCGTCAGCCGCACAGCGCCGCCGCCCTTGCCGTACCCGCCCCCCCATCCTCCCGCTCCCGCACACCCGTCGCCCATCCGGCTGCCGCCCCGTCACGTGCGGGGGCCGTCCCCCCTCCCTCCCGCCCACAGCCGCTCGGCGAACGCCCGGGCGGCGGCCAGGTCCCCGGCGTCGGGCCGCTGCCCGTTGATGCCGCCGACCAGCCCGAAGGGGCCCCAGGTGTCGAGCGCCCGGCAGGAGAAGGTCCCCTCCACCCGGAAGCCCTTGCCGGCGAGGCGCCGGGCCAGCGGGCGGGTGAACGGCGCCGGGGGCAGCCCGCCGGTGGCGAACACGAAGGCGCGCCCGCGCACCTCCGGAAGGGCCCGCACCAGAGCGGTCAGGCCGGGGTGGAGCCGGCCGTGGAAGACGCCCGAGCCGAACCCCACGAGATCGGCGGCGGCCAGCTCCGCCGGGTCGGCCTCACCAAAGGAGAGGACCTCCGCTCCCAGCACCCGGGCCATGGCGTCGGCGACCCGCCGGGTGTTGCCGTGGCACACGGAGGCGCAGACGATGACGGACTTCATGGCGATGACCCCTTCTGTCGATTCCACAGGGGGGACAGCGCAGCCGGCCCGGACGTGACACCCGGCCCCTTCCGCCGCTCAGCCGTAATAGGTGTCCAACGAGGCGATCCAGAGCGCCGACAGAGGCAGTACGGCCAACTGCGCGGCCGCGGTGGTCCAGCACCGCCCGAGGATCGCGGCCGCGGCGCTCCACCAGGCCGCCGCGCGCAGCATGCCGACCGCTTCCGCCTGGTACTCCTGCCCGGAGGGATCCATCATGCCGGGGTACCCCAGCCAGTCCTCGGTGAAGATGCCGTCCGAACCGAGCACCACGACCCCCGAGACGAGCCAGAGGTCGGCCAGCAGCGCCCCCACGGCGAGCACCCTGTCGAAGCGGAGGTAGGCGGGGGCCGGCAGCAGCAGCCGCTCGAACGCACCCCCGTCCGCCCGCACCCACGGCTGCCCCCGGCCCCGCCACAGCACCGAGACGGCATAGCCCAGCCAGATCAGGGCCATGGCCCACCCGGCCATGAAGGCCAGCCCGAAGAACAAGATCGCGAAACCCATGCCCCACCAGATGCCACCCGCACCGGAGCGGTTCCCTCCGCCGGTCACGGATGCCCCGGCACCACTGGCGCCCCGGCACGGGGTCGGCGGTCAGGCCGGGCGCGGGATGTACGCCAGGCCGTGGGCGCCGGCTTCGCCGAGCTTGGCGACGTCCAGCCGGCCCAGGCGCTCCAGCGAATCCAGGTCGACGATCTCGACGGTGGAGGAGATGACGCAGGACACGTAGGCGAGCCTGCCGTCGGGGGAGGAGGTGATGGTCAGCGGGAAGAGGCCGACCTCCACCTCCCCCAGCCGCTCACGGGTGTCGGCGGCGAACACCGTGAGGCGGCCCGGGGCGTGTCGGCCGAGCCGCGACCCCGGGTCGGCCGTCATGCACAGCTCGCCCGCCAGCAGCCGCCCCGTGGACGTGAGGTGTACCGGGAGGACGATGTCCTTGGTGGGCAGGGTGTCGACGACCGACGCCGTACGCGCGTCGATGACCCGGAGACCGGTCGCCGGCCGCTCCCTGCCGCCGGAGAAGTTGCCGTACGGTGCCGCGACGTAGACGTACGCACCGTCGGCGGAGACGGCGAGCCCCTCGCTGCCCGGCACCTCCACCTTCGCGGTGAGGGCGCCCCGCTCCAGGTCGACGACCGACACGAACGGCGCCTCCTTGTTGGTGGCGTACCCCGTCCGCCCCGCGGGGTCGATGGCGAACCAGTGCGGGCCGGGCGCGTCCGTGTCGATCCTGCCCAGCGCGCGGCGGGTGGCGGTGTCGACCACCACGACACCCCCGGGGCGGTCGTCGCCGCTCTCCACGCTCACGTACAGCCGGCCGCGTGCGGCGTCCAACGCCAGCCCGTGCGGCCCGTGTTCGGGCGCGAGGTCCACGATCTCGAGGACCCGGCGGGTGTCGGGGTCGATGACCGCCAGCTCCGTCCGGCGGCCGCCGTTCGCGTGGTAGTAGCCCGAGTGGTACGTCAGCGTGCACCACAGCAGGCGCTGCGTCGCGTCGAAGCACAACTCGTGCGGCTCGGCGGGGACGTACACGTCGCCGAGGTGCCGGTCGGAAGCGGCGTCGAAGAACGAGACCGTCGGCCCGCTCTGGCTGACGACGGCCAGCACGTCGCCTTCTCGACCGGTACGGGGGGACAGCAGCACAGCGGCTCCTTCAACGGGGTGAAGCGGAATGGCCACGCGTCTTCGCGGGCATTCCCCACCCTCCGCGCCGAAGGGGTACGACAGCAATGCAAAGATTGACACGTCATCATTGCCTGAAACGCAAAAGCCCAGTTCGGGAAGGGTGTCCATGGACCTCAACCTCCTGCGCGTCCTGGACGCCCTGCTCCAGGAGAACAGCGTGACCCGCGCCGCGGAGCGCCTCGGCAGCTCGCCCGCGGCGGTCAGCCGCACCCTGGCCCGGCTCCGCCGCACCGTCGGCGATCCGCTCCTGGTCCGGGCCGGCCAGGGCCTGGTCCCCACCCCGCGCGCCGCCGAACTGAAGGAGGAGGTGGCCGCGTTGCTGCGCGGCTGCGACGACGTCCTCCGGCCCGGCGCCGGCTTCGACGCCGTGCACCTCCAGCGCACCTTCACCGTGCAGGCCACCGACCTGCTGCTCGTGGGACTGGCCGGAAGCCTGACCGAGCGGATCCACGCGGAGGCCCCGCAGGTGGACGTGGTCTTCCTGCCGGAGGCGGTGGAGGGCGGCCCGGGGCTGCGGCAGGGCTGGGTGGACGTGGAACTGGGCGTCCTGGGACACCTGGACCCCGAGATCCGCACCCGCCCGCTCACCCGTATGCCGCTGGTCGGCATCGCCCGCAGCGGCCATCCCCTCTTCGACGGGCGGATCGACGCCCGCCGCTTCGCCGCGGCCGACCACATCGGCATCTCGCGCCTCGGCAAGCGCCTCGGCCCCATCGACAGCGCGCTCGCGGAACTCGGCCTGCGACGGCGTACCGCCGTCGTCGTGCCCAGCCACACCAGCGCGATGATGCTCGCCCGGGACACCGACCTGGTCGCCCTCAGCCTCGCCGACTGGCTCCCCGGCACCATCGAGGCGATGGGCCTGCGGACGTTCCCCGTCCCCCTCGACCTGGAACCGCTCGACCTCGGCATGGCCTGGCACCCCCGCAACTCCGCCGACCCGGGACACCGCTGGTTCCGCGACCACCTGGCAGCCTCCGTCCTCACCCCGCAGGACCGGACGGCGAGGGCCGGGTACGACCGTCCGTAGACGGACGAAGGGGGAGAGGGAGCGCCCCGCGGCCCCCCTCTCCCCCTGGTTCGAGGTCTTCTACGGGGCGGCGGCCCCGAACGTCCACACGGCCCGGTCGCCCGGCCCGACCACCAGGGTCGACCGGCCGATGCGCTCCTCGTGGCGGTCGGACACCCGGCGGTTGAGGGACATCTCGATCCGGCGCAGCCCGGCCTGCTCGCGGGCCACCGGATCCAGCCGGATGGTGGTGGCGCCGTCCTGTGCCACGACGCCGCCGCCGGGAAGCTCCCGTACGGCGAGGCCGCCCGCGCGGAGCAGGGGCACCGTGTTGGCCAGGTCGCGTGCGGTGAGCCCGAGGCGGATCGAGGTGACGTCCTTCATGAGGTGGTCGCGGTAGCCGTCGGACAGGTACCGCTCGCGGCCGACGTCACCCGGGCGGGACGCCGGCTCGGTGTTGCCGCGCGGGTCGGCGAAGTACTCCGGCAGGTACTCCATGCCCCAGGCGCCGAACGCGTCGTACTGGCCGGTGGTGAAGACGGCGTCGAACCACGGCACGGGCACCCCGTCGCCGAAGTCGCGGGTCTGGCGGAAGGTGACCGGGTCCGGCACGCCCTGGTCGCGCAGGCGGGCCGTGACCGTGGCGAGGTCCCCGGCCCGTTCGGCGGACAGCCCCAGCCCGCCGGCGCCGAGCGTTCCGTCCTGGCCGGGGAGGTCACCCACGCCGAACAGCTCGAGGTAGGTCTCGCGGCCCATCAGATACCGGCCGGTCCAGGTCTCGCCGCCCGCACCGGTGGTGGTGCGGACCTGGAAGTTGGCGAAGTCCCGCAGGTAGGCGGAGTGCTCGACGGCATCGGCGGTTTCCCGGTCGAGCACCCCGTAGGCGTGGTTGTAGAACAGCAGCGGACGTCCTGTCGGCGACCCCTCCTCCTGGGCCGACGCGATGCCCGTGGCACCTGTGACCCACCCGGTCAGTGCCACGACGAGGACCATTAACACGTGCAGTACACGACGATGCGACATGCGGGCGATCGTAGGCCGCGAGGTACGGGACCGCCGCCGATTAATGCCGACGTCCTCCCACCCCGGCGGGTCCGTCCGGTTACGGGGGGTGAGTTTCGGGGGGTGGGGCGGTGAGGCGGCCCACAGGACCCAGGTCACATCCGGCCCGGGTTAGTAGACCGGCCGGCCCGCCCGCGCACCGCTTCCGGGCCGGGACCTCGGTCCGGATCTGCGAGGGAGGCTAGTAGGTGGGGGGCTTTGCCAGGTGGGCGGCGGGCTGGCTAACTGGTGATGTCGCCGAGGCGGCCGGGGCTTCGAGTCCCCCGCCGGTCGATCCCCTCTCCACCTGTGTGAGTGGTTCACGCATGTCTTCGGCATGCGGCGGCTGTCCTTGTTCCCGTCGGAAGGTTCCTCCGTGTCCAACGCCGTCATCCGCCGCATCGCCGCTTCGAAGAAGGCTCTCGCCGGTTCCGTCCTCGCTCTGGGTGTTGCGGGTTCCGTGCTCGCCGCCGTTCCGGCGCAGGCCGCTCCGACGGGCGCGAAGGCGATCGCCCAGCAGATGATCAAGGACCCGGCCCAGTTCGCCGCCTTCGACAAGATCGTCACGCACGAGAGCGGCTGGGACTACACCGCCACGAACTCCTCCTCCGGCGCGTACGGCCTGGTGCAGGCCCTGCCGGCGTCGAAGATGTCCTCGGCGGGCTCGGACTGGAAGACCAACCCGGCCACCCAGATCAAGTGGGGCCTGGACTACATGAACGAGCGCTACGGCAGCCCGGTCGAGGCCTGGAACTTCTGGCAGGCCAACCACTGGTACTAAACCACCGGCGGACAACACCACAGCACGTACCGGGAACGCCCGGCCGAGACCCCTCGGCCGGGCGTTTCGCGTTCAGGTACCGGCGGGCGCGTAGTGGGCGGTCAGGGCCGTCGCGTACCACTCGGGGACGGAGCCCCGGAAGGCCAGGGCGAGGTACGAGTCCAGCGCTCCGTCCACCTCGCGGAACGGCCCGAACTCCTCGCGCCACGCGGCACGGGCCGCCCGGTCGGGGAAGCCCTGGAAGACCGCCACCTCGGGATCGCGCTCGCCCCAGCACCCCCAGGCGCGGGAGGGCCCCGTCAGGGCCACCACGTTCGCCATGATCGTGATCGAGTCCCCGGCATCCTCGTCCGCTTCGAAACCGACCGCGGCCCAGTAGTCGTCCTCGCTCGCGTCCACGGACAGCGACAGCGGTGGGAAGGAGCACAGGTCGTCGTCGGGGGAGAGGACCAGCAGTTCCACGTACGGGTCCCCGTGCCACCGGGCCATCGCGCACAGGGCGGGCCACAGCTCCGGGGTGAGGAGCGAGTCGAATTCGACGAACAGCGAGTCCCCCGCGTCCCTGCGGAAGACCTGGGCGGGCAGCTGGGCGCCGAGGTCGAAGACGGCGGCACAGCGGGCCCGGACGCCGTCCGCGGAGTCCTCCGTACCGGCCTGCCCGGTGTGATCCACGTCCATGGCACGCGAGCGTACGGGACCGCTCCCGCGGGACGGCGGGCGGGCCCTCAGCGCAGCACGGCCGCCAGCAGGTCGGTGCCCAGCGCGGTCAGGTCCGACAGGTTCAGGCTGTAGCGCACGTACCGCCCCTCCCGCCGGGCCGTGAGCAGCCCCGCCCGCCGCAGCAGGGCCACGTGGCGGGAGACCTCCGGGGGCGTCAGGTCCCAGGCGTGGGCCAGCTCGCCGTTGGTGTGCGGGCCGCGGGCCAGGGTGCGCAGCAGCCGCAGCCGGGCCGGGTGGGCGAGGGCCTCCAGCCGCAGGCCGACCGTCTCCAGGGAGACGGGTTCCGCCGGGCCGGGCCCCTCCAGCGGGTACTGGACCACCGGCTGCCAGCCGGGCGCGTGGACCATCGCCAGGTGCGGCCGGCCGAAGACGCTCGGAATGAAGGTGACGCCGCTGCCGTGGGCGGTCGTCGCCTTGTCCAGCAGCTTGTCCACGAGGATGGCGTCACCCTCCGGAGCCAGGGTGACCGCCCCGGAGACCGAGGCGAGGGCCGCCCCGAGGCCCTGGCGCCTCAGCAGGTCGTTCTTCAGCCGCAGGTCCGTGGCGAGCCGGACGGTGGCGTCGGCCCAGGCCGCGTCGAAGAAGGCCTCGCCGCAGGCCTCCAGGGTGCCGCGGACGCGCGCCCGCACCGCCGCCGGGTCAGCGAGGAGCCGTTCCGCGAAGGCCTCCTGGCGCGCACCGCGGGCCTGGGCGAGGTCGAGGGCCAGGTCCCGCGCGGCGGTGTCGGTGAGCGGGGACGGGGAGGTGAAGTGGACCCGGTTGCCGCACGTGGTGACCAGCGCGGCGGACACGTACCGCTCGTCGTCGATCCGGTCGACGTCGTCCAGTTCCTCCCCGAGGGTCGCCCGCGGCCGGGCCGGCAGCATGAAGTCGGCCTGGGACGTGCGCCAGAGGAACTCCGCCTCCCGCAACCGTTCGGCCAGCCCCGGCGGCAGCCCGGCCCACACGTCGGCGGCCCACGCGGCGAACTCCGGATGGTGTCCCGGTTCGGCGAGCACGTGCAGCATCGCGGTCAGCTCGGCCAACGGGGAGGCGGCGAACCGCAGCCCCTCGGCCGGCATCCCGCCGATGTCGATCCTCAACGTCATCCGCACATCATCACCGCCCCGCCGGACGGCGCCGCCCACGGTTGACGATCTCAGTCAACCGACGTGCCCGGCCGGGGCGGCGAACCCACCGTTCACCCCATGACCGCCACCAGCGCCCCCACCCGGACCCCCGCCCCGGCCCCCACCCGCAGGATCCGCCCCCGAGCCCTCCTGCACGCCTCCGGCGGCCCCCGTTACGCGGTCGCCCTGGCCGTCGACGCCCTCGGCACCGGCCTGCTGAGACCCTTCCTCCTGCTCTACGGGGTCACCGTGCTCGGCCTGTCCGCCGCGGCCACCGGCCTCGCGATGACGGCCGGCATCGTCATCGGCCTGCTGTGCGTGCCCGGCGTCGGCCGGTGGCTGGACCGCGGCGCCCGCAGCACCGTCGTCGCCGCATCCATGCTGGTGCGCGTGCTCGGCGCGGCCGTGCTGGTGGCGACCCCCGAGGGCGGGGTCTGGCCGTTCGCGGCCGCGGCCCTCCTCCTCGGCATCGGCAACCAGGCCTGGCCGGCCGCCCACGCGGCCCTCGTCGCCACCCTCGCGCACGGCCGGGAACGCGACACCGCCCTCGCCGCCGGACGCGCCCTGCGCAACGCAGGCCTGGGGGTGGGGGCGCTCCTCGCCATGGCCTGCCTGGCGGGCGGGACCTCCGCCCTGCGGGCGCTCGCGGCCGTCACCGGAGCGGCGTACCTGGTGGCCGCGGGCCTGGCATGGTCGGTCCGGGTGCGGGCGGAACGCGAGCCGGCCCCCTCCGGCGCACCGGGGGGACAGGTGGACTCCCCGCCCCGCATGCGCGCCCTGCTGGCCGCGAACGTGGTCTACGTCTTCTGCCTCAACGTCCCCGAGATCGCGCTCCCGCTGGTCCTGCTGACCCAGCTGCACGCCTCACCGGCATGGTCGGCCGCGATCTTCGTGGCCAACACGGTGCTGGTGGTCACCCTCCAGGTTCCGGTCACCGTCCTGATGTCCCGCTACGCCCGGCGCACCGCGCTGGCCCTCGCCGGGGCGGTCCTCGCCGCGTCGTACGCGGGCTTCCTCGCGGCGACGTCCCTGGGCGGCGGGAGCGGATGGGCCGCCCCTGCCGCGGTCGCCGCCGTCTCCGTCGTCTGCACCCTCGGCGAGATCCTCTACGCGGGCAGCGCCACCGCCCTGGCGACGGCCCTGGCCCCGGCCGGGGCCCTGGGACGCACGCTCGCCCGCTTCGAGCTGTCCAGCGGCTTCGGCCTCGCCGTCTCCCCGGCCGTCATCACCGCCCTCGCCGCCCACGGCCCGGCCGCCCTGTGGGGCGCCCTCGCCGGAGCCACCCTGCTGTCGGCCGGGGCCGTCGCCGCCGGAGCGGACCCGGAGGTGCCGGATCAGGGGGTCCAGTAGCGGGCCAGCGCCCCTTCCCGGTACGGGGCGGGGGTGACGCTGAGGTCGCCGGCGAAGGGGCGGTCCAGGACGAAGACCAGCAGCAGGCTGAAGCCGACGAGTCCGGCGACCGAGGCGACGAACAGGATCTGGACCCTCAGCTTGCGCAGACCGTAGAGGAACGTGAGCGGGATCAGCACCAGCGCCCCGCCGAACGCCAGGGCCTGGAGCAGCGCGGGCAGCTCCCGGCGCGCCATGGTGATGCGGGCGCGGCGCTGGGAGGCGACGTCGTCGAGGTGCTCGGAGGCCCGCTCGTAGAAGACCTGCTCCGCCTGGGTGCCCGGCTCGTACGTCTGGAGCGCCCGGAACGCGTCCTGGAGATGGGTCTCCGTGGCCCCGTAGCTGGGGTTTCCCGCGCGCATCCGGGGCCACTGGTCCTCGACGACCGCGTGGACGTACCCGCTCATGGCCGTATCGAGGCGGGCCCGCACCGGTTGCGGGAAGGCTTCGGCGTCGCGGGTGATGAGCGCGGCGCTGGTCGCCTCCGAGGCCACGATGCTCTGGGTCTCCTCCAGCTGCGTCCACAGGGTGACGATCACGAACGCGAGGATGATCCCGTAGATGGCGCCGAACATCCCGAGGGTCACGCCGACCATGTCGTTGTGCTCCCCGCGGGCCAGCGACGGGTGTCTGCGGCGCAGCAGCACGCTGCCGGTGACGGCCAGGACGACGGTGCCGCCGACGGCGACGACGGCCAGGGTGAAGGTGCTGAAGTGGTTGAGCAGCCAGAGCGCCATGTGCGGGGAGTCTAGGCCGGACGCGACGGCCCCGAACCGCGGCTCGAAGCGCCGCTGCGGGCGTGCCCGTACACGTTCACGCGACCGAGTGAAGCCCGCCGCCTCCGACGCTCCGCGGACGGGGCTGCCGATCGACGTGCGCCCCCGCCACACGTACGCGACGGGTGAACTCGCGCTGCTGATCGTCGACCGGACGACCGTGGGGACCGAGGGGACCGGCCCCGACGGCGGTCCCGTCCGGCTGGCCGGGACCGCCACGGACATCGCGCGGCGCGGTCCGGACGGGCTGTGGCGCTACGTCGTCGACAACCCGTTCGGGACCTCGCCCGCCTGAGGAAAGGCCTACCGGTACTCGCAGAGGTAGGCGGTGTCGGCCGCCACCTTCAGCTGGAACGTGCTGTCTCCCGGGACCTCGAAGCGGCTGCCGGCGGAGAAGGTCTCCCAGTCCGCGGCGCCGGGCAGCCTGACGGTCAGGGCGCCGCTGACGACGTGCATGGTCTCCGGGGCGGCCGTGCCGAACTCGTACTCGCCGGGGGCCATGACGCCGATGGTCGCCTGGCCCTGCTCCTGGTTGAAGGCGATCGACTTGACCGTGCCGTCGAAGTATTCGTTGACCTTGAACATGTGCGTGGTGTCCTCTGGGGGAACGAGCGGAATCGTAAGGCCGGCTCGTCGCGCCCCGGCGACCGGCGAGGGGAAGGCTACCGCCACCGTCACCGGAGCCTGCACCGCAGGGCCCCCCGAAGAACAGCCGCCCGCGTGGGCGAGGGGTCACTCCTGGGGTGGCCCTGCGGTGGTGGGCTACGGGGCCACCCGGCAGGCGCTGACCGCGGTCCCGTTGGTGACGCCGCCCTTGGTCAGGCCGGACACGCACAGGTCGTGGTCGCCGCCGAGGCCGGCGGAGCAGGCCGTGCGGACGTAGTCGGGGGCTTCCCCGCCCCGGAGTTCGCGCTCGACCTGGTTGATGCAGGCCCTCTCGTCCGCGTGGGCGGCGGGGGCGGCGAGGCCCGCGCCGCCGAGGGCGAGGGCCAGTGCGGCGAGGGCGCCGGCGAGTCTGGCGGGGGTACGGGTTGACGTGCGCAAGGCGATCCACCTGCTCTCGGGGTGGGGTTCGGGCCCCCCGGACCACCGTACGACCGGTGGCGCGTCCCCACGAGCCGACGGCCCGGGCGGGCCGCCGGGGCGGCGCTCGGAGCCCGGCGAGCCGGTCCGCCGGCAGCCGTCCGCACGGGCCTGGGCGGCCCGGCCCGTGCAGGGCCGCCCGGCCGGGCCGGGCGGCCGTACCCGGCCTAGTCTTCCGAGTCAGGAATTCTGTTCAGATGTGTAGGCTTGCGGTATGGCACGTACGGGGCGGCCGAAGGCCGAGTTGACGTTGTCGGA
>NZ_JBIVEG010000005.1:0-30472 GCF_044747545.1 Streptomyces sp. NPDC090077
CGCCCGCGGCTCAAACGCCGGCGCGGCTATCTATAGCCTCGCCGGCGTTTGAGGCGCGGGGGTCTGGGGGCGGAGCCCCCAGGGAACGGGCGAAGGGCGGGTAGGGGACCCAGCACCGCGCAGCGGCAACGCACCCGCACCCGCCCACCGGCCCCGGCCCCGGCCACCCGAACCCCGCCCGGCCAGGGCTCAGGGCTCAGGCCTCAGTGGCCGCCCGCAGGCTCATCGGGTAGATCTGCGTGCCGTCCTCGAAGAGGGTCACCTTCTCCGCCCCGCCGTCCAGCAGCTCCTTCCAGACCTCGCCGATCCAGGACTCCGCGTCCCCCTGCGTGGTGAACTCCTCCGGCTCCACCGCCGGGGCCACCTCGCTGCCGTCGGCCGCCTCGAACCGCCACGTCCACGCCATGTCCGCCTCCGTTGCTCGTCTGCTCGTCCGCGATCTCACGCTTCTCGCCATGAGTCTGCCCGCAGATCGACCTCCGTTCCTCCCCCGGGGAGGAGATTCCCGCCACGATCACCGGATCACCCCGGGAGGGGTCCCGGCACCGGCCGGGCGCGCACCACTCCCGGCGACGCGGGAGGATCTCTGTGTGGAACTCACTCTGCTCGGCACCGGTACCCCTGAAGGACTGCCCCGCCCCGGCTGTCCCTGCGCCGCCTGCGCGGTCTCCGTGGGCGGGTGGTCGCGCGGCGCGACCTCCGTCCTCGTCGACGGGGCGCTGCTGCTCGACCTGGTCCCCGGGGCGGTGCTCGCCGGGGCCCGAGCGGGGCATTCGCTGGCCGGCGTACGGCAGGTGCTGCTGACGCACCCGCACGACGGGCCCCCCGTCGAGCTGCCGCCCGGGCTGCCCGCCGCCGGGCGGGTCCCCGACGGCCGGGAGCTGTCGGTGATCAGCGGGCACCGGGTGCGGGCCGTGCCGATGGACGCCCCCGGCACCGGGTACGAGGTCACCGGCCCCGACGGCGCCCGGCTGCTGTACCTCCCGCCGGGCGGCGCCCCGGCCGGAACCGGCAACGGGGACGTGCAGCGCCCGTACGACCTGGTCCTCGCGGACGTGCTCGGCCGGCCCGAGGCGCTGGCCCGGCTGCGCGCGAGCGGCGCCGTCGGCCCGGCCACCGACGTGATCGCCGTGCACCTGGACCACGACACCCCGCCGGGCCCGGAGCTGGAGCGCCGGTGCGCCGCGGCCGGGGCGCGGACCGTTCCGGACGGCACCACGGTGGCGGCGGGCGAGTACCGCGCGCTGCCGGACGTGCCGCGCCGCACCCTGGTGCTGGGCGGGGCCCGCTCCGGGAAGTCCTTCGAGGCCGAGCGGCGGCTGGCCGCCTTCCCCGAGGTGGTCTACGTCGCCACCGGCGGCACCCGCGACGGCGACGCGGACTGGGCCCACCGGGTCGGCCTCCACCGGGAGCGGCGCCCGGCCACCTGGCGGACGGTGGAGACCTGCGAGCTGGTGCCGCTGTTGGAAGGGGCCGGCCCGCCGCTGCTGATCGACTGCCTCGCCCTCTGGCTCACCGACGCCATGGACCGGGCCGGCGCCTGGGACGACGCCGTATGGGCCGCCGAGGGCCGCAAGCAGCTGCGCGCGCGGGCCGACGAGCTGGTCGCCGCGGTCCGCGCCACCCGCCGCCCGGTGGTGCTGGTGAGCAACGAGGTGGGGGCCGGAGTGGTGCCCGCGACGGCGTCCGGGCGGCGGTTCCGCGACGAACTCGGACGCCTCAACAACGCGGTCGCGGGCGAGTGCGAGCACGTACTCCTGGTGGTCGCGGGGCAGGCGCTCGTCCTCAAGGGACAGCCGGGCTGAAGTGGAGCCGGTACACCCCCCGGGGCAGGGCCCGGGCGGCTGTAATCTCTGGCAGATGACCACGCTGAATCTCGACGACTTCTCCGATCTGATCGAACGCCCCGACGGGGGCGTCCGGCGTGACGCCGAGGAGCGTCGTGAGCGGCTGGCCGTGCCGCCCGGCGCCCTGGGCCGGCTCGACGAGCTCGCCGAATGGCTGGCCGCCGCGCAGGGCCGGGTCCCGGTCACGCCGATCCGGCAGCCCCGCGTCGTGCTGTTCGCCGCCGACCACGGGATCGCCGCCCAGGGCGTCTCCGCCCGGCCCGCGGGCAGCGCCCACGAGCTGGTGCGCGCCGTGCTCGACGGGACCAGCCCGGTCTCCGTGCTGGCCGGCCGGTTCGGCGCGGGCGTCCGCGTCGTGGACGCGGGCCTGGACTGCGACCCCGGGCTGCTGCCCGAGGACGTGGTACGGCACCGCGTACGGCGCGGCAGCGGCCGGATCGACATCGAGGACGCGCTGACGGCCGAGGAGGCCGAGGACGCGCTGCGGCTCGGCATCCAGATCGCCGACGAGGAGGCCGACTCCGGTACCGACCTCGTCGTCCTCGGCGACCTGAGCGTGGGCGGCACCACCGTGGCGGCCACCCTGGTGGCCGCGCTCTGCGGGACGGACGCGTCCGTGGTCACCGGCCGCGGCGGGCAGCCGATCGACGACCTCGCCTGGATGCGCAAGTGCGCCGCCATCCGCGACTCGCTGCGCCGGGCCCGCCCGGTGCTCGGCGACCAGCTGGCGCTGCTGGCCGCGGTCGGCGGCGCGGACGTCGCCGCGATCACCGGCTTCCTGCTCCAGAGCGCGGTGCGCCGCACGCCGGTCATCCTCGACGGGGTCGTCTCGGCGGCCTGCGGACTGGTGGCCCAGCGGGCCGCCTTCCGCGCCCCCGACTGGTGGCTGGCCGGACAGTCCAGCGGGGAACCGGGCCAGGCGAAGGCCCTGGACCGGATGGCACTCAACCCGGTGCTCGACCACGGCGTCACAGTAGGGGAAGGAACCGGGGCCCTGCTGGCGCTCCCCCTGGTCCAGGCGGCCGCCGCACTCGCGGCGGAACTCCCGGCGAGGGCGGCTGCGGAACAGCCGACGGACTGAGACACCGGGCACTACGGGCCTGACCAGTCCGCAGTGCTCGCACTGCACTGCGGACCGGTGACGCCCCATATCATCGCTTTTCATGGGAGAGGTCCGCTTGACCAGCGTAGAAACCGACCGGAGCCCCGATCAGGCTTCCGGCAAGGGTTCCAACAACAAGAAGGAGCAAGGAGGGGAAGCGGCCGCGAAGCCGGAGAGCCGCAGGGGCACTCCCCGGTCGCGGCGCAGTGCCGCCTTCGCGGTCTGGTACCTGCGGATCGTCACCTTCGTCAACTTCCTCAGCGCGGTGTGGCTCTCGCTCGGCCAGGACCTGCGCCGGCACAACACCGCCGACTTCTACACCCCGTACCTGCTGACGGCCGGCTTCGCCTCCGGGCTGTTCTCGCTGCTGCTCGCGGTCACGATGGGCCGCCGCAAGCGGGCCGCCTGGATCCTGAACCTGGTGGTCAGCGGCATGCTGCTGCTCGCCTTCGCGGTCGCCGCCTTCGCGCCCTGCACCAGCGGCGAACTCAGCATGTGCTACCCGGAGTTCCGCCAGCACGCCCAGAACTGGGTCTCGCTCGCCCTGACCGCGGCCTTCGTCGGCGCCCTGCTGCTGGGCCGCCACGAGTTCTACGCCAAGGGCGACCGCTCCAACCCCAAGCTCGCCACCGCGGTGGCAGCCGTCGGCCTGCTGCTCACCTCGCTGATCGCCGCCCTGCTCGTCGGCGCCACCAACACCGACGCCGACCGCGCCGACGCCACGTTCCTCGCCCGCTGGCGGTACGGCGTGATGCGCCTGATCACGCTGGCCCCCGACGACAAGGCGTACAACGCGATCACCACCCCCGCCTGGGTGGACGTCTTCATCAACGTGATGTCGATGCTGCTGCTGCTCGCCGTGCTGTTCGCGGCCTTCCGCTCGCGGCGCGCCGTCGACCCCATCACCCCCGAGGACGAGGAGAAGCTGCGCGCCCTCCTCGCCAAGCAGGGCGACCGCGACTCGCTCGGCTACTTCGCGCTGCGCCGCGAGAAGTCCGTCATCTGGTCCCCGACCGGCAAGGCCGCCGTCACCTACCGCGTCGTCGGCGGGGTATCGCTCGCCTCCGGCGACCCCATCGGCGACCCCGAGGCCTGGCCCGGCGCGATCGAGCCCTGGCTGGCCGAGGCCCGCGAGCACGGCTGGGTGCCCGCCGTCATGGGCGCCAGCGAGGAAGCCGGGCAGATCTACGCCCGGCACGGCCTCGACGCCCTGGAACTGGGCGACGAGGCCATCGTCGAGACCGACGAGTTCACGCTGGAGGGCCGCGCCATGCGCACCGTCCGGCAGGCCTACAACCGCGTCAAGCGGGCCGGCTACACCGTCCGCATCCGCCGCCACGCCGACATCCCCGCCGACGAGATGGCCGTCCTGCTGGAACGCGCCGACGACTGGCGCGACGGCGCGACCGAACGCGGCTTCTCCATGGCCCTGGGCCGCCTCGGCGACCCCGACGACGGCCAGTGCGTGATGCTGGAGTGCACCGACGGCAACGGCGACCTGCGCGCCGTGCTCTCCTTCGTGCCGTGGGGCCCCAAGGGCCTGTCCCTGGACCTGATGCGCCGCGACCGGGACTCCGAGAACGGGCTCATGGAGTTCATGGTCATCGAGCTGCTGGAGCGCTCGAAGGAGATCGGCGTCACACAGGTCTCGCTCAACTTCGCGATGTTCCGTTCCGTCTTCGAGCGGGGGTCCAAGCTCGGCGCGGGTCCGGTGCTGCGCATGTGGCGCTCGCTGCTGAGCTTCTTCTCCCGCTGGTGGCAGATCGAGTCCCTCTACCGGGCCAACGCCAAATACCGGCCGATCTGGGAACCGCGGTTCATGCTCTTCGAGAAGAGTTCGGACCTGCTGCGGATCGGAATCGCCGCCGGCCGGGCCGAGGGCTTCCTGGAAGCACCCGGCCTGCCCAAGTGGCTGCACCGCAAACACCTGGAGACGATTCGTTGACGTCGTGGAAGACGGAGGTCCGGCAGTTCGCCCGCCGTGAATGGGGCCCGCTGCTGCTGACCGTGCGGGACGCACTCGTCCGCGACAGATGGCGGGCCGTCCCGATGACCCTCGGGGCGGTCGCCCTGACCTCCGTCTTCCAGATCGTCCAGAACACCTCCTGGGGCTTCCAGCCCGTACAGGACCTCGGGTCCGTCAAAGCCGCCGACCCGCTGTGGCTCGCGCTGCTGCGGACCCCGCTCTCCCTCTTCGTCCCCGCCCTCGACCTGCCCGTGTGGGGGGCGCTCGCGCAGATCCTGCTCGTCTTCGGCATCGCCGAGATCTGCATCGGCTGGTGGCGCACCCTGCTCATCGGCTACGTCGCCACCCTCGCCGGCACCACGTACGCCCGCATCGGGCTCTCCCTCGGCCCCGACCACCCCTTCGGCCTGCCGGTGTCCGACCGCATCGTCAACGACACCGGGCCGTCGGCGGCCGTCGTCGGCCTCGCGATCTACGTGTGCTGGCGCTACCGGGCCTACCTCACCGGGGCCCTGGTGATCCTCGTGATGATCGGCGAGGTGCTCGTCAAGAACAACCTCGCCGGCAAGGAGCACCTGGCGGCCATCGCCGCCGTCATGGCCGTGTGCGTGGTCCGCGCCCGATGGGGGCCCGCCCGCTCACGGACCCCCCTGGGACCCCGGCCGCCCGCGCCCCCGTCCTCCCCCGCACCCCCGGGATCCGCGCGGCTCTAGTACGAGCCCGTACCGTATCCGGGTGACGACAGACCTCGGGCCCTTCACCGCCACCCGGCTGTGGATGCGGGCGCATCCGCTCGCCACCGATGCCGTGCTCGCGTTCGGGGCACTGGTCTCCATGGTCGTCGGCTCCTTCGCCGACCCGCACGGCCCCCACGGCCCGACCTTCGGCACCCGCACCCCCGAAGCCTTCTCCCTGCTGCTGATGCTGCTCGGCGCAGCCGCCCTCGTCCTGCGCCGCCGCCGGCCCCGCACCGTACTCGCCGTCACCTGCGGACTCGCCCTGCTGGAACTGACCACCGGGGAACCGCGGGCACCCGTCGCGATGAGCGCGGTGATCGCCCTGTACACGGTGGCCGCCCTCACCGACCGGCCCACCACCTGGCGGATCGGACTGCTGACGATGGCCGGGCTCACCGGGGTGGCCATGCTGGCCGGCCCGCTGCCCTGGTACGCGCAGGAGAACATCGGCATCTTCGCCTGGACCGGCATGGCCGCCGCCGCCGGAGACGCGGTACGCAGCCGGCGGGCCTTCGTCGACGCCATACGGGAACGCGCCGAACGCGCCGAACGGACCCGCGAGGAGGAGGCCCGGCGGCGCGTCGCCGAGGAGCGGCTGCGCATCGCCCGGGACTTGCACGACGTGGTGGCCCACCACATCGCCCTGGTCAACGTCCAGGCCGGGGTGGCCGCGCACGTCATGGACAAGCGGCCCGACCAGGCGAAGGAAGCCCTCGCCCACGTACGGGACGCCAGCCGCAGCGCGCTGAACGAACTGCGCGCCACGGTGGGCCTGCTGCGCCAGTCCGGCGACCCCGAGGCCCCGACCGAACCCGCGCCGGGACTGGCCCTGCTCGACGAACTGCTGGACACCTTCCGGCACGCCGGCCTGCCGGTGGCGGCCACCGTCCAGGTCGGCACGGGGACGGCCCCGCTGCCCGCCGCCGTGGACCTGGCGGCGTACCGGGTCATCCAGGAGGCCCTGACCAACGTCCGCAAGCACGCGGGCCCCGGAGCACAGGCCGAGGTCAGCGTGGTCCGGGTCGGGGCCTCGGTGGAGGTGACCGTACTGGACGACGGCGGCGACTCGGCGGACTCCGCCCCGGCCCAGGGCGACCCGGGCGGCGGCCACGGCCTCCTCGGCATGCGCGAACGCACGGGCGCCCTCGGCGGCTCCTGCTTCGCGGGCCCCCGCTACGGGGGCGGGTTCAGGGTGCACGCGATCCTGCCGGTGTGAGGGGGCTCGCGGCCCGGGCCCACTATCTCCCCCTCGACCCCCCGGCCGCCGGGCGGTGGCTGCCCACCCGCCTCCCGGGTGCGGGTGGGTGCCTGGGGAGCGGGATCCCCTCGGGCGGTCTCAGGGAGGGTTGGGGGCTTCCCGTCAGTCCCATCGTCCTTCCGTGTCGTGCCGGCCTGTCAAGGGCGCTCCTTCGTCGCGTCGCTACGCGATGGCCTTCGGCCACCCTTGACAGACCGACCCGCCCCGGAAAGCCGAAAGACTGCCGGGAAACCCCCAAAGAAACGGCACGGTCCAGAGGAACAGGGACGGGTCCGTCAGGGATCAGGCGAGGGACCGGGCCCCGGCACGCCGGACATCCGGGTGCTCAGAGCTCCGGCTCAGGGCCGGGGGCGCGGCTACCCGCACGAGAGGTTGCTCCTGTGCCCGGCATGCACCCAAGCGCAACAGATCGCTACGCGCTCCTCGTTTCTCGGCGGCCGACGACCGCCTTGGGCTGATACCTGCACCAGAGGTTGATCAGAGCACGGTGAGAAGCGGTCAGGCGCAGCAGATCGCTACGCGCTCCTCTTTCCTCGGCGTCCTGCGACCGTCCGGGGCTGATACCTGCACGAGAGGAAATCGGCCAGGTTGCGTCGCCGCGGTCTCGAATCAGGTTGACCGCCGCCATCCCCTAACCAAGGATTCCGGGGGGCTCCGCTTGGGTTCGGAATGGACGGAGAAGAGAAATCGCACGCTTTCCGCTCGCTCGCGCCGCGTCGCTGGCAGGGCCACTCGTGGCCGGCCTGGGACTCGGCCTGCTGGGCCCCCTCTCCGAGAAGTGGGGCAACCCCGTCGCAGTGGCCGTGAACGCCGTCTTCGCCGGCGGATGGTCATGGGCCTGTTACGCGTTCCTGGTGGGATACTTCCGCCGGTCAAAGATCGAAGCCGCCTTGCTCGCGCCTTTCGGACTGGCCATCGGAGTGGCTGCGTACTACCTGTTCAAAGACCTCAGCCCCGCCACCCCATCCGGCTTGGAAGTCGGCGCATCGGGCGGGGGGTCGCTCTCCAGCATCCTGCTGTGGGGAACGTTGGCGTTCGTGTTCGGCATACCCGTGGGCTTCCTCGGCAACCTCGCACGGATTCCTGGCGTCGGCGGCCTCTTCTTCCGCCTTCTCATTCCGGTCGTCGCCTTCTACGAGACTTCCATGCGTCTGGACACCGAGGGACGCGGCCAGAACGCGGTCGTCCTGAACACCTGGCAGACCGTTCGGCTCCTTGCGGTCGCCGTGGCGTTCGCGCTGGTCGTGCAGGTGGTGTCGGGTTGGCGGCGCGATCGACGTACCCGCGCCCCGCAGAGCGCAGAAAGCGATCACTGGCAGGCGCACGATGTGAGATGAGGCCCTGGGCGCACGCCAGATCGCTACGGGCGTCCCCGGCCTCTGCGGCCGACGGCTGTCCGGGGCTGGTCGTGGACGGGTTCGACGTTGGTGGCGGCAGTGGTGAACTCGCGGCCGGAGGCATCGCGGATGTAGGCACGACAGTCAAGGCAGCCACCAGCTCTTCCAGTGAGGCGAATCGGTCCGGTGGGGTCAGCACTACCCCGCCCTTGACCGCTCGTTCGTTTCCGTCCACCCGCTGGTTAGCGGATCCCGCGCTGGTGCAGCATGCTCGAAACCGTGCAGATGTGGCTCGGGTGTTGGGAGTTGAAGAGCGCATGATCTGGCCCGAAGCAGTGACCAGCCGCGTGAAAGTCGGGCAGGACAGGGAGTTGGTCCACTCCTACCCCTACCGTTCTGCGTGCCCTTCGACGACTTTGGAAGTACGCGTCAGCGCTCCGGAAGACGCCACCAACCATGTCGTCCTCAGTGTCTTCCGCTTCGACTCCGACGCCCTCGTCACGCCCCACCTCGCTCGGGTGATCGGGCACGACTCACCGATGTTCCATCTGCGTCGGCAAAACAAGGAGGGCATGTTCGACCGCTTCGCCGGCCATGCCGAGGAACTGTGGGAACGAGGCACGCCGTACGCCTTCGACCAGCCCATGACGGCCGCCGGACGCTGAGACCGGAGAAGCGCGTAGCGATCTGACGCGCCCCTGCGCTTCCGCACTGCTCTGATCGACTTTTGGTGCAGGTATCAGCCACAGGCGGTCGCCGGACGCCGAGACGGGAGGAGCGCGTAGCGATCTGTCGCGCTTGGGTGCTCCGTAGCGTGCTCTGAGCGACTTTTGGTGCAGGTAGCCGCGCCCCTGGCCCCGAAAACAGAATCCAGGGCCCGGCTGGCGGGCCGGCCATGGCCCGGCCCCTCGCCCATCGCTGACGGACCCGTCCCTGTTCCTCTGGACCGTGCCGTTTCTTTGGGGGTTTCCCGGCAGTCTTTCGGCTTTCCGGGGCGGGTCGGCCTGTCAAGGGTGGAGCGAAGCGACATCGCGTAGCGACGCGACGAAGGAGCGCCCTTGACAGGCCGGCACGACGCGGAAGGACGATGGGACTGACGGGAAGCCCCCAACCTGCTCTGAGACCGTCCGGGGGCGTACCGCCCACCCGGCCCCCGGCCCGCAGACAGGGAGGCGGGTGGGCAGCCACCGCCCGGCCGACGGGGGTCGAGGGGGAGATAGCGGGCCCGCGCCGTGAGCCCCCCGTGCCCCCCCTCAGCACGTCCTGCGCCAAGCCCCCAGGTCCGGCTTCTTCTGCAGGGAGCTCAGTTGGAGGCGCTTCGACTGTTGGCAGAAGCGGGACGTCGGGAGTTCGTACTCCGCGTGGAAGACCGCTTTGCCCGCCTCGGTGAAGGGGGCCAGGTCTCCGCATTCGTCGTACTCGGCGCACTGCTCGTTGACGGCGAAGTCGTAGTCGCCGACCAGCTGCGGGATCTGGTCGAGGTCGTTCTTGAGGCCGACGGCCAGGCCCCGGTCGTGGGCGAGCTTCGCGATGAGCCGGTTGAACCTCAGCTGGTCGTCGGCGGTCAGCGGGAAGCCGGAGTCGTTGCGGTAGGCGTCCATGTTGTCGGGCTCCACCGCGTCGAAGCCCTTGTCGCGGCACATGTCGAAGCGTTTCGCCATCAGCGGTTCGAGCTCCGCGGTGCGGCGGACGTCGAGCCAGCGTTCGCCGTCCCAGCCGTTGCCCTTGCCGAGCAGGGAGTCCGGGAAGTCGGCCGCGTCCGGGCGGAAGTCCTCCCAGGCGCCGGTGGAGACGTAGCAGATGGTGCGACGGCCCTGCTGCTTCAGGGCGGCGACCTGCTCCTTCGTCGTGTTGAAGCCGTCGACGTCGTACACCGGCACGTCCACCGAGGTGTCCAGCGTGCCGGTGAGCTGCCACTGCCAGGGCGTGCCGGGGCGGGGTTGCCAGCGCTCCCCCGGTTTCTGGGCGGGCCAGGTGCGGTCGGGGGCGGGGGTCTCGCCGTCGTCGTCGGGGTCGGCGGTGCAGGCGGCGGTGAGCAGCAGCAGGCCCGCCACCAGCAGCGGGGCGAAACGCTTCGTCACGCCGACTCCAGGGCGTACGGGAGGGTTCCCCACGGGTGTGCTCCGGTGCCGGGGACCGCGCAGTGGACCCCGGCGCGGCGTTCGGCGGCGAGTTCGGCGGCGGGGGCGTCCGGCGGGACCGCGTACACGAGGTGGCAGAACCGTCCGGCGGGGTGGTCGGCGGTCCACGGGGGCGGGGTGGCGGCCTGGTCGCGGTAGGCGTCCCAGGGGCCTTCGAAGGTGACGAGCAGGTCGGCGAGCCGCAGGTACCCGGGGTGGGGGTGGACTCCGTGGTTGAGGACGAGGGTGCGGGCGCCCGCCGCGCGGGCCGCGACGGCGAGCCGCCCGTAGTGCGGCAGGAGTTCGGGGTCGGCGGCGGCCTGGTCGAGGAAGGCCCCGTCGGCCCCGTACCAGTCGCGGTGGCGCAGCAGGTCCTGGACGACGGCTGCGTGCGGGCGCCTCCCGTAGTCGGTGTCGGCGTAGCCGAGGACGGGCACGCCGGCGTCGCGGAGCCGGGCGGCGACGGCGGCGAACCGTTCGTCGGGGGCCCGGCCGGGCCCGCTGTCGGGGTTGAGCACCACCGAGTGCAGCTGCCCGGCGGAGCGGATGAGCCGCTCCCACTCCTCGGGCCGGTCGGCGGGGTGCTCGTAGAGCGGGACCAGCAGCATGGCTTCCTTCGTTCCCTTCGTCATCGGTGTGCCGTGGCCCGGCCGAGGAGCAGGCAGACCAGTACGGCGAGGGCGGCGGCCGCGGTGCCGGCGACGGCGAGCTGGACCAGGCGGGGCTGTCCGATGCCGGCGAGCAGGGCCAGGCTCTGGGCGAAGGCCGCGCCGGAGCAGATCACGGCGGCGGGGCGGACCGCGCCGAAGGACTGCAGGAGCAGCCCGGTCCACATCACGGTGCCGAGGAGCAGCAGGGTGGCGACGCGGAGTCCGGTCAGGCCGGGGGCGTGCGGCCACAGCAGGGTGCCGGTGACGCCGAGGACGAGCAGCACCGCGAGGTACAGGGCGAGGCAGCGGGTCAGGGTGGCGAGCATCCTGCGCCAGAACGCGCCGGGTGAGCGGGCCGCCCGCAGCCCGGCGAGGCTGCCGCTGCGGAAGCGGTGCAGCAGCCATTCGGCGGGGCCCATGCTGAGGGTGAGGGCCACGGCGGAGGGTGCGGCGACGGCTTCGGCGGGGCCGCCGCTGAGCACCTCGCCCAGGGCGGCGTACAGCACGAGCAGGCCGGTGCCGAGGCCGAACACCCCGTAGGGCACCGAGTCCCCGATGCGGGGTCCGCGCCGGGTGTGGTCCTCCTCGGCGCCGCGCAGCATCCGCCAGCGCACCGGGCCCACCGGGCGGCCTTCGCCCGGGCGGCGCTGCGCCCAGCGGTGGATCCTGCGCACCCCGGCCCGTACGCCGGTGGCGAGCGGCAGTTCCCGCAGGGCGAGGGTGCACGCGGCGAGCAGGGAGACGAGGAGCAGGGTGATGCGCAGGGGTACGGGCGGGTCGGTGAACAGGGCGAGGACGGCCCCGGCGGCCATGGGGGCGAGGGCTGCGAGCAGGAGGCGTTCGCGGCCGAGCACCAGCAGGACGGTGGCGGCGCCGACGTAGACGGCCTGGCCGGCGGCGAAGGCGTACGAGAACGGCGGCCCGCCGGGGACGGCGAAGGCGGCGGCGGTGCCGAGGAGGGCGCCGACGGGGGCGCCGACGAGCAGGGTCCGTCCGGCGGCGGCCCGGTCGCCGAGGCCGAGCCAGGAGTAGGCGCGGTGGGACAGGCTCTGGTCCCAGACCCAGCCGATGAGGGCTCCGGCGAGCAGGGTCAGGGTGCCGGCGGGGAGTCCGAGCCGGTCGGGCGGGCCTTCGAGCAGGGGGGCGCCGAGGACGTAGGCGAGGCCGGGCAGGGCGAAGATGAGCCCGCGGAGCAGGCAGGCGGTGAGGGGGACCTTCCAGGGGTCGGGGAGCCGGTCGGGTTCGGGGAAGGTGCGGGGGACGCGGGCGTAGAGCTCTTCGGCGAGGGCGAAGGAGTCCTCGCGGCCGTAGGTGAGCCGGATGTGTTCGTCGGTCATCCCGTCGGATTCGAGGATGGCGGCGATCTCGTCGGGGTGGACGGCCGCGCCGGCGAACCCGCCGAGGCGGTCGGCGAGTTCGTCCATGGGGTCGGCGGCCGGGGCCCCGGGCCCGCCGGGGCGGGGCCGGGGCAGGGCGGGCAGGGTGTCGGTGCGGCCGGCGGGGGCCGGGCCGGCTGCGGGGGCCGGGCGGCGGCCGAGGTGGACCCAGGTGCCTTCCGGTCCGGGCGGCCTGAGCCAGAGGGATCCGCTCACCACATGCTCCCGTCGGCTGCGAGTTCCTTGTTCCAGGGGTCGTTGGACCAGGGGTCGGCGAGCCGCCGGGTCCAGTCCTGGCCCGTGCGGAGGGGGAGGACGGGGTGGCCGGCGCGCGTCTGGTCGGCGAGTTCGCGGTAGATGTGCCGGAAGCCGTCGACGGACTGGTGGAGGGTGAACTTCTCGATGACCCGCTTGCGGGACATCCGGCCGAGTTCGGCGCGGCGGGCGTCGTCGCGGAGGAGGGCGAGGGTGGCGCGGGCCATGGTCTCGGGTTCGCGGGGCGGCACGACGAGGCCGGTGTCGCCGACGGCTTCGCGGACGCCGCCGACGTCGGTGGAGACGGTGGTGCGGCCGCAGGACATGGCTTCGATGATGCTGAAGGGGAAGCCCTCGCTGATGCTGGAGAGCATGACGACGGAGCCGGCGGCGTAGGCCTGGGCGACCTGGTCGATGCGGCCCTCGTAGGTGATGCCGTCGGTGACGCCGAGTTCGGCGGCGAGTTTCTCCAGGCGGAGCTGGTAGTCCTCGCAGCCGGCCGGGACGGGTCCGAAGAGGCGCAGGCGCAGGGCGGGGAGTTCCTCGCGCATGAGCGCGTAGGCGCGGATCAGGGTTTCGAGGTCCTTGATCGGGTCGATGCGGCCGCACCAGCTGAGGGTGGGGACGTCGGGTTCGGGGCCGGCCTCGGGGAAGGCGTGCGGGTCGACGCCGTTGTAGACGGTGCGGATCCGTTCGGAGTCGGCGCCCCCGCGTTCTTCCCAGCGGCGGTTGTACTGGTTGCAGGGGGTGATCAGGTCGGCCTGCCGGTAGCCCTCGGAGTTGAGCTCGCGGTAGAAGCCGAGCATGAGGGCCTTGACGGGCCAGCGCTGGGCGGCGGTGCGGTAGCCGAGGTAGCGCTCGCGCAGGTAGATGCCGTGCTCGGTGAGGAGGAAGGGCACTCCGTCGAGGCGTTTGGCGGCGAGGGCGGGGAGGGTGGCGAGGCCGCTGCTGACGGCGTGGGCGACGCTGTCGGGCGGGATCCGGACCGACAGCGGGCGCAGGGCGTGCTCCAGCAGGTCGGTGGCGGTGAGCGCGTCGTGGATGGTGGGTCCGGCCGTGGCGGTGGCCTGGCCGGGGCGGGTCCACACGTCCATCAGCAGGCGCAGGACGGCTTCGGAGCGCAGGGCCGGGGCGAGCCGGCCGGCGCGGGCGAGGCGGGCGAGTTCTCCCAGGGCCTCGGAGAAGCCTCCGTGCTCGGGGTCGATCAGGGAGAGCAGGAAGGTTTCGTACGTTTCTGTGAAGCTGCGGCGGGCCTTGCCCCGCAGGGCCGTGCGGCGGGTCCGGACCGGCGGCGGTCCCCAGAGCGGGACGGCGGTGTGCCGGTAGACGTTGCGCGGCAGCTCCCACGTGACCGGCTCGCGTCCGGAGCCGGTCAGGGCTATGACGTTGAAGTCGACCTCCGGCATGCCGCGTACCAGCTGGTCGCACCAGGTGCTGACGCCGCCGTGGACGTGCGGATAGGTGCCTTCGGTGAGCATGGTGACATGACGCCCATGGCTCATGCGGTGTGTCCCCCCAGGACGGAAAAAGGGGCCGGCGCCCGTGGTGCGCGTGTGGTGCGCCGGCTCTCGGTGCCACGTGTGCCGCGCGAGGGCGTACGGGCGGTACGGGCAGTACGGCGGTACGCCTCGCGCGGGGTGGTGCGGGTGGTGCGGGCGGGTCAGAGGAGCTTGAGCGTGACCTGCGACTGGAGCACCTCGGGAGCCGTCCAGGCGGAGCGGGTGCCGGCGTAGGCGGTGCCGAAGTCGGCGGTGCCGAGGAGCAGCTGCTTCTTCGTGCCGTTCGGGGCGGTGACCGGGGCGACGACTCCGGAGGGCGCCTTGACGACGACGTCCTTGCCGATCCGGTAGGCGGTCACCTTGCCGTCGGCGACGGCCTTGTTCCAGGCCGCGCGGCGCTGGAACTCGACGCCGGTGTCCTTCATGCTCTGGTTGACGATCGGCGCGCTGGCCGCGAAGAGCCCGCGGTAGGTGTCGAGGACCTTGTTGAGCACCGGGTAGAGGGTGCGGTCCTCGGCGAGGTTGGCCTGGTGGACGTAGTGCGGGCGCGGGTCGTTGGCGAGCACGTGGCGCATGGCGGTGCGGGCCTCGGCCGGGACGATGTAGTCCAGGTAGCCGGTGTTGACGTCGAGCGGGGCCGGCAGGCAGGTGGAGGTCGCCGGGTTGTCCTCGCAGATGCCGCTGCCGCCGTGGGCGCGGCTGGTGTAGATCCAGTTGTACTCGTCGGCCATCTCCGCGTTGGTGCCCGTGTTGTAGTACACGTTCATCGGGTGGCGGGGGACGGTCAGGGCGGCGCCGACGGCCCGCTGGTCGGGTTCGCGGGAGTTGTCGCTGCCCGCCCACTTGACCCCGTTGTCGGCGAGGGCGCCGGCCAGGTTGGGGTTGTCCTGCGGCTGCTGCGGAAGGGTCTTGAGGCCGGAGTGCTCGCCGGTGACCAGCTCGGAGCGGTCGACGGTGATGCCCTTGGACGCGGCCCAGTTGTTGTTGTCGCGGATCTGCGCGGAGATCTCGGCGCGGCTCATCCAGGTCACGGCGCCCTGGGCGTTCTTCGCGCAGGTCCAGGGGCTGACGGCGGTGTTCTGGGTGCAGCCGAGGAACGGGTGCGTGTAGGTGTGGTTCATCCAGCGGTACTTGGCGCGGTCGGCGACGAGCTGGGCGGTCAGCGCGTCGGTGCCGCCGTTCTCGGCCTTCCACTCCTCGCCGGCGCCCGCGTTGAAGAGCATGTCCAGCTTGAAGTTCTTGGACGTCTGCCACTGCGCCGCGTACTGGGCGTCGGCGGCGGTCATCCGGATGGTGCTCTCCTTGCCCTCGCCGCCCGCGCAGGCGTAGTCGCCGGGCGTGCAGTTGAGCTCCTTGCTCCAGCGGGCGTCCGGGGCGAAGACGTCGTCGACGTGGACCGCGAAGTAGCTGCGCTCCTGGCCGAGGTGGACGCCCTGCGTGAGCCATTCGACGATGCCGCGGGCGAGCAGCCGGAACTGCTGCTGGTACTGGTTGTAGCCGAAGGTGACGACGAGTTCGCTGCGTCCGTCGTGGGTGTACTCGCCGACGAGGGAGGCCCGGCCGCCGCCGACGGGGGCGTCGAGGTAGCTGGTGTAGCCGGTGCGCGGCTTGCCCATGAAGCCGTAGCTCTCCGGAACCATGGCGGAGTTGTCCTCGAAGGTGACCTGACCTGCGAGGTAGCCGAACGGGCCGGCCTTGCCGGCGGCGGTGACGGCGGCCTGGGTGCCGTCGAGCTGTCCGCTGAAGCCGCCGTTGTCGGTGTATTCGAGCCCGACCCCCGGGTGGGCCCAGGTGTAGGCGTCGACCTGGCGGATCCCGTACGTCGTCTCGTACGCGGCGAGCGCCGCCATCTCGGCGGAGCCCTCGCCGAAGGGGTTCTCGTTGGGCAGCACGACCCCCTGGTACTTGGCCCGGGGCCGGCCGTCGACCGTGTCGGCGAGGAACGCGGCGTTGATGACGGGGCGGCCGGCACTGGCCAGGTCCACCTTGGTGTAGGGGACGCCGGTGTCCTTGAGCTGCGCGGTGATCGCGCCGACGGAGCTGCCGCCGTCGTCGACGACCAGGACCTTGAGGTCGATGCGCGGTGTCGCGTCCGCCGCCTCGGCGGTCGCGGCGGGTACTGCCACGGACATCAGGGCTGCCGCCGCCATTGCCGCGGCGGCCCTGTTCATCCGGTTCTTGTTGACCATTTCGGCCTTCCCCCCGCAGGCATCCCTCGACGTCGGCCCATGGCGGAAGCCGGGCCGGGGAGGCACTGTGGAAAATCATGCAAAAGGACCCCACGTCCTCTTGCGAGAGTGATGCGAGTCTCTCGGACCCCGTCAGCTCTAAAGGGCAAACCTGGAGCAGAGTCCACAGATGGGTGAACCCGATGGCGCATTGATCGAACAACTTGACAAACCTTGTAGTGGCGTACGGACGACTACCTGCGCGTAGGCTCGTTTCCGGCGGCCGCCGGGCCCGAATACGATCGCTGCGGAGCGGCCGGTGACCCCGACGCGACCCAAGCGCCCACTAACACAAAACGGAAGCGAGACTTCACCACCGTGACTGCTCTGACTCTCAGCACTGCCGGCGCGGCGACGCTGCGCGCCGACGCCCTCGTGGTCGGCGTCGCGAAGGGCCCGAAGGGGCTCGTCGTGGCCGCCGGCGCCGAGGCCGTGGACAAGGCGTTCGACGGAAAGCTCGCCGGCGTGCTCGAATCGCTCGGCGCCACGGGCGCCGAGGGCGAGACCACCAAGCTGCCCGCGCCGGCCGGCCTCAAGGCCCCGGTCGTGCTGGCGGTCGGCCTGGGTGCGGCCCCTGAGCAGGACGAGTCCTTCGACGAGGAGGCCCTGCGCCGCGCCGCCGGCTCCGCCTCCCGCGCGCTGCACGGTTCGAAGAAGGCCGCGTTCGCCCTCCCCCTGGACGACGCCTCCGCCGTCACCGCCGTCGCCGAGGGTGCGCTGCTGGGCGCGTACGCCTTCACCGCCTACCAGGGCGGCGAGAAGAAGGCCGCGAAGAACAGCGGCCCCAAGCAGCCGCTGGCCGAGGTCGCCCTGCTCGGCGCCAAGCCGCGCGACAAGGAGCACAAGGCCGCGGCCGAGCGCGCCGTCGTCGTCGCCACCGAGGTCAACGTCGCCCGCGACCTGATCAACACCCCGCCGAACGACCTCACCCCCGAGGCCTTCGCCGCCGTCGCCTCCGCGACCGCGAAGGAGAACGGCGTCAAGGTCCAGATCCTCGACGAGAAGGCCCTGGTCAAGGGCGGCTACGGCGGCATCATGGGCGTCGGCAAGGGCTCCGAGAACCCGCCGCGCCTGGTGAAGCTCACCTACACCCACGCCAAGGCGGAGAAGCACCTCGCCTTCGTCGGCAAGGGCATCACGTACGACTCGGGCGGCATCTCCCTGAAGCCGGCCGGCCACAACGAGACGATGAAGTGCGACATGGCCGGCGCCGCCGCCGTCTTCTCCGCCGTCATCGCCGCCGCCAAGCTGGGCCTCCAGGTCAACGTCACCGGCTGGCTCGCGCTCGCCGAGAACATGCCCTCCGGCTCCGCCACCAAGCCCGGCGACGTGCTGCGCATGTACAGCGGCAAGACCGTCGAGGTCCTGAACACGGACGCCGAGGGCCGCCTGGTCCTGGGCGACGCGCTGACCAAGGCCTCCGAGGACAACCCGGACGCGATCGTCGACGTCGCCACCCTGACCGGTGCCATGGTGCTGGCGCTCGGCGACCGCACCTTCGGGATCATGGCCAACGACGACGCCTTCCGCACCTCGATCCACGAGATCGCGGAAGAGGTCGGCGAGGCCTCCTGGCCGATGCCGCTCCCCGAGGACCTGCGCAAGACCATGGACTCCCCCACCGCCGACATCGCCAACATGGGCGTGCGGATGGGCGGCGGTCTGGTGGCCGGCCTCTTCCTCCAGGAGTTCGTCGGCGAGGGCATCACCTGGGCGCACCTGGACATCGCGGGCCCGGCCTTCCACGAGGGCGCCCCGTACGGCTACACCCCCAAGGGCGGCACCGGCTCCGCCGTGCGCACCCTGGTGCGGCTGGCCGAGCGCACCGCCACGGGCGACCTGGGCTGACGCACCCGTTCCCGCCGCGCGGGCGGCCCGGGTACCACCCCGTGAGACGCCCCGTGTGACGTGCGGCGCGCCCCGGGACCCCGATCGGGGTCCCGGGGCGCGTTCGCTCTGGAAGAAACGTCGAGGATCAGTAGGTTTCTACGCACGGGTAACCCGGATCTCGGGCAGAACGACGGTCCACACCCGGGGCCCGGCGTCCCGCGTTCCCCCGACAAATGCGAAGATGGGTTCTCGGCAGGACAGGGCCCCCACCACAGGGCCGAAGAAACAAGCGGCCGATTACCAGCCGCCGCCCGGTCACAGAGGACCGGTGCCCGGCGCACATGCATGGAGGACGTGACGTGGCGAACGACGCCAGCACCGTTTTCGACCTAGTGATCCTCGGCGGTGGCAGTGGCGGTTACGCCGCGGCTCTCCGCGCATCCCAGCTGGGTCTCGACGTTGCGCTGATCGAGAAGAACAAGCTCGGCGGCACCTGCCTGCACAACGGCTGCATCCCCACGAAGGCTCTGCTGCACGCCGGTGAGATCGCCGACCAGGCGCGCGAGGCCGGACAGTTCGGTATCAAGGCCTCTTTCGAGGGCGTTGACATCGCAGGTGTGCACAAGTACAAGGACGAGGTCATCTCGGGCCTGTACAAGGGCCTCCAGGGCCTGGTCGCCTCCCGCAAGGTGACGTACATCGAGGGTGAGGGCCGTCTGTCCTCCCCGACCTCCGTCGACGTCAACGGCCAGCGCATCCAGGGCCGCCACGTCCTGCTGGCGACCGGCTCCGTGCCGAAGTCGCTGCCGGGCCTGACCATCGACGGCAACCGGATCATCTCCTCGGACCACGCGCTGGTCCTGGACCGCGTGCCCCAGTCCGCGATCATCCTGGGCGGCGGCGTCATCGGCGTCGAGTTCGCCTCGGCGTGGAAGTCCTTCGGCACCGACGTCACCGTCATCGAGGGCCTCAAGCACCTCGTCCCGGTCGAGGACGAGAACAGCTCCAAGATCCTTGAGCGTGCCTTCCGCAAGCGCGGCATCAAGTTCAACCTGGGCACCTTCTTCCAGTCGGCCGAGTACACCGAGACGGGTGTCAAGGTCACGCTGGCCGACGGCAAGACCTTCGAGGCCGAGGTGCTGCTGGTCGCCATCGGCCGCGGCCCGGTCTCCCAGGGCCTGGGCTACGAGGAGCAGGGCGTCGCGATGGACCGCGGCTACGTCCTGGTCGACGAGTACATGCAGACCAACGTGCCGACCATCTCGGCCGTGGGCGACCTCGTCCCCACCCTGCAGCTCGCACACGTCGGCTTCGCCGAGGGCATCCTCGTCGCGGAGCGCCTGGCCGGCCTGAAGGCCGTCCCGATCGACTACGACGGTGTCCCGCGCGTCACGTACTGCCACCCCGAGGTCGCCTCGGTCGGCATCACCGAGGCCAAGGCCAAGGAGATCTACGGCGCGGACAAGGTCGTCGCCCTGAAGTACAACCTGGCGGGCAACGGCAAGAGCAAGATCCTGAAGACCGCGGGCGAGATCAAGCTCGTCCAGGTCAAGGACGGTGCCGTGGTCGGCGTCCACATGGTCGGTGACCGGATGGGCGAGCAGGTCGGCGAAGCCCAGCTGATCTACAACTGGGAGGCCCTGCCGGCCGAGGTCGCGCAGCTCATCCACGCGCACCCGACCCAGAACGAGGCCCTCGGCGAGGCCCACCTGGCCCTGGCCGGCAAGCCGCTGCACGCACACGACTAATCGTCACGGGCGCGACGACCACTTCCGCACTTTCGTTAGGAGCAACTGAAACCATGTCGGTTTCCGTAACCCTTCCGGCGCTCGGCGAGAGCGTCACCGAGGGCACTGTCACCCGTTGGCTCAAGGCCGAGGGCGAGCGCGTCGAGGCTGACGAGCCGCTGCTCGAGGTCTCGACCGACAAGGTCGACACCGAGATCCCCTCCCCCGTCTCCGGCATCCTGGCCTCCATCAAGGTCGCCGAGGACGAGACCGTCGAGGTCGGCGCCGAGCTGGCCGTCATCGACGACGGCTCCGGCGCTCCGGCCGCCGCTGCCGCCCCGGCCGCCGCCGAGGCCCCCGCGGCTCCGGCCGCTCCGGCCCCCGTCGCCGAGGCCCCGGCCGCCCCCGCACCGGCCGAGACCCCGGCCCCGGCCGCCGCTCCGGCGGGCGCCGCCTCCGGCACCGACGTCGTGCTGCCCGCGCTGGGCGAGTCGGTCACCGAGGGCACCGTCACCCGCTGGCTGAAGGAGGTCGGCGAGTCCGTCGAGGCCGACGAGCCGCTGCTCGAGGTCTCCACGGACAAGGTCGACACCGAGATCCCCGCCCCGGTCTCCGGCACCCTGCTGGAGATCCTGGTCGCCGAGGACGAGACCGCCGAGGTCGGCGCCCGTCTCGCCGTCATCGGTGTCGCGGGCGCGGCTCCGGCCGCCGCCCCCGCCGCTGCCGCTCCGGCTCCGGTCGCCCCGGTCGCCGCCCCGGCTCCGGTCGTGGCCGCCCCGGCCGCCGCCGCTCCGGCTCCGGTCGCCCCGGCCGCCCCCGTGGCCGCTCCGGCCCCGGTCGTGGCCGCTCCGGCCGCCCCGGCCCCGGTCGCCGCTCCGGCTCCGGTCGCCCCGGCCGCTCCCGCCGCCGTCTCCGGCGACGAGGGCGCGTACGTGACCCCGCTGGTGCGCAAGCTCGCCTCGGAGTCCGGCGTCAACCTGTCCACGGTCACGGGCACCGGTGTCGGTGGCCGCATCCGCAAGCAGGACGTCCTGGCCGCCGCCGAGGCCGCCAAGGCCGCCGCCGCCCCGGCTCCGGCCGCTGCCGCTCCGGCCGCGAAGGCCCCGGCCGCCGCGGTGTCCGAGCTGCGCGGTCAGACGGTCAAGATGACCCGCATGCGCAAGGTCATCGGCGACAACATGATGAAGGCCCTGCACTCGCAGGCGCAGCTCAGCTCCGTGGTCGAGGTGGACATCACCAAGATCATGAAGCTGCGCGAGAAGGCCAAGGCCGGCTTCCTCGCCCGCGAGGGCGTCAAGCTGTCCCCGATGCCGTTCTTCGTCAAGGCCGCTGCCCAGGCGCTGAAGGCCCACGCGGTCGTCAACGCCCGGATCAACGACGACGAGGGCACCATCACCTACTTCGACTCGGAGAACATCGGCATCGCCGTGGACTCCGAGAAGGGCCTGATGACCCCGGTCATCAAGGGTGCCGGTGACCTCAACCTGGCGGGCATCTCCAAGGCCACGGCCGACCTGGCCGGCAAGGTCCGCGGCAACAAGATCACCCCGGACGAGCTGTCCGGCGCGACCTTCACCATCAGCAACACCGGTTCCCGCGGTGCGCTGTTCGACACGGTGATCGTTCCGCCGAACCAGGTCGCGATCCTGGGCATCGGTGCCACGGTCAAGCGCCCGGTCGTCATCGAGACCGAAGAGGGCACCGTCATCGGCGTCCGCGACATGACGTACCTGACCCTGTCCTACGACCACCGCCTGGTGGACGGCGCGGACGCGGCCCGGTACCTCACCGCCGTCAAGGCGATCCTCGAGGCCGGCGAGTTCGAGGTCGAGCTCGGCCTGTAAGGCCAAGGCGCGCAGGGAACTGCCGCTTGCGGCGCCCCCGTCCGGATTCGTCCGGGCGGGGGCGCCGTCGTTGTACCCCCGTTGTAACGAGCCTCACCCTGCGTCCCGGACCGCGAACGCATCGGAGCAGGCCACGACGGCCGTATTGTCTACGCATCAGGCCCCGAGTGTCCGCACACACAGGAGTTGAAACCCGATGATCACCCCACCCGTCGTGCACTCGCTGCGCGAGCAGATCCGCGAGCACATCGTGGAGGGGATCGTCAGCGGCCGCTGGAAGCCCGGCGAGCGGATCGTGGAGCGGCGGATCGCCGTCGAGCTGGAGGTCAGCCAGACGCCCGTGCGCGAGGCGCTGCGCGAGCTGGAGACGCTGCGGCTGATCGAGTCGGCGCCGAACAAGGGCGTCCGCGTGCGGAACCTCTCGGCCGCGGACCTGGAGGAGATCTACCCGGTCCGGGCCGGCCTGGAGCAGATCGCGGCCGAGCTGGCCGCGCCGCGGCTGGCGTCCGACTGCTCGGCCCTGGAGCCGCACGTGGAGGCCCTGTGGGAGGCCGACCGGACCCAGGACGGCACGGCGCAGGTGCGGCACACGGTGGGCTTCCACCGGGAGATGGTGCGGGCGGCCGGGAACAGCGTGCTGCTGCACACCTGGGAGAGCCTGGGCATCGAGGTCTTCACCGCCCTGTCCATCCGGTGGCTGGGAACCGTCCAGAAGTCCTACGCGGAGGAGCACGAGGCCCTCGTCGCGGCGTTCCGCAGCCAGGACCCGGATATCGGGGTTCTGGTGAAGCGGCACGTCCTGGGCTGCGCGCCGCGCAGCGCCTGACTCACTCCCGACGCCTTCGACACCGCCCTGACCTGCGGCTTTTAGCGATCCTCCAGTGAATCGCAGCCCCGGTGGCATGTACTGATGAAGCAGGCACCGGGTGCCTGGGTTCATGGCACCGGGTGCCGACTTTTGTCACACCGACGATTATTCGTCACTTTTATTTGATCGATCATCGATCAGGGATTTACAGTCACTGCGGGCCCCAACCGGGTCCATCGACCCTGTCCTGCCCGTCAGGGTTTTCTTCACCACCTCCTCTCCTTTGTCCGGAAGGCGGCGCACACCGATGTCCGACCCCGTAGGAAAGCTTCCGAGCGAGCTCGACCAGCTCCCGGACCGCGACACCGAGGAGACCGCCGAATGGGCGGCCTCCCTGGACGCCGTCGCAAAGGCCGCCGGTACGCGCCGCGCCGAATACCTGCTCCGCCGCACCCTCCAGCACGCCGAGGCCGCCGGCCTCGCCCTGCCGAAGCTGCTGGAGACGGACTACGTCAACACCATCCCCACCTCCGCGGAGCCCGAGTTCCCGGGTGACCAGGAGATGGAAGCCAAGATCACCGCCTGGAACCGCTGGAACGCGGCCGCCATGGTGACCCGCGGCTCCAAGTACGGCGTCGGCGGCCACATCGCCACCTTCGCCTCCGCCGCGTGGCTGTACGAGACCGGCTTCCAGCACTTCTTCCGCGGGAAGGAGGCCGACGGATCGGGCGACCAGCTCTACATCCAGGGCCACGCCTCCCCCGGCATCTACGCCCGCGCCTTCCTCGACGGGCGCGTCTCCGAGCAGCAGCTCGACAACTTCCGCCAGGAGTCCGGCGGCAACGGCCTGCCGTCCTACCCGCACCCGCGGCGCCTGCCGTGGCTGTGGGAGTTCCCCACGGTCTCCATGGGCCTCGGCCCGCTCTCCGCGATCTACCAGGCGCGCTTCAACCGCTACCTGCAGAACCGGAACATCAAGGACACCTCCAACTCGCACGTCTGGGCCTTCCTCGGCGACGGCGAGATGGACGAGCCCGAGTCGACCGCCGCCCTGGCCCTGGCCTCCCGCGAGCAGCTCGACAACCTGACGTTCGTCATCAACTGCAACCTGCAGCGCCTCGACGGCCCGGTCCGCGCGAACTTCCGCGTGGTCCAGGAGCTGGAGGCCCAGTTCCGCGGCGCCGGCTGGAACGTCATCAAGACCCTGTGGGGCACCGCCTGGGACGAGCTGTTCCAGCTCGACACCACGGGCGCCCTGGTACGCCGCCTGCGCGAGGTACCCGACGCGCAGTTCCAGACGTACGCGACCCGCGACGCGGCCTACATCCGCCAGCACTTCTTCGGCGCCAACGCCGAGCTCGTCGCCCTCGGCGCCCTGCTCTCCGACGCCAAGATCGCCGAGTGCTTCCACACCTCCCGCGGCGGCCACGAGCCCCGCAAGGTGTACGCCGCGTACAAGGCCGCCCTGGAGCACAAGGGTGCGCCGACGGTCATCCTCGCGCAGACCGTCAAGGGCTACACGCTGGGCGCCGGGTTCGAGTCGAAGAACGCGAACCACCAGATGAAGAAGCTGACGATCGACGAGTTCAAGGACATGCGCGACCTCCTTGGCCTCCCGATCCCGGACAGCGCCTTCGCCGACGGCAAGGTCCCGTACGGCCACCCGGGCGCGAACAGCCCCGAGGTGCAGTACCTGAACGAGCGCCGCGCGGCCCTCGGCGGCCCCGCCCCGGCCCGCAAGGTCCACCACGTGGCCCTGCCGGCTCCGGCCGACCGCTCCTTCGCCCCGCTCATCAAGGGTTCCGGCAAGCAGGAGATGGCCACCACCATGGCCTTCGTCCGCCTCGTCAAGGACCTGATGCGGGACAAGGAGACCGGCAAGCGCTGGGTGCCGATCGTCCCCGACGAGGCCCGCACCTTCGGTATGGAGTCCCTCTTCCCGTCGGCCGGCATCTACTCGCCGCTGGGCCAGACGTACGAGCCGGTCGACCGCGACCAGCTGATGTACTACAAGGAGGCCAAGGACGGCCAGATCCTCAACGAGGGGATCACCGAGGCCGGCGCCATGGCCGACTTCATCGCCGCCTGCACGTCGTACGCGACGCACGGCGAGCCGATGATCCCGTTCTACATCTTCTACTCGATGTTCGGCTGGCAGCGCACCGCCGACCAGATGTGGCAGCTCGCCGACCAGCTCGGCAAGGGCTTCATCGTCGGCGCCACGGCCGGCCGCACCACGCTGACCGGTGAGGGCCTCCAGCACGCCGACGGCCACTCGCACCTGATCGCGTCCACGAACCCGGCGTCGCTCAACTACGACCCGGCCTTCGCGTACGAGATCGCGGTGATCGTCAAGGACGGTCTGCGCCGGATGTACGGCGAGCAGCCCGAGGACGTCTTCTACTACCTGACGGTCTACAACGAGCCGAAGGTGCAGCCCGCGATGCCCGAGGGCGTCGAGGAAGGCATCATCAAGGGCCTGTACCGCTTCAACACGGCCGCCGCCCTGGAGGCCGCCCCGGCCGCCGACGCCCCGAAGATCCAGCTGATGGCCTCGGGTACGGCGATCCACTGGGTCCTGGAGGCCCAGCAGCTGCTGGCCGCCGACTGGAACGTGGCCGCCGACGTGTGGTCCGCCACCTCGTGGGGCGAGCTGCGCCGCGACGCGCTGGAGTGCGACGAGGCGCTGCTGCGCGGCGAGGAGCGCACCCCGTACGTGACCCGCGTGCTGGAGGGCGCCCCGGGCCCGGTCCTGGCGGTCTCCGACTGGATGCGCCAGGTCCCGGACCAGATCAGCCAGTGGGTCCCGCAGGACTACACCTCGCTGGGTACGGACGGCTTCGGTCTGTCCGACACCCGTGAGGGTGCCCGCCGCCACTTCGGTGTCGACGCCCAGTCGATCGTGGCGGCCTCGCTGGCCCAGCTCGCCCGCCGCGGCGAGGTCCCGGCGTCCGCCGTCAAGGAGGCCCGGGAGCGCTACGGCCTCTGAGCCCCGCGCGACCGACACGACGAAGGCCGGTGTCCACCCCCGAGGGGGTGGACACCGGCCTTTGGCCGTACGAGCGGTGGCGACGCGGGCAGGGAGCCGTGATGCTGGATCCCGTGATGGACGAGACGGAGTTCTGGGAGATCGTCGACCGTACCCGCGAGGCCGCCGAGGGCGACCCCGAGGAGCATGCCGAGCTGCTCGTGGAACGGCTGGCGCAGCTCGATCCCGACTCCGTGCTGGATTTCGCGCGGCACTTCGAGTCCCGGTACAACCGGGCGTACACCTGGGACCTGTGGGGCGCGGCGTGGGTGCTGCTCGACGGAGCGAGCGACGACGCGTTCGACTACTTCCGGTGCTGGCTGATCGGGCAGGGCCGGGAGGTCTTCGAGGGCGGGGTGCACGACCCGGACCGGCTGGCGGAGCTGCTGGGCGAGTTCGACGAGGAGATCGACGGGGACGGCGAGGAGCTCGGGTACGCGGCCGACGAGGCGTACGAGCAGCTCACCGGGGTGGTGGCCCCGGACCTGGGCATCCCGTTGCAGGCGGAGGAGCCGGAGGGCACCCCGCTGGACTTCGAGAACGAAGCCGTGCTGGCGGAGCGCTTCCCCCGGCTCTGGGACCGCTTCCGGCCCTAGGAAGCGTCCTAGTAGTGCGTGCCGCCGTCGATGCGGATCTCGGTGCCGGTGATGAAGGCGCCGTCCTCGGAGCCGAGCATCGCGACGACGCCGGCGACGGTCTGCGGGCCGGCGAAGCCCTGGCCGAGGGCCGGGGCGAGCTTGGCGAACAGGCTCCAGTCGGTGTCCTCGGGCAGGCCGGGGCCGGTGCCGGTGGTCATGCCGCTCTCGATGGAGCCGGGGGCGACGGCGACGAAGCGCAGGCCCTGCTTGCTGTACTCGGCGGCCAGGGCGTGGGTCATGGACTGGATGCCGCCCTTGCTGGCCGCGTAGGCGGACATGTAGGGGTGGGCGAAGCTCGCCGAGGTGGAGCTGAAGTTGACGACGACGGGCTGCTCGCCGGCCAGCAGTGCCGGGATCGACTCGCGGATCATCAGGAAGGTGCCGGTCAGGTTGACCGAGATCACCTGGTTCCACAGGTCGAGCGTGGTCCGGGTGGTGTGTGCGGAGCGCAGGATGCCCGCCGCGTTGACCAGGACGTCGATGCCGGTGAGGGCGTCGACGGCGGCGGCGACGCCGGTCTTGACCGCGGCTTCGTCGGATATGTCCAGGACTGCGGTGGTCAGCCGGCCGCCGTGGCCTGCGGCGGCCGCCTGTTCGGCGGTGGCCTTCAGGCCGGCCTCGTTCACGTCGACGGCGTGGACGCGGCCGCCCTCGGAGAGAATGCGGTGGACGGTGGCCTGGCCGATGCCCGAGCCGCCGCCGGTGATGAGGACGCGACGTCCTTCGTAACGGTTCATGGGGCGAGCGTACCGACTACGTGGCACGTTTTGCCAGAGTGGCGCAGAATGCATTCTCCAGCCGGTCCTGGCGTAGGCTTCACCCGTGAGATCTCCCCGCCCGTACTCCCCCCAGGCCGGCCCCGGAACCCAGTCGCTGACCGAGCGCCGCAAGGCCGCCACCCAGCTGGACATCGCCCGCGCCGCCTGCGAGCTCTTCGCCGCGAACGGCCCCGACGGCACCACCGCCGAGGACATCGCCCACCGGGCGGGGGTCGCGCTGCGCACCTTCTACCGCTACTTCCGCAACAAGCAGGAGGCCGTGGCCCCGCTGCTGGCCGGCGGCGGCGACGCCTGGCGGGCACTGCTCGCCGAGGAGCGCCCGGGCACGCCCCTGGCGGAGGCGCTGGAACGCGCCGTGACGCGCTCGCTGAGCGACTCGCAGGCCGTGGAGGAGGGTTTGGAGGTCACCCGCGGCCTGCTGCGCGCGGCCGCCTCCGACGAGGCGCTGCGGGCGGTCTGGTACCGGGTGAACCAGGACTCCGAGGAGCGCCTGGTCCCGGTGGTGGCCCGGCTGGCGGGCCCGGAGGCGGACCCGATGTCCGTACGCCTGCTCGCGGCGGCCGCCACGGACGCGATCCGGGTCTCACTGGAGCTCTGGTCCGCCGGCGACGCCCCGGTCGCGGGCCCCGGCTCCCCCGCGGACCTCGCGGTCCGTGCCCTGCGCGAGCTGACCGGCGCGATGCCCCTGCTCCGCTGAGCGCGGGACAGGGGCACCGTGAGCACGCGGGCCGGACGGAGGTTCAGCGCCAGCCGCCCCAGTCGTCGTCGTACCAGTCGCCGTGGCCGTGCCAGTTGGCGTTGTCCCAGCGGCCCCAGTCGTTGTCGTTGTACCCGCGGTCGTGGTCGCTCCAGCGGCCGTTCCCGCCACAGTCGTCATCGTCCCAGTGGTTCGAGTGGCGGTAGTCCGAGCGCGAGTCCCAGCCACCGTCGTGGGCAGAGGCGTTCGCGACCGGCAGCAGACCCAGGGTGAGTCCGGCGGCCCCGGCGACGAGGGCTCCGACGATCCTACGGCGCATTTTCACGCACCTCCGAACATGTATCTCTTATCGGGCTTTTAGGTCCTATCAACCGTTACTCCGGTCGGGCGCGCTGTCAAAAGCAGAAGGCCCCCGCCACTCTCCGAAAGAGAGCGGCGGGGGCCTTCCCTGCCTACGCTGACCTGGGCTTCTTACAGGTCGAAGTAGAGCTCGAACTCGTGCGGGTGCGGGCGCTGCGCGATCGGGGCGATCTCGTGCGTGCGCTTGTAGTCGATCCAGGTCTCGATCAGGTCGGGGGTGAAGACACCACCGGCGAGGAGGTACTCGTGGTCCTCCTCCAGGGCCTTGAGGACGTCCTCGAGGCTGGTCGGGACCTGCGGGACGCTCGCGTGCTCGTCGGGCGAGAGCTCGTAGAGGTCCTTGTCGATCGGCTCCATCGGCTCGATCTTGTTCTTGATGCCGTCGAGGCCCGCGAGGAGCAGCGCCGCGAAGGCGAGGTACGGGTTCGAGGACGGGTCCGGCGCGCGGAACTCGACGCGCTTGGCCTTCGGGTTCGAGCCCGTGATCGGGATGCGCATGGCGGCGGAGCGGTTGCGCTGCGAGTACACCATGTTGACCGGCGCCTCGAAGCCCGGCACCAGGCGGTGGTACGAGTTCACCGTCGGGTTGGTGAAGGCGAGCAGCGACGGGGCGTGCTTGAGGATGCCGCCGATGTAGTAGCGGGCGGTGTCCGACAGGCCCGCGTAGCCGGCCTCGTCGTAGAAGAGCGGCTCGCCGCCGGTCCACAGGGACTGGTGGACGTGCATGCCCGAGCCGTTGTCGCCGAAGATCGGCTTCGGCATGAAGGTCGCGGTCTTGCCGTTGCGCCAGGCGACGTTCTTCACGATGTACTTGAAGAGCATCAGGTCGTCGGCCGCGGCCAGCAGCGTGTTGAACTTGTAGTTGATCTCGGCCTGGCCGCCGGTGCCGACCTCGTGGTGCTGGCGCTCGACCTGGAGGCCCTGGGCGTCCAGCTCGAGGGAGATCTCGGCGCGCAGGTCGGCGAAGTGGTCGACCGGGGCGACCGGGAAGTAACCGCCCTTGTAGCGGACCTTGTAGCCGCGGTTGTTCTCCTCGGAACCGGTGTTCCAGGCGCCGGCCTCGGAGTCGATGTGGTAGAAGCCCTCGTTCGCGGAGGTCGCGAAGCGCACGCTGTCGAACACGTAGAACTCGGCCTCGGGGCCGAAGAACGCGGTGTCGGCGATGCCGGTGGAGGCGAGGTAGGCCTCGGCCTTCTTGGCGATGTTGCGCGGGTCGCGGCTGTAGGCCTCACCCGTGATCGGGTCGTGGATGAAGAAGTTGATGTTGAGCGTCTTGTCCTTGCGGAACGGGTCCAGGCGCGCGGTGGTGATGTCGGCGCGCAGCGCCATGTCGGACTCGTGGATCGCCTGGAAGCCGCGGATCGAGGAACCGTCGAAGGCAAGCTCCTCCGCCGGGTCGAACGCTCGCGCCGGGATGGTGAAGTGCTGCATCACACCAGGCAGGTCGCAGAAGCGGACGTCGACGAACTTGACGTCGTTCTCCTCGATGTACTGCTTCACTTCGTCGGCGTTCTTGAACATCCAACTCCTCCTACTCCCGGTCCCGGGGCAGGGACGGGCTTTATAGCTCGTGGTGCGTCAGTGCGGTGCCGCACGCTGACCGACCATAAGCAGACGGGATTTCCCAAGCATGACCCATTTGTTTCGCACAAGTTAACCAGGGTCCGGTCCAGGTCCCGTGGAGGAGCACCGGTACCGTGGTGGAGTGGACAACAGGCAAGCAATCGGTTCCTGGCTCTCCGGCCCGCGCGCGGCCGCCGAGGAGATGGGCGTCGACTTCGGCTATCCGGGCCAGCGGCTCGGCCTGCCCCAGTCGGGACCCGGCTCCGCGGCCCGTTTCGGGCGCCGGCTCGGTGCCGTCCTCATCGACTGGATCGGCTGCCAGCTGATCGCGTACGGGCTCATCACCCAGGGCGACCTGGGCGCCGCCGGGAACTGGACGCTCGCGCTCTTCCTCTCCCTGACCCTGCTGACCGTGGGCACCGTGGGATTCACCCCCGGCAAGCGGATGCTCGGCCTCCGGGTGGTCGGGCAGGGCGGCGGCCGTCTGAGCATCCCCCGCGTGGTGCTGCGGACCCTGCTGCTGGCCCTGGTCGTCCCGGCGCTGATCTGGGACCGCGACGGGCGCGGACTGCACGACCGCCTCGCGGGCGCGGTGCAGGTCCGGATCTAGCGGTACACCAGCCGGACACCGCCGCCGGCGGGTAATGGAGTGCAGGGGTGCCACGCACCCCGGCGGCCGTGGCCGGAACGCGCCGCTCGCGCACACCGGCTCGTATACACACAGGGGCGGGGGGGGGGGCCCGGGGGCGGGGGGGGGGCCGGGGGGGGGGGGGGGCGGGGGGGGGGCGGGGCGGGCGGGCGGGGCGCGGCGGGGGCGGGGGCG